>NZ_DASUIR010000042.1:0-25750 GCF_036279715.1 Cellulomonas sp. | reverse complement strand
GCTGACCAAGAAGATGTCGGAGGACCTCACCGACTACCTGCTCGAGAAGGGCGTGCGCGTCCGGTACCTGCACTCCGAGGTCGACACGCTCCGCCGCGTCGAGCTGCTGCGCGAGCTACGGCTGGGCGAGTACGACGTGCTCGTCGGCATCAACCTGCTGCGCGAGGGGCTCGACCTGCCGGAGGTGTCGCTCGTGAGCATCCTCGACGCCGACAAGCAGGGCTTCCTGCGGTCGGCGACATCGCTGATCCAGACGATCGGCCGTGCGGCGCGCAACGTGTCGGGCCAGGTGCACATGTACGCCGACCAGATCACCCCGGCCATGGCGCAGGCGATCGACGAGACGAACCGTCGCCGTGAGAAGCAGGTGGCCTACAACACCGCGAACGGTATCGACCCGACTCCGCTGCGCAAGCGGATCGGGGACATCACCGACATGCTCGCGCGCGAGGACGTCGACACCCAGGAGCTGCTCGCGGGCGGGTACCGGCAGGCGGGTCGCGGCAAGGCGCCCGTGCCCGGGTCGGGCGCGAAGCCGACCGAGCGGAGCCGGCTCGCCGGCGCGGCGGCCGGCGACCTCGCGGGGCTCATCCAGGAGCTCACGGACCAGATGCATGCGGCGGCTGCCGAGCTGCAGTTCGAGGTCGCAGCGCGGCTGCGCGACGAGATCTCGGGGCTCAAGCGGGAGCTGCGCGGCATGCAGGCCGCCACGGCCTAGGAGTCCGACGGGGCAGCGTCGGGGCCGTGCCGTATGCTGGGGCGCGTTGGAGGGGAGTATCCCGCCACGGCGTTCTCGTCATCACGGTCGACTCAGCGGTCGGCCCGGTAGCGCCGGCTCGATCGCGTGAGCGACGAGTGGGAGAGACCTCCGGTACCCAGTTCCGTACCGGAGGTAACCATGTCTGTCCCCCTGTGGGTATGGGGCACCACCGCCGCACTCGTCGTCGCGATCATCGTGTTCGACTTCTACGCGCACGTGCGCACCCCGCACGAACCGACCTTCCGTGAGTCTGCCCGGTGGTCGATCTTCTACGTCGCTTTCGCGCTCGTCTTCGGCGTCGGCCTCGGCGTTGCCTGGGGCTGGGACCACGGCTCGGAGTACTTCGCGGGCTACGTGACCGAGAAGAGCCTCTCGGTCGACAACCTCTTCGTGTTCCTCATCATCATGACCGGGTTCGCGGTGCCGCGCGCCTACCAGCAGAAGGTCCTCCTCGTCGGGGTCGCGATCGCCTTGGTCCTTCGCACGGTGTTCATCCTGCTCGGGGCCGCCGTCATCACGCAGTTCTCGTGGGTCTTCTACCTCTTCGGCGCGTTCCTGGTCGTCACGGGCATCAAGCTCGCCCGCCAGGACCACGACGCGGATGACGACGCCGCGTCCGCCCAGCGGAGCGACGGGCTGGCGGTCCGCCTGCTCAAGCGGGTCGTCCCGACCACCGACGAGTACCACGGTGACCGCTTGACGACGCGGATCAGCGGCACCCGGTACCTCACGCCGATGCTCCTCGTCATGGTCGCGATCGGCAGCACCGACCTCCTGTTCGCACTCGACTCCATCCCGGCGATCTATGGGCTCACGAAGGAGCCGTACATCGTCTTCACGACGAATGCGTTCGCCCTGCTCGGCCTGCGCCAGCTGTACTTCCTGCTCGGCGGGCTGCTGACGCGCCTGGTCTACCTGTCCCAGGGGCTGGCTGTCATCCTCGGCTTCATCGGCGTCAAGCTCGTGCTCGAGGCGCTGCACACCAACGAGCTGCCGTTCGTCAACGGCGGCCGTCACGTAGCCTGGGCACCGGAGATCCCGATCTGGTTGTCCTTGGCGGTCATCGTCGGAACCCTCGCAGTAGCGACGGTGGCAAGCCTCCTCAAGACCCGGGGCGATGCCGCGCGCGTCGCTTCCGCGGACTCCACCCTCGTGAGCTGAAAGGTCCCCGTGCACGTCTCTCTTCTGGTGTGGATCGTCTCCCTCGGACTCGCCGGGGCCTTGCTCGTCGTCGACGTGGCCGTCGTCGGGCGCCGCCCGCACGTGCCCAGCACCGGCGAGTCGTTGCGGCATCTCGCGCTCTACGTCGGGCTCGCAGTGCTGTTCGGCCTGGGCGTCTGGACCGCCTCGGGGGCCCAGTACGCGGGGGAGTTCTACGCGGGCTGGCTGACCGAGTACTCGCTCTCGGTCGACAACCTGTTCATCTTCTTGCTGATCATGACCAAGTTCGCGGTGCCGAGGGCGTACCAGCAGACGGCTCTGCTGGTAGGCATCATGCTGGCGCTCGTCTTCCGGGGGATCTTCATCGGCCTCGGCGCCGCCGTGATCGCCAACTTCGGCTGGGTGTTCTACCTGTTCGGCCTGTTCCTCGTGTGGACCGCTGTCAGGGTCGCGCGTGAGGGGGAGGCCGACGAGGAGGACTACACGCCGCCGCTGCTGCTGCGCATCGTCCAGAAGCGGTTGCCGGCGACCGACGACTACCGAGGCGTGCGGCTGACGGTCGTCGAGGGCGGACGCCGGCTCGTGACCCCCATGCTCATCGTGCTCGTCGCACTCGGCGCGACCGACCTGCTGTTCGCGTTCGACTCGATCCCCGCGATCTTCGGGCTGACCCGTGAGCCGTACCTGGTGCTCATGGCGAACCTGTTCGCGCTCATGGGGCTGCGCCAGCTCTACTTCCTCATCGGGGGCCTGCTGACCCGCCTGGTGTACCTCAACATCGGCCTCGGGGTGCTGCTGGGCTTCATCGGCGTGAAGCTGGTCCTGCACGCGATGCATGAGAACGAGGTGCCGTTCATCAACGGCGGCCAGCCGGTTGCATGGGCGCCCGAAGTCCCCATCTGGTTGTCGTTGGGCGCGATCGTCGGGATCCTCGGTGTGACGACCCTCGCGAGCCTGGCAGCCTCCCGGCGCGATGCCCGTCGTGAGGCGAACGACGCGCTGCCGAGCGCATGACGACTCCCGAGCCCACGATCCTGGCCACCTCCGGAGGGCACGTCCCGGGGGTGCGCACGTCCCTCGAGTTCGGGCCGCTCGTCCGCCATGCGGTCGACCTTGCTGGAGTCACCGGTCGACCACGGGTCTGCCATGTCGGCACAGCCGGTGGCGACCAGGCAGCCTTTCGCGGCGAGACCGAGGAGGCTGCTCGGCTCGCAGGCTTCGACCTCGCGCACCTGCGCCTGTTCACGATGCCGAACGTCGAGGACATCGAGGGGTTCCTGCTCGACCAGGACGTCGTCTGGGTCGGGGGCGGCTCCGTCGCGAACCTGCTGGCCGTGTGGCGCGTGCACGGCCTCGACGGGATCTTCCGGCGGGTCTGGGAGGCCGGCGTCGTCCTGGCCGGGGTCAGCGCGGGCTCGATCTGCTGGTATGTGGGCGGCACGACCGACTCGTTCGGCCCAGAGCTGCGTGCCGTGACCAACGGACTCGGGCTGCTGCCGTTCGGCAATGGTGTGCACTACGACTCCGAGGCGGGGAGGCGTCCGCTCGTGCACCGCCTTGTGGGCGACGGCACGCTGCCCACGACGCACTGCACCGACGACGGCGTCGGGCTGGTGTACCGCGGGACGGAGCTCGTCGGAGCAGTCTCGGAACGCGCCGGCAAGGGCGCCTATGTCGTTCGGTCGGTCGAGGGGACCGCGGTGGAAGAGCGCATCGAGCCGGTCGCGCTCCCGGGGTCGCGCTGAGACGTACGACGCCGGTGGCATCGATCGGGGTCAGGCCCCGTTGGCCCACCCGCCGAGGATGAGGTCCCACGTCCGGACCCTGGTCCCGGCGATGAGACCGACGAGAGCGTACGGGTCAGCCGCGAGCAGTGCGTCGAGCGCTGGACGCCCGTCGACGCGGAACACCAGCAGCGCGCCGGGCGACCCATCGGTGTACGGACCCGAACCGAGCAGGCGCCCGTCCTCCGCCAGCGACCCGAGGTAGGCGCGGTGACGCGCTTGCGTCTGCGACCTGAGCTCGGGAAGGTCGTGGTAGGTGTACTCGACGGCGAAGATCGACATGACGTCATCTTGCCGGATCGCCTGGGCCGGTCGCGCGCCCCGGTGAGAGAGTGCAGCCATGACGACGACTCCTGACGTCCTGAGCGACGAGCTGCTGGCCCGGATCGCCGGTCGAGCTGCGGGCTACGACCGCGACAACGCCTTCCCGCACGAAGACCTTGCCGACCTCGCCGCGGCCGGGTACCTCAAGGCCTTCGTCCCATCGTCGCTCGGCGGCCTCGGTCTCAGCCTCGAGCGTGTCGCGTGCCAGCAGGTGCGGCTCGCTGCGGCCGCGCCGGCCACCGCGCTCGCCGTCAACATGCACCTCGTCGTCACCGGCATCGCGGCGGCTCTCGTCGCGCGCGGCGACCGGTCGCTCGCCTTCGTCCTCGACGACGCGGCCCGAGGCGAGGTCTACGCGTTCGGCAACTCCGAGGCGGGCAACGACCTCGTCATGTTCGACTCGCGCACTCGCGCCGAGCCCGAGCCCGACGGCGGCTACCGGTTCACGGGCACGAAGATCTTCACGTCCCTCTCGCCGGCCTGGACGCGGATCGCGCTGTTCGGGCGCGACGACTCCGACCCGGCCTCACCCCTGCTCGTCCACGCCGTCGTCGACCGCGACGCGGGCGGGATCGAGGTCGGCGACGACTGGGACACGCTCGGCATGCGGGCGACCCAGAGCTGCACGACGCGGTTCGCCGGAGCCCCGGCGCGGGCCGACCGCGTCTACCGGCGGCTGCCCGTCGGCCCCAGCCCCGACCCGTTCATCTTCGCGTTGTTCGCGACGTTCGAGATCCTGCTCGCTGCTGTGTACACCGGGATCGGGCAGCGGGCGCTCGAGCTCGCTGTCGGCGCCGCTCACCGACGGACGTCGATGAAGAACGGCGGGAGGTCGTACGCGCAGGACCCGGACATCCGCTGGAAGGTCGCCGAGGCGGCCATCGCGCAGGACGGGATGCTGCCGCAGGTCACGAGCCTCGCACGGGACGTCGACGAGCTCGCCGACCACGGCGCGCAGTGGTTCCCGCGACTGGTCGGGCTCAAGGTCCGGGCGACAGAGAACGCGCGGTACGTGGTCGACCAGGCGCTGCGCGTCGGTGGGGGATCGTCGTACTTCGCCGGCAACGAGCTCGGCCGGCTCTACCGGGACGTGCTCGCGGGGATCTTCCACCCCTCCGACGGGGAGTCGGCGCACGCGACGGTCGCGAACGCCTGGCTCGGCCCGGTGCAGCGGGACTGAGCAGGGCGGTCACCAGCCGCGGGCGCGCCACTCCTGGACGTGCGGGCGCTCCGCGCCCAGGGTCGTCGGGTCGCCGTGACCGGGGTAGACCAGCGTCTGGTCGTCGAACCGCGCGAACACGCGGGCCTCGAGATCGTCCATGAGGGCCGTGAACGTCGCGGTGCTCGTCGTCCTGCCCGGGCCGCCCGGGAACAGCGAGTCGCCCGTGAACAGGTGGGCCCGCCCGGGGACCGCCCCGGGGGCGCTCGCGTGCTCAGGCTCGCGGTACACCAGCGCGATCGATCCCGGGGTGTGACCGCGCAGCGCGACGACCTGCAGGGTCAGGTGACCGGCTGTGACGGGGTCGCCGTCGTGCAGGCGCCGGCCCACCGAGGTCTCCGTGGCCCGGGCGATCGCATCCGCGTCGTCGGCTCCCGCGGCGACGTGGGCGCCGGTCACGGCGACGACCGAGCGCAGCGCCTGCAGGTGGTCGGGGTGACGGTGCGTCGTGACGACCAGGTCGAGCCGCGCCGAGCCGGATCCCTCCCGGACGAGCGCGAGGAGCCGGTCGGGGTTGTCCGCGGCATCGATGAGGAGCTGAGCGCCGCTGCGGCGGCAGGTCAGCAGGTAGGCGTTGTTGGCCATCGGACCCACGGACACGGTGCGGATGACGATCTCGTCGAGCGCCCGCACGACGGTCGGGCC
The DNA here is from genome assembly GCF_036279715.1 of Cellulomonas sp. GTDB lineage: Bacteria > Actinomycetota > Actinomycetes > Actinomycetales > Cellulomonadaceae > Cellulomonas_A. The sequence goes on along the minus strand of NZ_DASUIR010000042.1, from coordinate 19,857 downwards.
GCCGGGGGAGACGTGGTCGGTGTCCGTCATCATGACCTCCTGAGCGTGGGTCAGAGGGCACCGCCCTTGCGGGCGACCGCCTCGTCGTGGCTGTGGACCGCGCGGACGAGCGCGAGATGGCTGAGCGCCTGAGGGAAGTTGCCCGCCATCTGGCCGGTGAGCGGATCGTACTGCTCCGCGAGCAGGCCGACGTCGTTCGTGAGGCCGGTGAGGATGTCGAGGACCGCGGTTGCCTCTTCGAGCTCGTCGCGGCGGCTGAGCGCGTCGGCGAGCCAGAACGAGCACGCGAGGAAGGGGTGCTCGGAGCCGGCCACCCCGTCGTCGGTGTGCTCGGGCAGGTAGCGGTGCAGCAGCCCGGGTGCGAGCTCGAGCTCGCGCCGGATCGCCGCGATCGTGCCCGTGACCCTGTCGTCGTCGGGCGGCAGGAAGCCGACCTGGACGAGCTGGAGGAGAGCGGCGTCGGTGTGCTTGGCACCGTACGACTGGACGAACGTGCGCTGCTCCGGGTCCCAGCCGTGGGTCAGGACGTCGGTGCGGATGGCGTCGCGCTCCGAGCGCCACAGGTCGGCAGGTCCGCTCAGGCCGTGCTCCTCGATCCCGCGGACGGCGCGGTCGAGCGCGGCCCACGCCATGATCTTCGAGTGCGTGAAGTGGCGGGGGGCACCGCGCACCTCCCAGATCCCACGGTCGGGCTCCCGCCACTGGAGCACGAGCTGGTCGACGAGGTGCCGCTGCAGCGACCACGAGTCGGCGGACTCGGCAAGACCGGCATCTCGCGCCGCGTGCAGCGCGCACATGACCTCGCCGAGCACGTCGTTCTGCACCTGACCGACGGCCGCGTTTCCGAGGCGCACCGGGAGCGACCGCGCATACCCGGGCAGGTGGTCGAGCGTGCGCTCGGGCAGGTCGCGACGGCCGTCGACGCCGTACATGATCTGCAGGTCCTTGGGGTCGCCCGCGACGGCGCGCAGCAACCAGTCACGCCACGCCGTCGACTCGTCCGGGAACCCGTGCTCGAGGAGCGCCTGGATGGTCAGTGCAGCGTCGCGCAGCCAGCAGTAGCGGTAGTCCCAGTTCCGTTCGCCCCCGAAGTCCTCAGGCAGGGACGTCGTGACTGCGGCGACGATCCCACCCGTCTCGGCGTCGGTGAGCATGTTCAGCACGAGCAACGACCGCACGACGGCGTCGCGGTACGACCCCTCGTAGCGGCAGCCGTTCGCCCAGGCGCTCCACGCCTTCGCCGTCGACGCGAGCCGGTCCTCGATGGGCAGCGGCGACGGGATGGGGTCCCAGGACCTGACCCAGGTGCACACCAGCTCGACGCTCTCGCCTGCGTCCAGCTCGAACTCGTCGCGATGCCGATGACCCACGGCGTGCGGCAGGCGGTCGCCGCGTAGGACGAGCGAGTCGGGTCCAGCGATCGCGCGGATCGCGTGGTGACCGGCGGGGTCGACGACGCGGTGCAGCCACGGGACGATCGCGCCGTACCCGAACCGAACGACCCACTCGTGCTCGACGGCAACCGTGCCCTCGGTGCAGGTGATGCGCCGCACGAGGTCGGCGCGCCCGTCGGCGAGCGGCATGGCGTCGTCGACGAACGCTGTGCCGCGGGGCGCGGTGTAGACCGTCCGCAGGACGAACGAGTCGTCGAGGTACGTCCGCTCCACGTGGGTCGCGTCGGGCACCGTCAGAAGCCAGCGACCGTTGTGGGCCGTGCCCAGTAGGGAGGCGAAGCACGCGGCCGAGTCGAACCGGGGGAGGCACAGCCAGTCCACGGAGCCGCGTCGCGACACCAGCGCCGCGGTCCGACCGTCGCCCAGCACCGCGTACTCACCGATCGGGACGGTCTCGTCGTTCGCCACGCGTCCATCATCAGGGTTGCGCCGAACGACGACACCCCGACGGGTCTGGTTCGAACAGGTGTACGGATGTCGGTCGTGCACCGTAAACTGTCCGGGTGAACGAACGACTCGTCATCCAGGGTGCACGTGAGCACAACCTGCGCAACGTCGACCTGGATCTCCCGCGGGACCGGCTCATCGTCTTCACCGGGCTGTCCGGCTCGGGCAAGTCCTCGCTCGCCTTCGACACGATCTTCGCCGAGGGTCAGCGCCGGTACGTCGAGTCGCTGTCGGCGTACGCGCGCCAGTTCCTGGGTCAGATGGACAAGCCCGACGTCGACTTCATCGAGGGCTTGTCCCCGGCCGTGTCGATCGACCAGAAGTCGACGAACCGCAACCCCCGGTCGACGGTCGGCACCATCACGGAGGTCTACGACTACCTGCGCCTGCTGTTCGCTCGCGCGGGCACGCAGCACTGCCCGGTGTGCGGCGAGCGCGTCACGGCCCAGACGCCGCAGCAGATCGTCGACCGGCTGCTCGAGCTGCCCGAGGGCACCAAGTACCAGGTGCTCGCACCGGTCGTGCGCGGCCGCAAGGGCGAGTACTCCGACCTGTTCAAGGAGCTGCAGGCGAAGGGCTTCGCGCGCGCCCGGGTCGACGGCGGCGTCGTGCAGCTCACCGCACCGCCGACGCTCGAGAAGAAGCTCAAGCACGACATCGAGGTCGTCGTCGACCGCCTCGTCGCGCGCGAGGGCGTCCAGCGCCGCCTCACAGACTCCGTCGAGACAGCGCTCGGCCTCGCCGGCGGCCTGCTCGTCGTCGAGCTCGTCGACGCGGACATCGACGACCCGGCCCGCGAGCGGCGCTTCTCCGAGACGCGTGCCTGCCCGAACGACCACGAGCTCACGCTCGAGGAGATCGAGCCGCGGACGTTCTCGTTCAACGCGCCCTACGGCGCGTGCCCGGAGTGCACCGGCATCGGGTCACGTCTCGAGATCGACCCCGACCTCGTGATCCCGGACGAGGAGGCGTCGCTTGCCGAGGGCGCGGTGGCGCCGTGGGCACAGATCTCGAGCGAGTACTTCCAGCGGGTCCTGAGCGCGCTCGCGAGCGACCTCGGCTTCTCGATGGACACGCCGTGGCGAGCGTTGCCCGAGCGCGCCAAGCATGCGGTGCTCTACGGCGAGAACCATGAGGTACGCGTCAAGTACAAGAACCGCTGGGGTCGCGAGCGCCAGTACTCGACGGGGTTCGAGGGCGTCGTGACGTTCCTCGAGCGTCGGCACGGCGAGACTGAGTCGGAGTGGAGCAAGGAGAAGTACGAGGCCTTCATGCGCGAGGTCCCGTGCCCTGTGTGCGAGGGCACGCGGCTCAAGCCCGAGGTGCTCGCCGTCAAGATCGGCGGTCGTTCGATCGCCGAGGTCTGTGCGTTGCCGATCCGCGACGCACGCGACTTCCTCGACACCCTCGAGCTCGGTGAGCGCGAGGCAGCGATCGCCCTGCAGGTCCTCAAGGAGATCCAGGCGCGGCTGGGGTTCCTGCTCGACGTCGGCCTCGACTACCTCTCGCTGATGCGCCCCGCGGCGACCCTGTCCGGCGGTGAGGCGCAGCGCATCCGGCTCGCGACCCAGATCGGGTCGGGGCTGACCGGTGTGCTCTACGTGCTCGACGAGCCGAGCATCGGTCTGCACCAGCGTGACAACCGTCGGCTCATCGACACCCTGACCCGGCTGCGCGACCTGGGCAACACGCTCATCGTCGTCGAGCACGACGAGGACACGATCCGCGCGGCCGACTGGATCGTCGACATCGGTCCCGGCGCGGGTGAGCACGGCGGACGGGTCGTGCACTCGGGGGACCTTCCCGGGCTGCTCGCCTCGAAGGACTCGCTCACGGGTGCGTACCTGTCGGGCCGTCGCTCGATCCCCATGCCGGACGGCCGTCGCCCGATCGACCCCGAGCGCATGCTCACGGTCTTCGGGGCGCGCGAGCACAACCTGACCGGCATCGACGTGTCGTTCCCGCTCGGCACGCTGATCGCGGTGACCGGGGTGTCGGGCTCGGGCAAGTCCACCCTGGTCAACTCCATCCTGTACACCGTGCTGGCCAACCAGCTCAACGGGGCACGGCAGGTGCCCGGTCGGCACACGCGCGTGACCGGGCTCGACACTCTCGACAAGGTCGTCCACGTCGACCAGGGACCGATCGGGCGTACGCCGCGATCGAACCCCGCGACGTACACCGGGGTCTGGGATCACGTGCGCCGACTGTTCGCCGAGACGACGGAGGCCAAGGTCCGCGGCTACGCGCCGGGCCGCTTCTCGTTCAACGTCAAGGGCGGGCGTTGCGAGGCGTGCTCGGGTGACGGCACGCTGAAGATCGAGATGAACTTCCTGCCGGACGTGTACGTCCCGTGCGAGGTGTGCCACGGCGACCGCTACAACCGCGAGACCCTCGAGGTGCATTTCAAGGGCAAGACAGTCGCGGACGTGCTGGCCATGCCGATCGAGGAGGCGGCCGAGTTCTTCGCGGCCGTTCCCGGGATCGCTCGCCACCTGCGCACGCTCGTCGATGTCGGGCTCGGGTACGTGCGCCTCGGGCAACCGGCACCGACGCTCTCCGGCGGTGAGGCCCAGCGGGTCAAGCTCGCTGCGGAGCTGCAGAAGCGCTCGTCCGGTCGCACGATCTACGTGCTCGACGAGCCGACCACGGGCCTCCACTTCGAGGACATCCGCAAGCTGCTCGGAGTCCTGCAGTCGCTCGTCGACAAGGGCAACAGCGTGGTCGTCATCGAGCACAACCTCGATGTGATCAAGAACGCCGACTGGGTGATCGACATGGGTCCGGAGGGCGGCAACGGCGGCGGTCGCGTCATCGCGGAGGGAACTCCCGAGCATGTCTCGACGGTTGCGGCAAGTCACACGGGCCGGTTCCTCGCCGAGGTCCTCGAGCCGGAGCGGGTCGCCGTCGGGGCGTGATCGCGTCGGCTGCGTCTGCCCGGGGGGCCCGGGGGCCCGGGGTCCGGGACGGCTCAGCCGTCGGCGGCGGTGACAGCAGGCGACGCGTCGGTGGTGTGTGCAGCAGGCTCGCAGCGCACCGGGAAGTTCACGGAGCGCGCGACGAAGCAGCTCTCGTGCGCGCGGAGGTGCAGAGCCTCGAGGTGCGCGTCGTCGACCGGGTCGCCGCCGGGCGTACGTGCACCCAGGGCGAGCGTGACGAAGGGTTGCAGGACGACCTCGGTGAACTGCCCGTGCCCTGCTCCCTCGACCAGCATGGTCCCGCGGGCATGGTCGGTGTACGCCAGCACGACGACGCCGGCTGCGGCGGCGAGGTGCAGGAACCAGAGCATGTGGCACTGCGCGAGCGCTGCGACGAGCAGCTCCTCGGGGGTGAACCGGGCCGGGTCACCGCGGAAGGCGGGGTCCGACGAGCCGGGCAGCGCAGGCTTGCCGGCGATGCGCACCTCATGGTCGCGGCTGTAGGCGGCGTATCCCGCCGTGCCGACAGCACCGGCGCCGGTCCACACGACGTCGGCGCGGTATGCGTGCAGGGTGCCCATGCCGTCACGCTAACCGAGCCTGCCGTAGCTCACGGTGCGTGGGGCGTCGGTGGCGCGAACTACCCTCGTACCCATGGCCGATCCCGCCACCTACCGCCCCGCACCCGGTGAGATCCCCGACTCTCCGGGCGTCTACCGCTTCCGGGACGAGCACGGTCGCGTCATCTACGTCGGCAAGGCGAAGAGCCTGCGCTCGCGCCTCGCGAACTACTTCCAGGACGTCGCGAACCTGCACCCTCGGACGCAGACGATGGTCACGACGGCGGCCTCGGTCCAGTGGACGGTCGTCAGCACCGAGGTCGAGGCCCTTGCTCTCGAGTACTCGTGGATCAAGGAGTTCGACCCGCGGTTCAACATCAAGTACCGCGACGACAAGTCGTACCCCTACCTCGCGGTCACGCTCGCCGACGAGTTCCCGCGCGTGCAGGTCATGCGCGGCGCCAAGCGTCCGGGCACCCGGTACTTCGGCCCGTACGCGCATGCGTGGGCGATCCGCGAGACCGTCGACCTCCTGCTCCGGGTCTTCCCGGTGCGGACCTGCTCGGCAGGGGTGTTCAAGCGGGCGAACCAGCAGGGCCGGCCGTGCCTGCTCGGGTACATCGACAAGTGCTCGGCCCCGTGCGTCGGGCGCATCTCCCCGGACGACCATCACGCGCTCGCCGAGGACTTCTGCGACTTCATGGCGGGGGACGCCGCGAAGTTCACGCGCCGGTTGACCCAGCGCATGCGGGACGCAGCCGCCGAGCTGGACTTCGAGCAGGCCGGCCGGCTGCGCGACGACATCGCAGCGCTCGAACGCGCGATGGAACGCAACGCGGTCGTTCTTGCGGACGGAACAGACGCCGACATCTTCGGGCTGGTCGGCGACGAGCTCGAGGCTGCGGTGCAGGTGTTCCATGTCCGGGACGGCCGGATCAGGGGTCAACGCGGCTGGGTCGTCGAGAAGGTCGAGGACGCCACCGACGCTGACCTGGTCGAGCGCCTGCTCGAGCAGGTCTACGGCGCCGAGCAGTCCGCCGACAGCACGCAGCGCGGCGTGACCGGCGACGCTCGGGCAGTCCCGCGTGAGGTCCTTGTCCCCGTGCTGCCGACGGAGGTCGACCAGGTGCAGGCCTGGCTGACCGGGCTGCGTGGGGCTCGCGTCGACATCCGGGTGCCGCAGCGCGGCGACAAGCGTGAGCTCGCCGAGACGGTTCGGCGCAACGCCGAGCATGCCCTCGCGCTGCATCGCACCCGCCGGGCGGGTGACCTCACAACGAGGAGCCAGGCCCTCCGCGAGATCCAGGAGGCTCTCGACCTGCCGAGCGCCCCGCTGCGGATCGAGTGCTACGACATCTCGCACAACCAGGGCACGTTCCAGTCGGCGTCCATGGTCGTGTTCGAGGACGGCCTCGCCCGCAAGAGCGAGTACCGACACTTCAGCATCCGCGGCGCCGAGGGGGAGGGCGCCCGCGACGACACCGAAGCGATGCGCGAGGTCATCACACGCAGGTTCCGGCGGTACCTCGCGGAGCGGGCGGCCTCGGGGGACGTCGAGCTCGAGCTGGACGAGGGGGGTGCGGACGACGACGCCCCGTTGCGCTCGGGTCCCGTCGACCCGAGCACGGGTCGCCCGACGAGGTTCGCCTACCCGCCGAACCTTGTCGTGGTGGACGGCGGCCAGCCTCAGGTCGCCGCAGCGGCCGCGGCACTCGCGGAGCTCGGCATCGACGATGTCGCCCTGTGCGGGCTCGCGAAACGGCTCGAGGAGGTCTGGTTGCCGGGGGAGGACTACCCGGTGATCCTCGAGCGGAGCTCGGAGGGGCTGTACCTGCTGCAGCGGCTGCGGGACGAGGCCCACCGGTTCGCGATCAGCGCGCACCGCAAGCGGCGCAGCAAGGGCATGACCGTCTCGGCCCTCGACGCGGTCCCGGGGCTCGGGCCAGCGCGGTCCGCTGCGCTGCTCAAGCACTTCGGGTCGCTCAAACGCTTGCGGCTGGCGTCGGTCGACGAGATCGCGTCCGTGCAGGGGATGGGTGCGCGGACGGCCGCGACGGTCGTCGCCGCGCTGCGTGCCGACACCGCGCCGGCCATCGCGACGCCTGGAGCCGACGACGAGGCGGCCGCCAGGGAGGGAGCGGGCATGAACACTGGCATGCTGGGGTCATGAGCGACGAGGTTTCGCCGATCACTGTCCCGTCCGGCATCCCTGCCCTGGAGGCAGCGACCGAGGCGCCCCGGCTTCCGGCGCCGCACGTCCTGATCATCACGGGCATGTCCGGCGCGGGTCGCTCGCGTGCCGCAGCGGTGCTCGAGGACCTCGACTGGTACGTGGTCGACAACCTTCCGGCGCAGATGCTCACGCACCTCATCGGCATGATGCGTCACGGTGTCGCGGGCGACGGTCAGCGCCTCGCGGCCGTCGTCGACGTCCGCACGCGTGAGTTCTTCTCCGACCTCGCACAGGTGCTGTCCGGCCTGCGCGAGTCGGGGATCGACTACCGGATCCTGTTCCTCGACGCGTCGGACGAGGTCCTGGTCCGCCGGTTCGAGACCGTCCGCCGTCCCCACCCGCTGCAGGGCGACGGGCGCGTCCTCGACGGGATCGCCGCCGAGCGCGCGCTGCTCGCCGACACCCGCAAGCGCGCCGACATCCTCATCGACACCTCCGAGCTCAACGTCCACGAGCTGGGCCGGCAGGTCCGGGCGGTCGTCACGGCCGCGGGTGACGACCCGCTGCGGGTCAACATCGTCTCGTTCGGGTTCAAGTACGGCATCCCGCTCGACGCGGACCACGTCGTCGACGTCAGGTTCCTGACGAACCCGTACTGGATCAGCGAGCTGCGCCATCTGTCGGGGCGCGACGCTGCGGTGCGCGACTACGTCCTGGGCCTGCCGGGCGCCCTCGAGTTCGTCGACCGGTACGTGTCGGCGCTCGAGCCGGTGCTCAACGGCTACCTGCACGAGGAGAAGCGGTACGTCACGATCGCCGTCGGCTGCACGGGCGGGAAGCACCGTTCGGTCGCCATCAGCGAGGCGATCGCGGCCCGGCTTCGGGACCAGGGTCACCGGGTGACCGTCGGCGCCCGCGACCTCGGCAAGGAATGAGGGCCGGGCACCAGCCGGATCCCGCATTCGTCGCACTCGGCGGTGGTCACGGGCTGTCGGCGACGCTGTCGGCTCTCCGGCTCATGTCGGACCAGCTCACCGCTGTCGTCACGGTCGCCGACGACGGCGGGTCGTCGGGACGCCTGCGTGACGAGCTCGGCGTCCTGCCGCCCGGAGACCTGCGCATGGCGCTGTCCGCGCTCTGCGACGACTCCGAGTGGGGCCGCCTGTGGCGCGACGTGATGCAGCACCGCTTCGCGTCGTCCGGGGACCTCGACCAGCATGCGGTGGGCAACCTGCTGATCGTCGCGCTGTGGGAGCTGCTGGGTGACACCGTCGAGGGCCTCGACTGGGTGGGCAAGCTGCTCGGGGCGCGTGGCCGCGTGCTCCCGATGGCTGCCGTCCCGCTCGCGATCGAGGCCGACGTGGACGACGCGGACGGCGGCCACCGGGTCGTGCGCGGGCAGAGCACGGTCGCCGTGACGACCGGGCGGATCACGCGGCTTCGCCTCGTTCCCGATGCACCACCGGCGTGCCCCGAGGCGGTCGCCGCGATCGACGCGGCCGACTGGGTCGTGCTCGGACCGGGGTCGTGGTTCACCTCGGTCCTGCCCCACCTGCTGGTGCCCGCGCTCTCGGACGCGCTGCACCGCACGCCCGCGCGTCGGATCGTCGTGCTCAACCTGTCCGCCGGCTCGGGCGAGACGGCAGGGATGCCGGTCGAGCAGCATCTCGACGTGATCCACGGGCAGGCCCCGGACCTGAGGATCGACGCCGTGGTCGCGGACCCGTCGGCTGTCGGGGACGTCGCGGCGCTCGTCGCCCGGACCGACGAGCTCGGCGCACGGCTGCTCCTCCGTCAGGTGGGTGTGAGCGACGGGAGCCCGCGGCACGACCCGCTGCGCCTGGCCGCGGCATTGCGCGACGTGGTCGAGGGAACCTTCGGGGATGTCGGGACCCGCACCGGCGACCGGTAGGTGATGGCAGGATGACGCCATGGCGTTGACGGCACAGGTGAAGGACGAGCTCGCGAGGCTCAAGGTCGACAAGACGTCATGCCGCAAGGCCGAGGTCTCCGCGACGCTCCGGTTCGCGGGCGGCCTCCACATCATCTCGGGGCGGATAGTCGTCGAGGCGGAGCTGGACACGGGCATCGCCGCCCGACGGCTGCGTCAGGCGATCGCCGAGGTCTACGGGCACACGAGCGAGGTCATCGTGGTCTCGGCCGGCGGGCTGCGTCGGGGGAGCCGGTACGTGGTCCGGGTCGTCAAGGAGGGCGAGTCTCTCGCGCGGCAGACGGGCCTGCTGGACAACAGGGGGCGCCCGGTCCGTGGCCTGCCGCCCCAGGTCGTCTCGGCCGGCATCGGCGAGGCAGAGGCCGCGTGGCGGGGAGCGTTCCTCGCGCACGGCTCGCTGACGGAGCCCGGCCGGTCGTCGTCGATGGAGATCACGTGTCCCGGACCCGAGGCCGCCCTGGCGCTCGTCGGTGCGGCACGTCGGCTCGGCATCGCGGCGAAGGCGCGCGAGGTGCGCGGGGTCGACCGCGTCGTGATCCGGGACGGCGATGCGATCAGCGCGATGCTCGCCCGGCTCGGTGCCCACGACACGATGCTGCTGTGGGAGGAGCGCCGGGTCCGGCGCGAGGTGCGCGGCACCGCGAACCGGCTGGCGAACTTCGACGACGCGAACCTGCGCCGTTCGGCACGCGCCGCGGTCGCCGCAGGAGCGCGCGTCGAGCGGGCCTTCGAGATCCTCGGTGCGGACCTTCCCGAGCACCTCCGCGAGGCCGGCGAGCTGCGCCTCGCGCACAAGGAGGCGTCGCTCGAGGAGCTGGGGAAGCTCGCCGACCCGGTCCTGACCAAGGATGCCGTCGCAGGGCGCATCCGTCGGCTGCTGGCGACTGCCGACAAGCGCGCTTCCGAGCTGGGTATCCCGGACACCGAGGCTGGTCTGTCGCCCGAGTACCTCGATCTCTGACGACTCGACGTGCAGGTCGGGGCCCGGTGGGCGGCGCGCGCAGGATGTCTCCGGGGCCCGTTTCGAGCGGACCATGGTCCCGACGGCCCCTGCCGCACCCGTGTAGGCTCGACTCATCCGATGGGGCCGCGGTCGACGAGTTCGCTCGCAGGTCGGACGCCATCGGAGAGGCGCACAGCGGCGTGCGCGCTCGTCTCTGACCGTAACTGTGTGCGCCGGCCCTGTCGGCGCGTGCCGAGGAGGGCAAGTGACCATCCGCGTCGGTATCAACGGCTTCGGCCGTATCGGACGTAATTTCTACCGGGCCATCCTGGCGTCCGGGGCAGACATCGAGATCGTCGGTGTCAACGACCTCACGGACAACAAGACCCTGGCGCACCTGCTGAAGTACGACACGGTGCTGGGGCGCTTCCCGCTCAGCGTGTCGTACGACGAGAGCAACATCATCGTCGACGGCAAGCCGATCCGGGCCCTCGAAGAGCGCGACCCGGCGAACCTGCCGTGGGCCGAGCTCGGTGCCGACATCGTCATCGAGTCGACGGGCTTCTTCACGGACGCCACGAAGGCCAAGGCGCACCTCACGGCCGGCGCCAAGAAGGTCATCATCTCCGCCCCGGCGAAGAACGAGGACGGCACCTTCGTGATGGGCGTGAACCACACGCAGTACGACGCGGCGACGCAGAACATCATCTCCAACGCGTCGTGCACGACGAACTGCCTCGCCCCGGTCGCCAAGGCGCTCAACGACGCCATCGGCATCGAGCGTGGTCTCATGACCACGATCCACGCCTACACGGGTGACCAGAACCTCCAGGACGGCCCGCACCGCGACCTTCGTCGTGCGCGTGCCGCTGCGCAGAACATCGTTCCGACCTCGACGGGTGCGGCCAAGGCCGTCTCGCTCGTGCTCCCGGAGCTCAAGGGCAAGCTCGACGGCTTCGCGATGCGCGTGCCGGTCATCACGGGCTCTGCTGTGGACCTGACCTTCACCGCGTCGCGTGAGGTCACCGTCGACGAGGTCAACGCCGCGGTCAAGGCCGCTGCCGACGGCCCGCTCAAGGGCGTTCTCGAGTACACCGAGGACGACATCGTCTCGAGCGACATCGTGACGAACCCGCACCAGAGCATCTTCGACGCGAAGCTGACCAAGGTCAGCGGAGACCTCGTCAAGATCGTCGCCTGGTACGACAACGAGTGGGGCTACTCGAGCAGCCTCGTCGCGCTCACCGAGTACGTCGGCGAGCGGCTCTGACGGCTAGCGCCTGAGCACGTAGCAAGTAGCACGGCCATGCGTCCGCGTGCGCCACGCGGCCTTCGGGCCTCGGGCGCACGCGGACGCTGTCATGTCACTGGGCATTGCGGCGGCCGCGGGCCGTCCTGTTGAGGAAGTAGGACCATGAAGACCATCGAGGACCTCGGGGATCTGCGCGGCAAGCGCGTCCTCGTCCGCTCTGACTTCAACGTGCCGCTCGACGGCGCGACGATCACCGACGACGGCCGCGTGCGTGCCGCGCTGCCCACGCTCAACGCCCTGCTCGACGCGGGCGCACGCGTGGTCGTCACCGCACACCTCGGTCGCCCGAAGGGCGCACCTGAGGACAAGTACTCCCTCGCGCCGGTCGCCACGCGGCTCGGCGAGCTGCTCGGCAAGCCGGTCGCCCTCGCGAAGGACACCATCGGCGACTCCGCGAAGGCGACCGTCGCCGCGCTCGGTGACGGCGAGATCGCTCTGCTCGAGAACATTCGGTTCGACCCGCGCGAGACCTCCAAGGTCGATGCCGAGCGCGAGTCGCTCGCGGACGACCTCGCCGCGCTGGCCGACGTGTACGTGTCCGACGGCTTCGGTGTCGTGCACCGCAAGCAGGCGTCGGTCTACGACATCGCGCTCAAGCTGCCCCACGCGGTCGGCAAGCTCGTCCTCAAGGAGGTCGACTCGCTGCGCAAGGCGACAGACGACCCCGAGCGGCCCTACGTGGTCGTGCTCGGCGGCTCGAAGGTCTCCGACAAGCTCGGCGTCATCGCGAACCTCATGACGAAGGCCGACCGTCTCCTCATCGGCGGCGGCATGGTCTTCACGTTCCTCGCGGCCAAGGGCTACTCGGTCGGCAACTCGCTGCTCGAGCAGGACCAGATCGAGACCGTCAAGGGCTACCTCGCGCAGGCAGCCGAGAGCGGCGTCGAGATCGTCCTGCCGACGGACATCGTCGTGGCGGACGCGTTCGCTGCCGACTCGCCGCACGACGTCGTCGCCGCGGACGCGATCCCGGACGGCCGCATCGGCCTGGACATCGGCCCGGCCTCGGCCGAGCTGTTCCGGAGCAAGATCCTCGACGCGAAGACGGTCGTCTGGAACGGTCCGGCCGGCGTGTTCGAGTTCGAGGCGTTCTCAGCCGGCACCCGCGCGGTCGCGCAGGCGCTCGTCGACGCAGGCACCAACGGAGCCTTCACGATCGTCGGTGGCGGCGACTCGGCCGCGGCCGTGCGCATCCTCGGCTTCGACGAGGCCGGCTTCGGTCACATCTCCACAGGCGGCGGAGCCAGCCTGGAGTTCCTCGAGGGCAAGACCCTCCCCGGCATCGCAGTCCTGGAGGCATGACCGTGGCATCGACCCGCATCCCGCTCATCGCGGGCAACTGGAAGCTCAACCTCGACCACCACGAGGCAGTGCACCTCGTCCAGAAGCTCGCCTGGGCGCTGAAGGACGGCAAGCACGACTACTCGGCCACCGAGGTCGTCGTCCTGCCCTCGTTCACGGCGATCCGCTCCGTGCAGACGCTCGTGGATGCGGACAAGCTCGAGATCGGCTACGGCGCCCAGGACGTGTCGGCGCACGCGAACGGCGCCTACACCGGTGAGGTGTCCGCGGCGCAGCTCGCCAAGCTGGGTGTCAGCTACGTCGCGGTCGGGCACTCCGAGCGGCGCGAGTACCACCAGGAGTCGGACGCGCTCGTGGCGGCCAAGGCTGTTGCGGCATTCGGTGCGGGCATCGTCCCCATCGTGTGCGTCGGCGAGGGCCTTGCCGTCCGCAAGGCGGGGGAGCAGGTGCCCTACACGCTGGCTCAGCTCGAGGGCTCACTGGCGGGCCTCACGGACGAGCAGGTGTCGCGCGTCGTCATCGCGTACGAACCCGTCTGGGCCATCGGCACGGGCGAGGTCGCGACCCCGGAGGACGCACAGGAGGTCGCCTCAGCGATCCGCACGCGTCTCGCGGAGCTGTACTCGGCCGGTGTCGCCGAGGCAGTTCGGGTCCTGTACGGCGGTTCGGTGAAGTCGTCGAACGTCGCGTCGATCCTCGACAAGGACGATGTCGACGGCGCGCTCGTCGGCGGCGCGAGCCTCGACCCGGACGAGTTCGCGAAGATCGCGCGCTTCCGTTCGCACGCAGTCGGGCTCTGACGCCTGCGGGGTGGGGAGGCCGACGCGGCACCCCCACCCCGCACCGTCAGGTCGGCGCGCCTGCCCACCGGACGGCGCTCGAACGGCCGCCTGCGAGGTTCGCCCGCATCGCCCGCAGTCGCCTACGCTGTACCGCGGCATCGTGTCGCCGCGCATGCTTGTCAGACCGATCAGCGCTTGTCCGATCACCAACAGGTGACGAACCGCCCGAGTGAGGAACCGACGACGACGTGGACGCCCTGCGCATCACCCTCCTGATCCTGCTGGTGCTGTCCAGCGTGCTCCTCATCCCCCTGGTGCTGCTGCACAAGGGCCGGGGCGGCGGACTGTCCGACATGTTCGGCGGCGGCATCACGAGCAGTGCGGGCAGCTCGGGCGTCGCGGAGCGGAACCTGAACCGCATCACAGTCGGCGCCGCAGTCTTCTGGGCCGTCGTCATCATCTTGCTTGGTCTCATCGAACGCGTGGCCTGAGGGGACGGACGAGCCGTGGCGAGTGGTAGCGCGATCAGAGGCTCGCGTGTCGGTGCAGGTCCGATGGGCGAGGCCGAGCGCGGAGACAGCGCGCCGCGGGTGTGGGTCTCCTACTGGTGCGCGAACGGGCACGAGACCCGGCCGAGCTTCGCCGAGGAGGCCGCGCTCGAGGCCCCGGCGACGTGGGACTGCCCCCGGTGCGGCTTCCCCGGTGGCCAGGACCAGGAGAACCCGCCCTCGCCGACGCGCAACGAGCCGTACAAGACGCACCTGGCGTACGTGAAGGAGCGTCGTTCCGACGAGGATGGCGAGGCGATCCTCGACGAGGCGCTCGCCGCTCTGCGCGCACGGCGTGGCGTCTGACGCTGTCCGGGCCGCGCCCCAGGCCCCCCGGGTCTGTCTGGCGCCGTCGATGCAACCCCTGGGCGTCGACACCCAGACCCGGGTCGACGACGGCCTCGCGCAACCTAGCGCGCTGGCATCCTAGGACGACTTAGTCCGTCGACCCTGCCGCCGCGTCGGCGTCGAGGAGCCAGAGCGTCAGCTCGCGGCCTTGAGCGCCCGCTGCCGGGGTTCGATCGACCGGGTCGCCCGCAAGTGCAGAGGCGACGGGCATCGCCTTCTCAGCGCCCGAGACGACGAGCCACACCTCGTGCGCGGCATTGATCGCGTCGAAGGTGAGAGACACCCGCTCCGGCGGGGGTTTGGGCGATCCGTGCACACCGACCGTGGAGACGCCGGTGACCGTGAGAGCGGCATGACCGGGGAACAGCGAGGCCACATGCCCGTCGGGTCCCATGCCGAGCATCAGGACGTCGAAGGGCGGGACGCTCGACCCAGCCGGGGCGAACCGGACCAGCTCGTCGGCGTAGGCCGCGGCTGACTCCTCGGGCGTGCTGATCGCCGGTGCGGAGCCGGGCGCCGGCATGGGGTGCACGTTCGCCGGGGGGAGGGCCCCGCCGAGAGCGTCGAGCAGCGCGTCACGAGCCTGGGTCTCGTTGCGCTCAGGGTCGCCGGTTGGCAGGAACCGCTCGTCACTCCACCAGACGTGCACGCCCGACCAGTCGATCGCGTCGCGGGCCGGGTGCGACGCCACGGCCGCGAGGGTCGCGATCCCCACGGTCCCCCCGGTGAGCGCCAGGTGCACGGGGGAGTGGGTCAACTGCGCGTCCAGCAGGCGCGTCAGCAGGCGCGCCGCGGTGGCCGCCACGAGCGTCGGGGCATCCGGGTGGACGACGACGCGGCGCACCGGACCGGGGGTCGGCGCAGCGGTCACGCGGTCAGCCTGGCCAGGCCCTTGGTCAGGACCTCGCCGTAGACCTCGTCGTCGTCGAGCCGCCGCAGCTCCTCGGCGAGGCACTCCGGCAGCTGGCGGATCGGCATGGCGATGCGGTGCTCGGGCTGGTCCGGCTGGATGAGGGCGGCCGTCTTGCCGTCGGGCCGCTCGAGGATGATCGGCCCGCTCGCGCGGTCGAGGCGGACCTGCGTGATGGCGAGCGCATCCGGGATCCGAATGACCTCGACCGGGCAACGCAGGGACTGGGCGAGCCACGCCGCCATGAGCTCGACGGACGGGTGCGTGCTCTCTCCGGAGACGACGGCCCGCTGAACCGGCTCGTACGGAGCCTGGTCCAGGGACGCCGCGATGAGCCCGCGCCACAGCGTCGCGCGTGTCCACGCGAGGTCGGTGTTGCCCTCGGCGTGCACGTTGGCGAGCTTGCGGAGCGACGCGTTCGGGTTGGAGCACCGCGTCGTGTCGGTGATGCGGCGCTGCGCCATCCGGCCGACCGGGTGCTGCGCCGGGTCCGCGGGGACCTCGTGCGGCCACCACGCCACGATCGGGGCGTCGGGCAGGAGCATCGGGATCACGAGGGTGTCGAGGTGGTCCGCGAGCTCACCCGTCGGTCGCAGGATGATCACCTCGCTCGCGCCGGCGTCGCCGCCCAGGCGGATCTGCGCATCGAGCCGGGCGGGCCCGACGTGGTCGCCGTTCGCGAGCACGATGATGCGGCATGGGTGCTCGCGGCTCGCGTCGTTGGCCGCCTCGATGGCTTCCTCGGCGTCCTGGCCGTCGACGTCGATGATGAGGGTCAGAACCCGTCCGAGCGCGATCGCGCCGCCCTCGTCGCGCTCCTTGATCAGTCGCCGGTTGATCTCGCGGGTCGACGTGGCGGGCATGTTGATGATCACGGGATCCTCCAGTGGCGTCCGTCGCGGTCCATCATCCGGTCGGCCGACGCCGGGCCCCAGGTGCCGGACCGGTACTCGTCCGGTGCGCCCTTCGAGGCCCAGTACGCCGTGACGGGGTCGAGGATCTTCCACGAGAGCTCGACCTCCTCGAACTGAGGGAAGAGCGGCGGGTCGCCGAGCAGCACGTCGAGGATGAGCCGCTCGTACGCCTCGGGCGACGACTCGGTGAACGCGTGCCCGTACCCGAAGTCCATCGTGACGTCCCGGACCTCCATCGCGGTCCCGGGGACCTTCGCGCCGAAGCGCAGGGTCACCCCTTCGTCGGGCTGGATCCGGATGACCAGCGCGTTCTTGCCGAGCTCCTCCGTGGAGGTGGACTCGAAGGGCAGGTGCGGGGCGCGCTTGAACACGACGGCGATCTCGGTGACGCGACGCCCGAGCCGTTTGCCGGTCCGCAGGTAGAACGGCACGCCCGCCCAGCGCCGCGTGTCGATGTCCACGCGGATCGCGGCGAAGGTCTCGGTCGACGAGGTCTTGGAGAACCCCTCTTCGTCGAGGTACCCGACGACCTTCTCACCGCCCTGCCACCCGGCCGTGTACTGGCCGCGCGACGTGTGCTTGCCCAGGTCGCGCGGTAGCCGCACGGCCGAGAGCACCTTGAGCTTCTCGGCCCGCAGCCCGCCCGCCTCGAACGAGACGGGCTCCTCCATCGCTGTCAGCGCGAGCAGTTGGAGGAGGTGGTTCTGGATGACGTCGCGCGCGGCACCGATGCCGTCGTAGTACCCGGCCCGGCCGCCGATGCCGATGTCCTCGGCCATGGTGATCTGCACGTGGTCGACGTAGTTGGAGTTCCAGATCGGCTCGAACAGCTGGTTCGCGAACCGCAGAGCCAACAGGTTCTGGACGGTCTCCTTGCCGAGGTAGTGGTCGATCCTGAACACGTCGTCGGGCCGGAAGACCTTCGAGACGACGTCGTTGAGCTTGCGCGCGCTCTCCAGGTCGTGGCCGAACGGCTTCTCGATCACGACGCGGCGCCACGTGCCCGGCTTCGGCTGCGACAGCCCGGAACGTTCGAGCTGCTCGCACACGTCGGGGAATGCGCTCGGCGGGACCGACAGGTAGAACGCGTGGTTGCCGCCGGTGCCCCGCGACACGTCGAGCTCCTCGACGTTCTCCCGGAGCCGGTCGAACGCGTCGTCGTCGTCGAAGGTCCCCTGCACGAACCGGATGCCCTCGGCGAGCTGGCGCCAGGTGGCCTCGCGGAACGGCGTGCGCGCGTACTCGCGCACCGAGTCGTGCACGATCTTCGCGAAGTCCTGGGTCTCCCAGTCGCGGCGGGCGAAGCCGGTCAGCGCGAACCCCGGCGGCAGGAGCCCGCGGTTGGTGAGGTCGTAGACCGCCGGCATGAGCTTCTTGCGGGCGAGGTCGCCCGTGACGCCGAAGATCACGAGCCCGCAGGGGCCCGCGATGCGCGGCAGGCGACGGTCCCGGGCATCGCGCAGAGGGTTGTGATCGGCCGTCACGCGAGCGGGACTCATGCCACCACCCGCGCGAGACCCGCGGCGACCGTCGCCAGCAGCTCGGACCAGCTGGCCTCGAACTTGCTGACCCCCTCGGTCTCGAGCTGGTCGGTGACCTGATCGATGTCGATCCCGAGGTGGGCGAGACCCGTGATCACCGCTGCGGACTCCGCCTCGGTGCCGTGCACGGTGTCGCCCGTGATCCGACCGTGGTCGGCGACCGCCTCGAGGGTCGCGCCGGGCATCGTGTTGACCACGCCCCGGACGACGAGCTCGTCGACGTACCGCGTGTCCGGGTAGGCCTTGTCCTTGACCCCGGTCGAGGCCCACAGCGGCCGCTGGGGCTGCGCCCCGTCCGCTGCCAGCGCCGCCCACCGGTCGCCTGCGACGAACTCGTCGTACACGCCGAAGGCGAGCCGCGCGTTGGCGATGGCGGCGGCGCCGCGCAGGGCGTGGGCCTCAGGGGTGCCCAGCGCGTCGAGCCGCGGGTCGATCGCCGTGTCGACGCGCGACACGAAGAACGACGCGACCGACGCGATGGGCGCGAGGTCGTGGCCGTTGGCACGGGCCTGCTCGAGGCCGGTGGCGAACGCGTCGAGCACCTCGCGATAGCGCGCGAGGGAGAAGATCAGCGTCACGTTGACGCTGATCCCCTCGGCGAGCACCGCGGTGATCGCCGGCAGACCCTCGACCGTGGCGGGGATCTTGATGAGCACGTTCGGCCGGTCGACCGTCGCCCACAGCGCCTTGGCCGCGTCGATCGTCGCCTGGGTGTCGCGAGCCAGCCGCGGGTCGACCTCGATGGACACCCGACCGTCGACGTACGACGAGGCGTCATACACGCGGCGCAGCAGGTCGGCCGCCTCGCGGACGTCGTCGGTCGTGATGGCGAAGACCGCCTCGTCGACGTCCGCCCTGTGCCCGGCGAGCTCCGTGAGCTGCGCCTCGTACGCGTCGCCCTTCGCGAGCGCGTTCGCGAAGATCGTCGGGTTCGTGGTCACACCGACAACCCGTCGGGTCGTGACGAGCTCGGCAAGGTTGCCCGTGCGGAGCCGCTCGCGCGACAGGTCGTCGAGCCAGATGGCGACGCCGGCCTCCGTGAGGCGGTCGAGCGGTCCACCGAGGGGGTTGGTTCCGGTCTCAGTCATCGTGGTGCCCTTTCCAGAACATGATGCCTCGGGTCAAGCGAGCTGGTCGCCCGTCCCACCCTGCGCCGGCGCACCCGCGTCGGATGCCGGCGCGTGCGCGCCGTGAGCTGCCTCGATCGACTCACGGGCCGCAGCCACGACGGCCTGCGCCGTGATGCCGAACTCGCGATACAGCGTCTCGGAGTCGGCCGAAGCCCCGTAGTGCTCGAGCGAGACGGATCGGCCGGCGTCGCCGACGATCTTGTGCCACGAGAGCGCGATGCCCGCCTCGACCGAGACCCGGGCCCGGACGCCAGCAGGCAGCACGTGCTCGCGGTACGCCACGTCCTGCTCGGCAAACCACTCGAGGCACGGCGCGGAGACGACGCGGGTCGCGATCCCGGCGGCCTCGAGCGTCGTGCGTGCCTCGACGGCGAGCTGGACCTCCGAGCCGGTGCCGATGAGGATCACGTCGGGCGTCCCGGCGCTGGCCTCGAGCAGGACGTAGGCGCCGCGCGCGACACCGTCGGTCGTGGCGAAGCCGTCCTCGCCGCGCGGGAACGTGGGCACGTTCTGGCGCGTGAGGATGAGGCCGACCGGACCGTCGGTGCGCTCGAGGACGGCCCTCCAGGCCGCGGCGGTCTCGTTGGCGTCGGCGGGTCGCACGATCGCGAGCCCCGGGATCGC
>NZ_DASUIR010000041.1:0-7812 GCF_036279715.1 Cellulomonas sp. | reverse complement strand
TACGCCGCGACCGCTCGCGGCATCATCGCGCTCGACGGCGCGACGGGCGCGCCGCTGTGGAGCCGCGAGGGCAACAACACCCTCATCCCCGGGACGTTGTTCACCGACGGCCGCCACATCCTCCTAGCACCCGACACCTCCAGCACGGACGAGCCCCCGGTGCTTGTCGCCCACGACCCGGTCAGCGGCGACGAGGCCTTCCGGGTGCAGTACCCCCTGGGCATCGGTGCGATCGGCGAGGCGGACGGGCGTCTTATCGGGTACGACGCGGCCGCTGACGAGTACGTGCTGCTCGGCTGACGTTGCCGCGTGCCGCCGCGCGCGAGCGAGGACCGTCGCCGTGAGCTTCCTCGCAGACGACCAGGACGACGTGTCGGCGCGTTTCGCGACCCGCGGCACCGACAGGTTCGCTGCCGGCGGATGGAGCCTGCTCGACACCGGTGAGCCCGTCATCGACGGCGCGGTCGCGTGGGTCTGGGCACGGTGCACATACCTCCAGCGGCACCTGCAGCTATCCGTGCAGCAGACCCCATGATGACCTGCACCGATGCGCGGCAGGCGGCGCGACGCTCCGGCCGACAAGCAGCCCTCGCAACTCCGTCGTCAGGCTCGACGGATACAGGCCGAACCGCCCGCGCCCGGACAAGTCCCAAGGTTATCGAGACAAATCGGTAGGCTCTGCCCACCCCCCGACCTCGCAGGAGCGTCGCGTGGGTATTGGATTTGCCCCTACACCAAGAGGTGGATGGCATGGCGATCAAGGTTCAGCCGCTTGACTTCGACACCCGCGTTCGGTTGACGAGTCGGTCGGCGAGCCTCGGCTCGTCGGCGGCTCGAGCGGGGGTGGTGCGATGAGCGTCACTGTGACGGCAGTGCTGTTGGCCCTGGCGGTGGTGCTCTTGATCCGCTCCAGCAAGGTGCAGTTCGGTGGGGCGCTGGTCTGTGTGGTGTTCGGGCTTGTGCTGGGCGCGACGCCGGCGGGCCCCGCGGTGAACTCGGCCCTGTCCGCCTTCGGGAGTTGGGTGTGGTCGCAGGCAACGACGCGATGACCAACCCCCCCGTGGCGCAGGAGCTGACCGACGATCAGCGGTTGCCGCCCCCCGTGCCGGCATGAGTCCGTTGGCCGGGGCCCGGCTCGGCAAGGGCTCCCCGCTGCGACTCAACGCGCCGAAAGTGTCGATGTCGACCTTCATCGGGGTGTGGTTGGTCGGCCGCGTCGCCGCCGGGTTGGGCTACCTGATTCGGCACTGGATCCTGACTGGCTTCTTCGTCGTGGTCGTGGGGACGGTGCGGGTCCCCGCGGTCCGGGTCGTGGTGGTGGTCCTGGTGGTCGCGGGTGGAACAGCTCTGGGGATCTGGCGGGCCGGGTGGCCGGACTCCTTCGCCCAGGACGTGACATGGCGGGTTCGTGGGCTCTGGCGGGGATCGAGGGTGTATCGCCGCCGCTGGCCGGTCGCGATGCTCACCAGTCGACTCTCGGTCCACCACGAGGGCGCGTATCACCTGCCCCGACTGGTTCGGGTCCGCATCATGGGTGACGCGGACCTGCTGCAGGTGCGGATGCTGCCCGGACAGACCGTCGAGTCCTGGGCCGAGGCGACCGATGGTCTGGCCCAGACGTTCGGCGTCGGTGGGTGCCGGGTCCGCAGCGTGCCGGGGCGTCCGCACGACCTCGTCCTGTCGATGCTGGTCCATGACCCCTTGGTCGCGGAGGTGGCACCGTTCGAGATGTCCGACGTCGACGGGCCCGTCGACCTGAAGGCGTTGCCGGTAGCCCTGGGCGAGGACGGCGCGACCTATCGGCTGCGGCTGCTGGGGAGCCATCTCCTCATCGTCGGCGCTACTGGTTCGGGCAAGGGATCGGTGATCTGGTCGATTCTGGCCGCGCTGGCTCCCGGCATCGACTCGGGTCTCGTGCAGGTGATCGCCCTGGACCCCAAGGGTGGAGTGGAGCTCGCGCTCGGGCAACGCCTCTTCTCCCGGTTCGTCTACGGCGACCCCTCCTCCGGGGCCGCTTTCGAAGCCGAGTTCGCGGACGCCCTCGAGGATCAGGTGGAGGTGATGCGTCGTCGCCAGAGGCTCCTGCGCGGGGTTGCTCGCCTGCACACCCCCACCGGCGACGAGCCGTTGATCGTCGTCATCATCGACGAGCTCGCAAACCTGACCGCCTACCTCGTCGACCAGGACAGCAAGAGGCGCATCGCGACGGCGTTGGCGCTGCTGCTGTCCCAAGGTCGCGCAGTGGGGGTCGCCGTGATCGGTTCGGTGCAGGACCCCAAGGAAGTCGCGACCCTGCGGGACCTGTTCCCCACCCGCATCGGCCTGCGGATGACCGACGCCGCCCAGGTCGCCCTCGTCTTCGGGCCCGGCGCTCGTGAACGCGGAGCCCGCTGTGATCAGATCCCCGAGAACCTGCCCGGTGTCGGGTTCGTCAGCCTCGAGGGAGTACGTGAACCCGTCCGCGTCAGGTTCACCCACATGAGAGATTCCGACCTCACCCTCCTCGCCGACCGGGCCAACCGCCACGCCTCTGGACAGCTTTCACCACCGCGGTGGACCGCGACGGGTTGATCCCGGGGGCTGGGTCCGCGGTCATGCCGGCGGTGACGTGGCGTGATCCTCAGCCCGCGACTCCTCACGCTCCTGGAACCTGCCAGCGCCGAGCGAGCCGCTGCGCTCCTGCGGCGCTCCGCTCTACCGCGAACTCCTCTCCATCCCGGACGTCGGCGAGGGCGGGCCGCGGCCCCGACATCTCCGTACTGCGCGTCTTCGACGCCCTCACCTGGATGACCGGCAAGGGCTACGCGAACACCTGAGGCCACCGGGTGCCGCACCCGCGTAACCTGTCCCTGGCGGCTGCGGACGAGCCGGGTTCTCCCTAGCGTTCTCCCTAGGGTTCTCCCGACGAATTTCCGCTGGCCCCGGGCCTCTAGCTCAGTTGGCAGAGCAGCGGACTTTTAATCCGCGGGTCGTGGGTTCGAGCCCCACGGGGCCCACCCCTCCGACCTGCGCGGCCCCCTCCACAGCACCGGCACCGCGACCAGCCGGTCGCCGAAGACGTTCTGCGCGATCCCCTCGCCGTCGACGGCGTCGACCCGTTCAGGGTGCGGGGACCGTCCCGATGTGCGACGTTCACTGCCGACACCAACGATCGATCGATACCGGAGCTGATCTCCATGGGCATTCTCGCGTTCCTCCTGCTCGGCCTCCTCGCGGGGGTCATCGCCAAGGCGCTGCTCCCCGGGCGCCAGGGCGAAGGCTGGCTACTGACGCTCGTGCTCGGCGTCGTGGGCGCTCTGCTGGGTGGCTGGCTCGGCAGCACGCTGCTCGGGTACGGGCTCAGCGACTTCTTCTCCCTGCGCACATGGCTGCTCGCGATCGCGGGCGCGGTCATCGTGTTCCTCATCTACGGCGCGCTCACCGGCGGCCGGCGCCGGCGCCGCTGAGGTTCAGTCGCGTCTGACGTCGCGCGTCTCGTCGGCCGGGGGTTCGCCCTCGGCCGACGTTGCTGTCTGAGGGGTCTCGGGGTCAGCCGGCGTGGCGTCGGACGACGTGACGTCAGGCACCGCGCCCGACGACGCGCGGGCCGCCGCAGCCTCGACCGGAGTCGGTGACGACACCGGCGGACCGACGACCGTCACCGGCCCACCCGGTCCACCGTCCCACGTGTCCCACTCGCGGGCCGCATGCTCACGCTCGGCGATCGCCTCGGCGCCTGGGCCACCGAACGCCCGCGAGCGCTCGATCGCGTCGATGCTCCCGGTGAACAGCCGCGAGTCCTGCGCGCCGAGCTCGAGGCGCTGGGTGTCGCCCGGTCGGGGCGCGTCGGGCTGGACCGCCGCCCGGGCGCTGCGGCGGGTCACGTGCTCCCCCGTGCCCAGGGGCGGCGTCATCGGGAGCTCGTCGGGACGGCGCGACGTCACGGTCGGAGCGGCTGTCGCGACCGGCGCCGCCGTCTCGACCGTCTCCAGGCGGGTGCGCGGCAGGGCGTCGGGCGCGGTCCGCTGCACCCACGCCACGAGCCCCTCGCGCACGTAGCAGCGCAGGTCGAACAGCGTGGGGGCGTCGGGCGCACTCGCGAGGGCCCGGACGCGGACCAGCCCGCCGGTCGCCTCGGTGACCTGCAGGATGCCGACCCGGTGGTCCCACAGGTCGGTCACGGAGAGCAGCCGGACGAGCTCGGCACGCATCTCCTCGATGGGCACGGCCCAGTCGAGGTCGATCTCGACCGTCCCGAGCAGGTCGGACGCGCGCCGGGTCCAGTTCTCGAACGGTGTCGTCGTGAAGTGCGTCGACGGCAGGATGAGCCGCCGGTCGTCCCACACGTGCACGACGACGTAGGTGAGCGTGAGCTCCTCGATGCGCCCCCACTGGTTGTCGACGACGACGACGTCGTCCACACGGATCGCGTCCGTGAACGCCAGCTGCAGGCCCGCGAACACGTTCGCGAGTGAGCTCTGCGCCGCGAGGCCCGCGATGATCGAGATGAGCCCGGCCGACGCGATCAGCCCCGCGCCGAACGCCCGGGCGGCGGGGAACGTGAGCAGCGCGGCGGCGATCGCGCCCAGGACGAGGACCACGACGGTGAGCCGGCGCAGCACGACGATCTGCGTGCGGATGCGGCGGGCGTGCCGGTTGTCGGGGACGTCGATGCGGAACCGCAGGAACGCCGCGTCCTCCGCGACGAACGCGAGCGTCCCGATGAGCCACGCAGCCGTCACGATGAGCACGATCAGCAGCACGTGCTCGACGTCGACGACCCACTCCGTGGACTTTGTCGCCTGGCGCAGGCCGAGCCACACGCCGATCACGACGAGCACCGAGCGCAGCGGTCGGCGCGCGCGCCGGGCCAGGTCCGCCGCGACGGGGGAACCGCGTCCGACAGCGCGGGTCATCGCGCCGATGACCGCCGCGACGATGAAGGCGGCGACGACACCGGCGATGATCGCCGGGAGGATCCAGATCACGGTGCGCCTCACTCGATGACGGGTTCATCCCCGGACGTCCGTTCAGGGTAGACACATCATCGCCGCGTTCGTCGGGACGCTCGTCGCCCGGTCCCTGGGCGGCCGTCGCGTCGGCCGTCAGGTGCGGGCGACCGCGATGAGCAGCATCGTGACCCAGAACCCGGTGACGAGGTTGAGCCAGAGGAACCGGCGCCAGCCGCGGTTGGCCCGCTCGCAGTCCGCGTCGCGCACCGACCAGAACGCCGCGGCGTTGACCGCGTACGGCAGCGGCAGCAGCGCGGCGAGCCACCCCGGCCACGGCACCGCGAGGAGGACGACCGCGGCGAGCACGTAGGCGATGACCGACGCGACGACTGTCGCGTGCGCACCGAGCACCGTCGCCACCGACGCGATCCCACCCTCCCGGTCAGCGCGGACGTCCTGGACGGCTCCGAAGGCGTGCGATCCCATCCCCCACGCCGTGAACGCGACCAGGGCGGGCCACACGGTGCGCGCCGCGAGGTCCGCACCGACCAGCACGAGGGCGTAGAGCGCGGGCCCGACGAAGTGCATCGCCGAGGTCGCGGAGTCGAGGACCGGTCGCTCCTTGAACCGCAGCACCGGCGCCGAGTACGCCACCACGAGGAACAGGACGCCGAGCAGCGTGAGGTTCGCCGCGAACGCGCCGCCCGACCCCACGGTCATGAGCCAGACCACGAACGGCACCGTCGTGACCGCGCAGGCCACGAGGATGCGCCGGTGGGCCACGGCTGCCTCCGCGGGCGCGACCAGGCCGCCCTCGATCCCGCCCTTGCGCGGGTTGCGGAGGTCCGACGCGTAGTCGAACACGTCGTTCACGCCGTACATGAGCAGGTTGTACGGACCGAGGAAGAACAGGGTCCCGACGACGAGCGCCGCGTCGATCCGCCCGCCCGTCGCCATGAGGTACGCGGCCGCGAACGGGAATGCCGTGTTGATCCAGGAGAACGGGCGCGACGCCGCGAGCACCTGCCTCACGCGGGCGGACCCTCGGCGCCCTGCGCGCCGGTCGCCGCGGAGCGACGCGCGCTCCAGCCTCCCAGCACGGTCCACAGCACGGGCATCGCGATCCCGGCTGCGATCGCGTACGCGAAGTCCTCGAGCGGGGCACCCCAGAGGTAGACGCCGACGATCTTGGCCGGGTCGAAGACGTACAGCCCGACGCCGATCATGAGCGTGTCGAAGATCAGCGTGAGCATGCTCAGGTGGGCGTTCGTGCCGAGGACCGGCCATGCGCGCAGGCGCCGGAGCACGGGCACGGACACCGCGACGAGGACGACCAGCACGGCGACGTTGAGCGTGAGGTTCGTCATCCGGCCGTTCCCGTCCCTGCCGAGTCACGGCCCGCAGAGTCGTGGCCGGCCGCGGCCCGCATCCGCGCGGTCTCGTCGAACCACCGCCATGCGAGCAGCGCGACGTAGCAGAGCAGCGTGAGGAAGAAGACCTCCTCGACCGGCAGCTCGGGGGCCAGCAGCAGACCCGTCATGTGCGGGCTGTCGCCCCGCGCGAAGATCCCGAGCCCGAGCCCCGCGAGGTCCCACGCGAGGAACCCGACGACGCCGATCCCGACGCATCCGGCCGCGCGCCGCCAGTCGGACCAGAACGCGAGGCGGAACCTGCGGTCGAGCAGGGCGAGCCCGCCGAGCGAGAACGCGAGAGCCCCGAGGTACGCGAACCCCGTCATGACCGACGCCCGACGACGCGCCCCCACACCCCGTCCGCGCGCGCCGAGGCGAGGAACCCCGGGCGCAGGGGGGTCGGGAGCGGGTGCGCGGACGTCTCGCCGAGCATCCGCTTCACGACGAGCTCGGCGCTGATCGCGCACATCGGCAGGCCCACACCGGGGATCGTCCCACCTCCGACGTGCAGGAGGTTGGGAACGCGCGCCGATGCGTCGCCGGGCCGGAACATCGCACTCTGCCGCAGCGTGTGCTCCATCCCGAGCGCGCTGCCGCGCCAGGCGGAGAAGTCCCGGGCGAAGTCCGCCGGACCGACGACCCGCCGGGTCACGACCCGGCCGCGCAGGTCAGGGATGCCCGCCCAGCGGCCGATCTGGTCGAGGTAGCGGTCCGCGTGCGCCTCGAGCGCCGCACGTGAGTACGCGCCGGACTCGTCCGCGCCGAGCCGCGCGTCGGCGGGGAACGGGACGAGGACGAACAGGTTCTCGTGACCGGGGGGCGCGGTGCCGGGCTCGGTCGCCGAGGTCCGGGACACGTAGAGCGACCCGGCGTCGGGCACGCGCAGGTCGTCGGGGTCGGAGCCGGGGGCGTTCGGGCCGCCGGGGCCCAGGATGTCCTCGAAGTTGCCCTCCCAGTCCCGCGTGAAGAACAGCGCGTGGTGGGGCAGCTCGGGCAGCTCGCCGCGCACGCCCGCCAGGATGAGCAGCGACGAGATCCCCGGACCGCGGTCCTTCCACCACGACGCCGGAAGCGACCGGTGCTCGGCGCCGAGCAGCACGGTCTCGGTGTGGTGCCGGTCGGCAGCCGACACGACGACGTCGGCCTCGACAACCTCGCCCGACGCGAGGCGCACACCGCGCGCGACCCCGGTGCGCCGGGGGTGGCGCCACGACCGGCGTGCACGCTCGACCTCGATCGCGACGACGTCGGCACCCGTGCGGATCTCCACGCCGTTCGCGCGCGCGATCCGCTCGAGCGCCTCGACGAGCGTGTACATCCCCCCGCGCGGGTACCGGACGCCGTCGCCCAGGTCGAGGTGGCTCATGAGCGAGTACAGCGCGGGGACCCGGTACGGCGACGACCCGAGGAACACCGCGTGGTAGCCGAGCACCTGGCGCAGCACCGGGTGCTTCACGGTGTTCGCGACG
>NZ_DASUIR010000040.1:0-2930 GCF_036279715.1 Cellulomonas sp. | reverse complement strand
CGTGAGTGTCGAGGCCGCCCGCGCAGCGGATGCGCACAACTGGATCCGCGTGCGCGGAGCCCGCGAGAACAACCTCAAGGATGTGAGCGTCGAGATCCCGAAGCGCCGGCTGACGGTGTTCACCGGCGTCTCCGGCTCGGGCAAGAGCTCACTGGTTTTCGACACGATCGCCGCAGAGTCGCAGCGGATGATCAACGAGACCTACAGCGCGTTCGTCCAGGGGTTCATGCCGACGCTCGCGCGGCCCGACGTCGACGTCCTCGACGGGCTGACCACCGCGATCATCGTCGACCAGGAGCGGATGGGTGCCAACGTCCGCTCGACGGTCGGCACCGCGACCGACGCCAACGCGATGCTGCGCATCCTCTTCAGCAGGCTCGGTCAGCCGCACATCGGCTCGCCGCAGGCGTTCTCGTTCAACGTCGCGTCGGCCACCGGCGGGGGTGCGATCTCCTTCCAGCGCGGCGACCAGACCGTCAAGGAGCGCCGGACCTTCAGCATCACCGGCGGGATGTGCCCGCGCTGCGAGGGCCGGGGGGCCGTCACCGACATCGACCTGACCGCGCTGTACGACGACAGCAAGTCCCTCAACGGCGGCGCGCTCACCATCCCCGGCTACAGCATGGACGGCTGGTACGGACGGATCTTCAGCGGCTGCGGCTTCTTCGACCCGGACAAGCCGATCCGGGACTTCACGAAGCGGGAGCTCCACGACCTGCTCCGCAAGGAGCCGACCAAGATCAAGGTCGAGGGCATCAACCTCACCTACGAGGGGCTGATCCCGAAGCTCCAGAAGTCGATGCTGTCCAAGGACGTCGACGCGCTGCAGCCGCACATCCGCGCGTTCGTCGAGCGCGCGGTGACCTTCACGACGTGCCCCGACTGCGACGGCACGCGGCTGTCCGAGGCGGCCCGGTCCTCGAAGATCGCCGGCATCAGCATCGCCGACGCGTGCGCGATGCAGATCAGCGACCTCGCGGCGTGGGCCGCCGAGCTCGCGGAGCCGTCGGTCGCGCCGCTGCTCGAGGCGTTGCGGGACACCCTCGACTCGTTCGTCGAGATCGGGCTGGGCTACCTGTCGCTCGACCGGCCGGCCGGCACGCTGTCCGGCGGCGAGTCCCAGCGCACCAAGATGATCCGGCACCTCGGCTCGTCGCTCACCGACATCACCTACGTGTTCGACGAGCCGACGATCGGGCTGCACCCCCACGACATCCAGCGGATGAACACCCTGCTGCTGCAGCTGCGTGACAAGGGCAACACGGTGCTCGTCGTCGAGCACAAGCCGGAGACGATCGTCATCGCCGACCACGTCGTCGACCTCGGGCCGGGCGCCGGCACCGCGGGTGGCGAGGTGGTCTTCGAGGGGACCGTCGACGGGCTGCGGGCAAGCGGCACGTTGACCGGGCGCCACCTGGACGACCGTGCGTCCGTCAAGCCGTCCGTGCGGACGCCGTCGGGCAGGCTCGAGGTGCGCGGCGCGAGCACCCACAACCTCAAGGACGTCGACGTCGACATCCCGCTCGGCGTTCTGGTCGTGCTGACCGGCGTCGCCGGGTCGGGGAAGAGCTCGCTGATCCAGGGCTCGGTGGCCGGCCGGGACGGCGTGGTGTCGGTCGACCAGAGCGCGATCAAGGGCTCGCGACGCAGCAACCCGGCGACCTACACCGGGCTCCTCGACCCGATCCGCAAGGCGTTCGCCAAGGTCAACGGCGTCAAGCCGGCACTGTTCAGTGCCAACTCCGAGGGTGCGTGCCCGAACTGCAACGGCGCCGGCGTCACCTTCACGGACCTCGGGATGATGGCGACCGTCGCAACCGTCTGCGAGGTGTGCGAGGGAAAGCGGTTCGAGGCGTCCGTGCTCGAGTACCACCTCGGCGGGCGCGACATCAGCGAGGTGCTCGCGATGTCGGTGACCGAGGCCGAGCAGTTCTTCGGCGCCGGCGAGGCTCGCACGCCGGCCGCGCACGCCATCCTCGACCGCCTCACCGACGTCGGGCTCGGCTACCTCAGCCTCGGCCAGCCCCTCACCACGCTCTCGGGCGGCGAGCGGCAGCGCCTCAAGCTCGCGACCCGCATGGCCGAGAAGGGCGACGTCTACGTCCTCGACGAGCCGACCACGGGCCTGCACCTCGCCGACGTCGAGCAGCTCATCGGCATGCTCGACCGGCTCGTCGACTCCGGCCGGTCGGTCATCGTGATCGCGCACCACCAGGCGGTCATGGCGCATGCCGACTGGATCATCGACCTCGGCCCCGGCGCCGGCCACGACGGCGGGCGGATCGTCTTCGAGGGCACACCGGCCGACCTGGTCGCCGCCCGATCCACCCTCACCGGCGAGCACCTCGCGGCGTACGTCGGCGCCTGACCGGGTCGGCCGCGGCGAGCCCAGGCCGCGGCGGCCGACCCCAGCGGTTCACCAGACGCGCGTCCGGGAGGTACCGCCCGCGAGCGCCGCGATCGGTCCTGCGGCGTAGTCCTGCCCGGGTGCCTTGACGGTCCCGACCAGGTCGGTGGCGGCGGCGACGGGTGTGCCGTCCCGTTCCTCGAAGTCGGCGTCGACGAACCGCACGCGCTCGAGGTCACGTCCGGTGACGAGGCCGACGCGCGCCGTGGCGAACTCGTCGGGCAGCTGAGCCTCGAGGAAGACCTGGTCACCCTCGTCGACGATCGTCACGCCGGCGGGCGACGGCAGGACGAGCGGGCCGTCCTCGGCCTCGTACGGTTCCGCTCCACCGGCGTAGACGTTGCCTCGGACGTAGACGGGCTGCTTGGTCCCCGAGAACCGCTCGTGGTCGCCACGCGTCGGGTCGCCGACCTGTTCGATGTACTCGGCGAGCGATGCGGGGTGCCCATCGTAGCCCGCGGTGCCGTACCCGACCACCTGGCCGGGGCGCCTGGTCGGACCGTACGCACGGCCCACGTCGCCC
>NZ_DASUIR010000039.1:0-13134 GCF_036279715.1 Cellulomonas sp. | reverse complement strand
GACCTCGAAGGT
Source organism: Cellulomonas sp. (assembly GCF_036279715.1). Taxonomy (GTDB): domain Bacteria; phylum Actinomycetota; class Actinomycetes; order Actinomycetales; family Cellulomonadaceae; genus Cellulomonas_A. The sequence continues at coordinate 13,122 of NZ_DASUIR010000039.1, read as the reverse complement.
CCAGGCGCCCCGGTTCGCCGCGGCGGGCGCGATCGTCATCGACAACTCCTCGGCGTGGCGCATGGACCCCGACGTGCCGCTCGTCGTCTCCGAGGTCAACCCCGAGGCGATCCGCGAGGCCCGCAAGGGGATCATCGCGAACCCGAACTGCACCACGATGGCCGCGATGCCCGTGCTGAAGGTCCTCCACGAGGAGGCGGGCCTCGAACGCCTCATCGTCTCGACGTACCAGGCGGTCTCGGGCAGCGGCCTCGCGGGCGCGACCGAGCTCGACTCCCAGGTCCGCGCCGTCGTCGGCGGGGACACGCTCGGCCTCGTGCACGACGGCGGAGCCGTGGACTTCCCGGCCCCGGTCAAGTACGTCGCCCCGATCGCGTTCAACGTCATCGCACTCGCGGGCAACCTGGTCGACGACGGCTCGCACGAGACCGACGAAGAGCAGAAGCTCCGCAACGAGTCGCGCAAGATCCTCGGCATCCCCGAGCTGCTCGTCTCGGGCACGTGCGTGCGCGTCCCGGTGTTCACCGGTCACTCGCTGTCGGTCAACGCCGAGTTCGCCCGGCCGCTGTCCGTCGAGCGCGCGACCGAGCTGCTCGCGGACGCACCCGGGGTCCGGCTCGTCGACGTCCCGACGCCGCTGCAGGCTGCCGGCATCGACCCGTCGCTCGTCGGCCGGCTGCGTCAGGACCCGGGCGTCCCGGACGGCCGTGGCCTCGCGCTGTTCATCAGCAACGACAACCTGCGCAAGGGTGCCGCGCTCAACGCGGTCCAGGTCGCCGAGCTGGTCGCCGCGGAGCTCGCCTCCCGCGTGTAGGCGCGCGCGAGGCGTGGACAGTCAGCCGGCGACGGCCGGCGCGGCGCGGGTCACGGTCACCGTGGCACCGAACGTCCGCCGGGCGCCGGGTCCCAGCCGGACGGCCGCCGAGCAGTCCGGGCGGTTGAACGCGTCCGTCAAGGTCTCGACGGGCTCGACGGCGATCGCTCGACGTCGGTCGCGCGAGATCGTGTCGCCGGTGAACACGTGGACGAGGCCCGCACTCTGCGTCAGCGTCAGCTCGACGCCGCTCGACGGGCTGCGCACGACGGCCGGCCCGCCGGCGAGGTAGCCGACATCGAGGACCGCGTCACCGACCGGTCGCCACCGGGCCTCGTCGGGGGCGACGGCCGCGTAGGCGTCCGGACCGGGGAGCGGGATGAGGTCCGCATCGGTCTCGACGCGAGTCGTGGCGGCAACCCGGAGCTCGAGCTCGTCGACCGTGGCCGCGCCGGGGAGGCGGAAGTACGGGTGCCAGCCGGACGCGAACGGAGCGGGCACCGTCCCCGTGTTGTGACCGTCGATCTGCACCCCGAGGGAGGCAGGACCGAGCCGGTAGGTGACGTCGACGTCGACCGGGAACGGGTATCCGGGCTGGGGCGCCTCGGTCAGGCCGTGGCAGCGGAACGTGGCCGCGAGGCCGTCGTCGTCCGCGTCCACGAGGTCCAGGGTGAACGGCATCGACCGGACCAGCCCGTGATAGACGAGGCGCGACGTGCTGCCGGGCAGGAGGTCGTGGTCCTGCCCGTCGAACACGTAGGCCGCGCCCGCGACGCGATCGCAGAACGGCGCCATGATGCCGTTCCGGATGCCGTCCTGCGACCGCAGCTCGTCGGCGTCGCGGTAGCCGTCGAGGAGGTCGACGGGCCCGTCGCCCAGGTCGAGGACCCACCGGAGGATCGTCGCCCCGCGGAGTGCGACCACGAGCAGTGACGTCCCGTGCCGCAGGCTGACCGTCGGCTCGTCCCCGAACCAGCCCGACGTCACCACCGGCTGTGTCACTCGGCGTCGGCCGATGTCTCGCCAGCGACCATGACCGTGACCTGCGCGGTCGCGAGTGCTTCGGCGATGCGTTCGGGGACAGGCGCGTCGGTCACCAGGACGTCGGCCGCCGAGAGCTCGGCCACCTGGGCGAACGTGCTCCGACCGAACTTGGAGCTGTCGGCCAGGACCACGACGCGACGGGACGACCCCATCATCTCGAACATCATCCGGGCCTCCTGCAGGCTGCTCGTGGAGAACCCCAGCTCCGCGACGACACCGCCCACGCTGATCAGGGCGATGTCTGCCCGGATCCGGTGGGAGTGGTTGCCGTTCGTCCCGGGAAACTCCACCGGACCCACCGTGCCCTGGGAACCGGGCCGGACGCTGCCGCCCAGCAGGTACACGTCACGCGCGCACTCCCGGGGGACCGCGGCGGGCGCCTCGAGGTTGTTGGTCACGATCGTGAGGTTGCGCCGTCCCGCCAGGTACGGGAGCACGGAGAGCGTCGTGGTGCCGGCGTTCAGCAGGATCGTCTGGCCGTCCTCGATCAGGGTCGCAGCGAGCTGACCCATCAGATGCTTGCCACGGCCGTGGAGCCGCCTCCGGTCGGCGAACGGTGTCTCCGCCCGGGAGAGGGGGGTGATCCTGACCGCCCCGCCGTGGGTGCGCTTGAGGAGGCCGCTCGCAGCCAGCTCGTCCAGGTCGCGTCGCGCGGTGTCCATCGAGACGTCGAACTGCTCGGCGAGGGCGCTGACCGTGATCTCGCCGACCTCGTTGACGTAGGCAGCGAGCTCATCCTTGCGCCGCGCCGGTAGGCGGGGGGCGCGCTTCGGAGATGACATGTGACCCCTTGGGTGACGAGGGCTTGCCACGGTAGTGGAGTGAGCCATGCTGCTGTTGCCGAACCAGACGGTGCAACTATAAGCCTTGTTGTGCGGTCTTGTGCGGTGTTCACTCAGACGGCGGGCACCTGCCTGCATCCCACTCGTGCGGGGCGTCGACCGGCACACGCGCTGCGGCGTCGTCGGCAGCCCCGCGGCACCTGGAGGTCAGCGTGGACCACGAAGCCCGACCCGGCAGCCCGACCGTGAGCCCCGCGGTGCTCGGAAGGAACTCCCCGCCCACGTTCTATCGCGGGGCAGGCCGGATCGACCGGTTCCGCGGTGTGACCACCGACGTGTCCGACAGGCCCGAGGACTGGGTGGCATCGACCGTGACGCGCTTCGGCGAGGAGACCCACGGGCTGACGATCCTCGACACGGGGAGCGCGCTGCGCGACGAGGTCCGGGCGGATCCGGTGTCCTGGCTCGGACAGGCGCACGTGCCGTCCCCGGAGCTCCGGGTGCCGCTGGTGAAGCTGCTCGACGCCGGTCAGCGTCTGCCCGTCCACGTCCACCCCAGCGACGAGCATGCACGAGCCCTCGACGTCGGACCCCACGGCAAGGCCGAGGCGTGGTTCATCCTCGAGGCGCCCGCCGACGGTCAGGTCCACGTCGGCTGGACCCGCGACATCGACCGCGCCGAGCTCACGCGGTGGGTGGATCAGCAGGACGTCGGTGCGATGCTCGGCACGATGCACGCCGTGACCGTTGCGCCTGGTGACAGCGTCTACGTGCCGCCCGGCACCGCGCACGCGATCGGTGCGGGCATCCTCCTCGTGGAGGTCCAGCAGCCGGCCGACCTCTCGGTCCTGCTCGAGTGGAAGGACTTCCTCGACAGCGGTGCGGGGGCCTTCCTCGGACTCGACGCCGAGACCGCACTCGGGTGCGTCAGCCTGCGCAAGATGTCGGACCAGGACGTGGACGGGCTCGTCGGTCGCGGCGCCCTGGACGAGCCCGTGGACAGCGCGCTCCTCCCGTCGGAGTCCCAGGAGTTCTTCTCGGCGACGCTCGTCGGACCGGGCTCGATCCTGCCTCGGGAGTACCGGACGCTGGTGGTCGTCTCCGGCAGCGGGCGCCTCGCCCCCGTCGCGTCCTCGGGCGGGCAGAGCATCGCGGTCGCCCAGGGCGTCACCCTCGCGGTTCCGGCCGCAGCAGGGCCGCTCCGACTCGAGGGTTCACCGGACCTGAGGGGGCTCGCCTTCGGCGCGGGCCGTGCCGGGGCATCGTGACGTTCGCCGTCGAGGCGCCTCGTCGAGGCGCGTCCCGCGCTGGCGCGGCGGTGCGTCGCGCCAGCGGGGAACGGTTCGGTCCGGGGTCCTGTCAGCGGGGATTCCCCGGAGCGCGATCGGTGCGGAGCGCACAAAAGCGCAGATCAGGGCATCGAGACGCGCGGGCTAGTTGCCCGATTCGCCGTGAATAACCGGCAGCAGGGCGAGCACTGGTGCGCGTACTGGCCTACCGGCTCCCGGCTCGAGTGACGACAGCGCGTGCGATCTGGCCGGGAAGGGATGCGGGAGCCGGTCTCTGACCTGGGGCGATAGTCCTGCCTGGCATCGAGCGATCAACCAGGGACCAGACGTCCGCCGAACACCCTTGACGATCGAACGACAGCCGCACTAGCATGCAGGGACTCGCATTAAGCCGCAACGAAGTGCGCGAAGACGCACGTTTCTGATTGGAGAATCATGAGCAACGACGCTCATTTCGCACGACGGGTCTTCCCCCTGGTCGGCGCAGTGGCGGTACTGGCGCTGACCGCAGCGTGCAGTGGAGCAGGCACCTCAAGCACGTCAGAAACGTCCGCGGGCGCGGCCGCCGGAGGCGACGTCACACTGGAGTTCGCCCAGTGGTGGGAGCCCGAGCTCCCGGCCGGCGCACTCCGCGGCTTGATGGACCAGTTCGAGTCCGAGAACCCCGGCATCAAGGTCAAGCTCCTCAGCGGCCCCTACGCCTCGACCAAGGAGCAGGTCGTCGCCGGCGCAGCAGCGGGCACGATGTCCGACGTCGTCGGCCTCGACGGGGCGTGGGTCAGTGACTTCGTCAAGCAGGGCGCGATCACGGACCTCTCCGCCCTCATGAAGGACTCCAGCTACGACGAGAGCCAGCTGGCCAGCCAGATCAAGATCTCCGGCAAGACCTACATGATCCCCGTCGTCAACTTCGTCTATCCGCTGTTCACGAACGACGACCTGCTGGCCCAGGCCGGCGTCGCCAAGCCGCCGACGAACCGCACGGAGTTCGCTGCCGCCGCCAAGTCGATCACGGCGCTCGGCAACAACAACTCGGGCTGGATCCTCCCCCTGTCCCTCGACGCCCCGAACGGCATCCAGAACGACGTCATGTCGTGGGTCTGGGCCTCGGGCGGCAGCATGCTCAAGGACGGCAAGCCTGACCTGACGAACGCGGACGTCAAGGACGCCGTCACCTACGTCAAGGGCCTGTACGACGACGGCTCCATCGCTCCCGGAGCGTTGACGATGAAGGAGCAGGACAAGGTCGAGTCGTTCACGAACGGCCGGGTCGGCATGATGATCGACTCGCTCGCTCACATCAACCTCATCCGCAAGAGCAACGCGAACCTTAAGTTCAGCATCTCGGCGATCCCCGCCAAGGATGGCTACACGGGCAAGCGGGGCATCCCCTACGCCTCGTGGGGCATCGGCATCGCTGACAACTCGAAGCACAAGGCCGAGGCGTTCAAGCTCGTGAGCTTCCTCATGAACGAGAAGACGAACTCGACGCTCGCCTCGAAGGCCTTCGCGTTCCCCGGCAACACCAAGTCCGTCCCGGACTACGTCGAGGGCGACGCCCTGTTCAAGGCGGCCTTCGACATCTACAAGAGCGGGTACCCGGCCAACGAGTTCACCGGTCTGCCGGTGGCCGAGCAGCTGATGCGCCAGTTCGACGAGCAGTTCCAGCAGACGCTGACGGGTGGCCAGTCGGTCGACGCGGCGCTCAAGGCAGCACAGGACGCCTGGAACGGCGAGTTCTAGTCCGCTCAGGGTCCGTGAGGGCCGCGCCACGGCAGGTCTGTGGCGCGGCCCTCGCCCAAGGAGGGTCGCATCGTGAAATCAAAGCCCGTCGTCCGGGAGGCGCCGCCGCTCACCGCGCGCGCCACCCCGCAGACGGCCAGCGCCGCGTCGTGGGCGCGGCGCAGGCAGAAGCTCGTCCCCTACGCGTTCATCTCCCCGACCGCCGTGCTGATGATCATCCTGACGCTCATCCCGATCGTCATGGTCATCAACTACTCGGTCATGGACAACGTCATCATGAACAAGCACCCGCAGTTCGTGGGGCTTGAGCGGTACGCGAAGGTGCTCTCCGACAAGGTCTTCTGGACCGCGACCCGGAACACGGCATTCTTCACGGGAGTCAGCGTCGTCGCCCACCTCGTGCTGGGCCTCGGGTTCGCGATGCTGCTGAACACCCCGCTGCTCGGCCGCATGACCAAGGCGCTCTTCCGGACCCTGTACATCCTTCCCTGGCTCTTCACCGTGGCGATCATCGCCATCTTGTGGCGCCTCCTGCTCGACCCGAACGGGGTCATCAACTACCTGCTGACGACGTTCGGTCCGATGAGCAAGCAGCTCGCGTGGCTCGGAGAGCCGGGCATCGCCCTGTATGCCGTGACCTTCATCAACATCTGGTCGGGATACCCGTTCTACATGGTGAGCCTCCTGGCCGGCCTGCAGGGCATTCCGCAGGAGCTCTACGAGGCCGCGAAGGTGGACGGCGCCAGCCCGGTCCAGCAGTTCGTCAACGTGACGCTCCCGCAGCTCAAGCCCATCATCATCTCGATGGCGATGCTGGACATCATCTTCACCACGCAGCAGTTCGCGTTGATCTGGATGACGACCGGAGGCGGTCCCATCCACGTCACCGAGATGCTGAGCACGTATACCTACAAGCTCGCCTTCAGCAGCTACGAGTTCTCCACGGCCTCGGCGAGCGCGGTCATCGTCCTCCTCTTCTCGATGGTTCTCGCGTTCTTCTACGTCCGGCACCAGAGAGCGCGGGACTGACATGAACCTCACCAAGCAGCAGAGGCGGCTGGCCGCGAAGGCCGGAGTGATCCTTGCGTTGATCGTCGGGGGCGTCTACGCCGGCTTCCCGGTGTTCTGGATGGCCGCGAGCTCCTTCAAGTCGAACTCGGAGATCTTCGCGTACCCGCCGAAGATCATCACCAAGAACTTCTCGTTCGGCGCGTACTCGACGATCCTCACCGACCCGGTGAAGGTGCGCTTCTTCACCAACAGCTACGTGGTCTCGTTGTCGGTGTGCTTCCTGACGCTGCTCGTCGCGATTCTTGCCGCCTATGCCTTCAGCCGCTTCGAGTTCCGGTTCAAGAAGATCATCAACGTCATCATCGTGAGCGTCCAGGCCGTGCCGCCGATCACGCTGCTCATCCCGTTCTTCGGGCTGATGGTCGCACTGCACCTCTACAACACCTATGCGGCGTTGATCCTGACGTACATGGTGTTCACGCTGCCCTACGCGATCATCATGATGACGGGCTATTTCAATACGCTGCCCAAAGAGCTCGACGAAGCTGTCAAGCTCGACGGCGGGAGCTCGCTGACCGCGCTGTGGCGTGTGCTGGTGCCGATCTCCGTCCCCGGCATCGTGTCGGTCGGTATCTACACGTTCATGCTCTCGTGGAACGAGTACCTGTTCGCGCTGACGCTCACGCGCACCGACGACATGCGGACCGTCCCCATCGGTATCCAGCTGCTCATGGGGCAGCACTCGTACATGTGGAACGAGATGATGGCGATGAGCATTCTCGGGTCCGTTCCCGTGCTTCTCCTCTTCCTCTTCTTCCAGCGCTATTTCATCGGCGGCCTCACGGCCGGGTCGGTGAAGGGCTAGGTCGCAACCTTTCTCATCGTGTCAACCAACTCAAGGAGACGTACCGTCATGCTGATGAACAACAAGGACCTGCTGGCCGTGGCGAACGACAACAACTTCGCGGTCCCGGCGTTCAACGTGAGCGACTACGCGATGCTGAACGGCATCTTCGAGATCAGCGAGGAGAAGAGGGCGCCGCTCATCATCGCGATCCACCCGGACGAGCTGAGCCACATCGGCGTCGACATGCTCCCGGCGATCATCTCCAGGGCCCACCGGTCCACGGTCCCGGTGAGCATCCACCTCGACCACGGTGCCAGCTACGAGCAGGTTCTCCTCGCGATCCAGAGCGGCTTCACGTCGGTCATGATCGACGGCTCGATGCTCTCGTTCGACGACAACGTCGCGATCACCAAGCGGATCGTCGACACGGCGCACGCCGTGGGCCTGTCGGTCGAGGGCGAGCTCGGCACCATCGGCAAGACGGACGACGAGGCCGAGGACGGGGCTGCCACGATCATCTACACCGACCCCGAGAACGCGGTGAAGTTCGTCGAGGCCACCGGGGTGGACAGCCTGGCCATCGCGATCGGGACGTGCCACGGCATCTACCCGAAGACCATGAAGCCCGAGCTGAAGCTCGACCTGCTCAAGGAGATCAAGTCCCGGGTGAGCATCCCGCTCGTCCTGCACGGCGGCTCCAACAACCCCGACGACGAGATCGGCACGTCGGTCACCCTCGGCGTCAACAAGATCAACATCTCGAGCGACATCAAGGTGGCGTACCACGACAAGATGCGCGAGGTGCTGGCCGACCTGGGTCTGCGGGAGCCGAACTCGATCCAGCCGCCGTGCATCGCCGCGATGAAGGTCACGGCAGCCCAGAAGATCGACCTGTTCGGTGCCGCCGGCAAGGCCTCGCTCTACTGAATCGGATCAGCACCATGGCAGAGAACCTGGTCCTCGGGCTCGGTGGGACGGTCGACTACGAGATCGTGTGGGACTCCTCGGTGATCGAGGGGCTCGTCGAGGAATACGACATCCATGCGTCCGAGCTGACCACGACGATCCCGCTGGACAGCGAGCGTGACCTCGTCGTGGTGCTGCTCGGCTTCATCCGCGACGGCGTCGGAGGAGAGCGCTTCGTCGCCTCCTCCGACATCGTCGAGCGGTTCGCGGCGCGGTTCGACAAGCGCATCACGCTGGGCGGCACGCCGGTCCGCGCCGCGATGGCGATGGAGGTGCTCGGTGTGAGGTCGACCGTGCACCTCGTGAGCATCGACGACAACGTCCGCCGGCTCCTGCCCCCCGGCTGCACCTACATCTGCAGCGCGGTGGAGGACACGACCGACCCGCACCTCATCGTCCAGTTCCCGCAGGGGGCGCGGATCCGGTCGGGGGACGTCGACCTGTGCTCGCCGTATCCCAACCGGGTGATCATCACGAACGACCCGCCGAACCGCGAGCTGGTGCTCAGCGACCAGCTCTCCGAGGTCCTGAGCACCGCTGGCGTGTTCCTGATCTCCGGGTTCAACGTCATCCAGGACCCGGCTGTCCTGGCCGCGCGTCTCGACAGCCTGCGCGAGCACATGACGCACCTGCCGCCGCGTGCTCTCGTGTTCTACGAGGATGCGGGCTATCACATCCCCGGCCTGAGCCAGCAGGTACGGGACGCGCTGGTCGGCTCTGTCGACGTCTACAGCCTCAACGAGGACGAGATGCAGGCGTATCTCGGCCGCCCTCTCGACCTTCTGGACCCCGACGAGATGGCGCGTGCGCTGGACGAGCTCGCCGCGCTGATCCCGGCCCCCACGCTGGTGGTCCACACCAAGCACTGGTCGCTCGCGCTCGGTGACGGCGCTGCCGCGTACACGTCGGCGCTCACGGGCGGCATCACGATGGCGAGCGCGCGGTGCTCATACGGCGACAACTTCACCGAGGAGCAGTACGCCTCGGTCGCCTCCTTCCGGGTGAACGCCGAGGGTGCCGAGCTCGCCCGGGCGATCGAGCCGGCGATGGGTGGCCGCGTCCGGTGCCTGCCCGCGTTCGTGATCGACGTCGCGAGCCCGACGATGATCGGGCTGGGCGACACGTTCGTCGGGGGCTTCATCGCCGCGCTGGCGCTGGACGGCTTGCCCGAGCGAGCACCCGCGTCCGTGCTGCGCCTTGGCGACTAGGAAACGAGGTCGCTGCCCCGGGCCTGCGGCTCGGACCGTGCACGACGAAGGCCCCGATCAGCACACGTGCTGATCGGGGCCTTCACTCACCGGTCGGGGTGGCGGGATTTGAACCCACGACCTCTTCGTCCCGAACGAGCCGTGTGGCGCGTTTCCCCTGGTCACGTGGGTCCGCCAGGTGCCTCAGGGACCATCCGGTGCGCCGTCGGGGTGATTCTGGGGTGAGCGGCTGCGGCTGGTCCGGCTGAAGCGGTCAGGAAGCGGCGAGCTCGAGTCGACCGTACTTGCGCGCCTCGTCCGCCTCGATGGCTCGGAAGTACACCGCGGTATCGGTGATCTCCTCGACGAGCGCCCACGTGTAACCGCCGGGGCGACCCGCGATCGCGATACCGCCGACGTGCAGACGGCTCGGGTCGGCGGGCAGATGCCCGATGTAGCGGTCCTCATCGTCGACCAGCATGAGGTCGGCGTCGATGTCGATCTGGATCATGGCCTGGCCTCCTCAGCTCGGTCGTGGGGTGAAGTGCTCGTTCTGCATCCCAGTGTAGGTCGCGGTGATGAAGCGGTCGATGAGATCCCCGGCGCTGGACGCTGTGATCCGAACACTGCCGAAGCTCTGGCCGTACACGTCACCGACGCTCGCGTCGTAGTGCGGCGCAGCGCCGCTCGGGACGATGCCGAGGCCTTTCTCGCGAAGGTCGGCGGCGCGGTACAGAGCGACTCATCGGCAGAACCGGCACTTCCTGGCGAGCACCGACTCCAGCGACTGTGTGCCCACGGCACCCCACATCGACAGGGCGTGGTAGCCGAACTCGGTGAAGTTCAGAGTTGCGTCGGCGATCAGCGTCGCCCGGTCGAATGCGGAGCCGTCCTCGTATCCGTCGAACAGAACTCGAACGAGGATGGCGTTGTCCGGCAGTGGCGCGTCGTCGCGGATCAGACGCTGGCGGGCCATGCTCCGAGCCTACGGGCCGACCCGCTGCTGACCGGCATTTCACGACCGCTATGCGGTGTCGAGCGATCCGGACGCCGAGGTCGCCGACGGCCCGGCGCCTGGCGACAGCCAGCGAGCATCGGAAGCTGGTCTGGGGGCTCATCGGGCTTCCGGTGGGGGCCTGAGGTCAAGGAAGTCGAGGTGCGGGGACGGCTGTCTGCGGGATGCTGGTCCCATGGAGGGCGGGCACCGGACCCTGTCGGGTGCTGGTGGGGTCGTCGGACTCCTCGACGGTCCGGCTGGTGCGTACCTGCACGTCCCGTTCTGTGAGTGGATCTGCCCGTTCTGCCCGTACAACAAGGTCCAGGCCCGCGAGGACCTGGCCGCCCGGTACTTCGCCGCGCTGCACCAGGAGGTCGACGCTGTGGCCGACGCCTACGGGCGTCGCGTCGGCACCCCGTTCACGTCGGTGTACGTCGGGGGTGGCACGCCGACCCTCTACCCGGACGCGCTGTCCAGCCTCCTCGCGCTCCTGCCCTGCGACGGCGAGCGAGCCGTGGAGGTGCTGCCCAACCATGCGACGGCGGAGCGACTCGACCACCTCGCCCAGATCGGGTTCACCGCGGTGAGCATCGGTGCGCAGTCCTTCCACGACGGCGTGCTGCGGCGGCTCGGGCGTCCGCACGACGCCGCGACGGCACTGGGCGGCGTACAGGCCGCGCTCGGCAGGTTCGGGTGCGTGGACGTCGATCTCATCGTGGACGTCGAACTCGAGGCGGACGCGCTCGGTGCCGTATCGCCGCCCGGCGCGTTCCTCGCGGACGTCGAGGCTTGTTTCGCTGCCGGTGTCGACCAGGTTTCGACCTATCCCCTCATGCGTTTCGGCTACGCCCCGTTCGGGCGGGCGCCACATCAGCGGCGGCGCGAGCACGCCGCCCTCGCCGAGGCCACCGACCTGGCGGGACGGATGGGGTACGAGCGGCGGTCGGTCTGGACGTTCAACCGTCGGGGGAGCGCGCCGTACACCTCGATCACCCGGCGGCGCTTCCTCGGCATGGGGGCAGGGGCGACGTCGGTCACCGGCCGCGACTTCCTGGTCAATCACTTCGGGGTCGGCACCTACGCGGCGGCGGTCGAGAGCGGACGCCTCCCGGTCGCGCGTCGGCTGCGCCTCGGGCGATGGGCAGGGGCGGGCTACGAGAGCTTCTGGCAGGCGTACGCCGGGAGCGTCCGGCCGGCAGTGCTCGCCGAAGCGTACGGGCCCGCCGTCGGTGTCGCCGCGAGGGTCGGCCTCGCGCCGCTGCGCTGTGGCGGACTGCTCACCCGCCGGGGCGAGGAGCTCCACCTCACTCCCCGCGGTTTCGACGCCTTCCACGACCTGGAGCGCATGGTCACCTACCAGCTCATCGAGCCGCTGTGGGGAGAGATGCTGCGCGAGCACGGCGCCGAGCGGGCCGAGACAGGGGTGCAGCACGCCGAGCTGCGCGAACGTTCCCCAGGTGGTGCCCACCGGCCGGGCCGCCACGGGTTCTGGGCGAGACCGGAGAACGCTCGTCGCGGGCGGGTCTGGAAGGTGGCGCGATGGGCGACCGAACGTCCGATCGACACCCTCGGGGACGGGCTCGCCCCGAACGGGACCTGAGGAAGGGGCACCCGTGCACCCGTTCTATGCACCCAGCAGCGCGCTCCTGGAGCGGCGGAGCACCCTGCCGCTCGGCCTCCTCTCCATGGCGTCGTACCTGGTGTTCTGGGCCGTCGCCATCCCGGTCGCCCTGCGTATGCTCCGGCGCGTCCTGGACGAGAGCTCCCGCCCGCGGCACGCCGTCGGTCACCCACCTGGCGATCCGGACCCGGCCGTGGCCGTCCTGCGCGAGCGGTACGCCCGCGGCGAGATCGAGGACGACGAGTTCAGACGGCGCGTCCGCGTGCTCGGCGACTGAAGCCGGGGCTAGCCGGTCCTCGATGTCGCGTCGGCCTCGGCTGGACAGCGCCCGCCGGTCGATGGGCGTGGCTTCACTCCACCGGTGAGACACCGCCAGGATCCCTCGGTCGTCAGCGCGAAACTGAGACGGGTCTGGAGTACGGGGCACCGTTCACACGCGGCCACAGCCGCACGGTTGGCCGCCGAGAGCGACGCGCTGGGTCGAGGACCCAATCACCAGCGGCCTCGCGGCGCGAGGCCCGGAGGTGCCACACGGTCTCGTCGGCGCGAAGATCCCGTTTCGGGCACCCTCACAAGCCCCTGAAGTGGGCAATCACTCCAGATGTTGAGCGACAGCCGGATGTCAGTGGATGACGACACGAATGTTGGTGGCGTCGGTGGCCGCGACCGCTCGCTCGAACGGTCAAGTCCCCGGGCGTGGTGTGTGACGGCTGTCGCGTGATCTTCGATGGTTCGCAGGCGCTGAGCGCCGGGAGCTGGGGTGGGTTCACCTCCTGCGGGTCAGGGACGGCGGTGAGCCGCGCGCGGGACAGGACGTCCAG
>NZ_DASUIR010000038.1:0-5697 GCF_036279715.1 Cellulomonas sp. | reverse complement strand
ACGCGGGTCCCGCGGCGGGCGGCCACCCGGGCTCGACGCGGCCGCCTACCGCGGCCGCAACGTCGTCGAACGCCACTTCGCCCTGACCAGGCAATGGCGCGGCCTGGCCACCCGCTACGACAAGCTCGCCATCACCTACCGTGCCGCGATCATCCTGGCCGCCTGCATCACCTGGACACGCATATGGGAGACATGACCTAGTGATCAGCCAGCGTGAGCTGACCCCGCGAGCGCGGCACCAGTCACCCGACTCGGAGCACGTCTCGGTGGACAACTTCATGAACAGCCCCGTCTACGACGACGTCGTGGCCGAGGCCAGGGCGAGCCATGAGCAGGGAGGGCGCACGTCGTGAGGGAGATCCTCACCAGGGACCTCATCGTCGCGGCCGGCGCGGCACGGACGAAGGACGAGGCGATCCGTGAGGCCGGCGCTCTGCTGGTCGGCTCGGGCGCCGTCACTCCCGCGTACGTGGAGGCGATGCTCCAGCGCGAGGAGACGGTCTCGACCTACATGGGCAGCTCGCTGGCGATCCCGCACGGGACGAACGAGGCCAAGGAGTCGATCCTGCACTCCGCGGTCTCGCTGGTCAGGTACGAGAACCCGGTCGACTTCGGCCAGCATCTCCCGCGCGCGATCAGCCCATGGGCGACGCGGCGCCGAAGGGGGCACCTGAGCGCGGCGACCAGCCATCGGGGACCTTCACTCGCGCATGGACCACACCGAGCGCGCTCACCTCGCCATCGACCAGAACTGAGGAGAGGCTGAGCCCACTGCGATCACCGTCTCATGCTGCCGTCCGTCGAGGTGCTCCACGAGCCGCAGTGCCCGGGCGCGCGAGCGGGCGGGCCTGTCGGCCGGGCAACCGGCGTGAGCTCAGGACGTCGTTCTTGGGGTCGGGAGGCGGATCCCCTCGGCGACGAGTCTGCGACCGGTCAACCAGTCGTCGAGCGCGGCGGCGGGTACTGGCCGGCACATCAGGAAGCCCTGGGCCTGGTCGCAGCCGAGGCGAACGAGCTCGGTGTACGCAGCGTGGGTCTCGACGCCTTCGGCGACGATGCGCAGGTCCAGGCTGTGGGCCAGTGCGATGGTCGAGGCGACCAGCGCGGTGCTGCGGGGGTCTGCGGCCAACGGGGTGATGAAGGTGCGATCGAGCTTGAGCTCGTCGATCGGCAGGTCACGCAGGTAGCTCAGCGAGCTGTAGCCGGTGCCGAAGTCGTCGACGGAGATCTGGACACCGCTGCGACGCAGCCGGCTCAGGACCTCCCGCGCACGGACGCGGTCGGCCACCAGGAACTCCTCGGTGATCTCCAGCTGCAGGGCGGCCGGTTCCACGTCCCGGGCGACGAGCATGGCGGCGATCCGCTCGGGGAGGTCGGCGTCGACGAGCGAGCTGGCGGAGAGGTTGACCGCGACCGTCAGCCGTCGACCGGTCGCCGTCCATGCGGCGATCTGGTCAAGGGCGAGGGCGAGCACCACGGTCGTCATGGCCGGCATGAGGCCGCTGTGCTCGACCAGGTTCAGGAAGGCGTCGGGGCCGAGGAGCCCGCGCGTCGGGTGGTTCCAGCGCACCAGCGCCTCGACGCTGTTGACCTCCCCCGTGTCGAGGTCGATCTTGGGCTGGTAGTGCAGGACGAGCTCGTCGTTGTCGATCGCCTTCCTGAGCTCGTGCACCGACTGCAGCCGGAAGGTGCTCGCGGTGTCGTCGGCGCCACCGTAGGTGTGGTGACCCACGCCGGAGCTCTTGGCACGGTACATGGCGATGTCCGCCTTGCGCATCAAGGTGCTCAGGTCCGACCCGTCGTCGGGAGACAGTGCGATCCCGATGCTCACGCTGGTGTTCAGGACGAGGCCCTCCACGACGAACGGCCGCGCCAGGGCCTCGCGCAGCTTCACCGCGACCGCGGCGGCCTCGCCTGGGCCGGAGTCGTCGAGCAGGACCCCGAACTCGTCGCCGCCAAGCCGGGCGAGGATGTCGGCCGGGCGCAGGCGGCTGCGCAGCCGGGCGCCGACCTCGATCAGGACGAGGTCTCCTGCATGGTGGCCGAGGCTGTCGTTGACGTCCTTGAACTTGTCCAGGTCGAGCAGCAGGAGCGCTCGTCGTCGACCTGGTGCGTCCTGAAGGCGCGCCCTTCCTTCGAGGTGCAGGTACCGCCGGTTCGGCAGGCCCGTCAGGTCGTCGGTGGCGGCCTCTACTCGAAGGTTGGCGTCCCGGGCGACCATCCGGAAGGCGAGGTGGGCGCGAGCCGCGCCGGCGAGCAGGGTCAGTCCGGCAAGGACCACGGCGAGCGGCGGGATCTTGACCCAGGCCTCGGCGACGAGAATGCCGATCGCCGTGGTGGTCGCGAAACTCGTGACGGCGAGCGCGGGCGAGCGCGCCACATGGTGCGCGAGCGTGGCCACCTCCCGTTCCGAGGTGGTGCCGACCCAGACCGCGATGAGGGCGAGGCCGACCGGCCAGCCGGCGTCCAGCAACGAACCACCCGCGTACGTGCCGTTGGTGACCTGCCCCGCGTAGGCCACGTCCGTCGCGGCGAAGACCAGAAGCCCGACAACCAGGAGGGGCCATCGCCTCCCGAGCCGACCGGCGCCCAGGGCGACGATCCCACCGATCGCCGCGATCAGCACCACGTCGGACACCGGGTAGGCGAGCGCGACGGCGGTCGCCAAGGAGAACGAGCCGGTCAGCGCGGCGTCCAGCACCGGGTCCAGGACGATCGCCAGGACAGCGGCCGCGCCCAGCGATCCCACCATGGCGTCGAGCCACACCGTCGCCGCCTGGACCCGGGACCGGTGGTACATCCCCGCGCCGAGCGCGGCGACGATGACGGGGTAGAAGCCCAGGTAGCCGAGATCCGCCGGGGACGGGAACGGCAAGGAGCCGTCGGCGCCCATCATCGCGACGTAGTACGTGTTCCCGATGGCGAACGACGTCACACCGATCGTCGAGAGCCCCACGACGACTCGCCGAGCCCTGGCCTTCCAGGCGGCGAGCCAGCAGACCACGGCCGGCGCCCAGAACGTCAGCAGACCGAGCCAGGTGTTCACGAGACCGGTCTGCTGCACGCCCGGCAACACCAGCCCGCACGCGAACGCGACGACCAGCACGCCCATGACCCACGTCATCGTCGAACGAGCTCGGACAGTCCTGCTTGGAAGCACAGGTCCCTCGGTTCACGACCTATCGGCGTTCCCCAGCGGCGGTGTTCTCCACCGGTGGCGTTATCGACACCGCCCGCTGCTTCTTGAGGCCCCAGCCGGTACCGGCCCCAGACCGCCACGGGCCGGCGCCGGTACCGTCCCACGGCGCGGCTGATCCGCCGGCGCTCACCCTGCCGCTGTTCGCGGTCGACGCCGTCGTGGTTCAGCCGTCGGCCGGGTGCTGGTGCACAGCATCCAGGGCGTTCGTCACGAGCTGCGCGACGCGGAGGCCCGCGTCGGTCGGCCGGACGCGCACCTGCTTGCCGTGCCGCTGCCACGGCGTTCTGTCGATCAGCCCGCGCGTCTCGAGGTCGCGCAGCAGGACGTCCATCGCGTGGGACCGGGTGAGGATGTCATGCTCCGGCCCGATTCCCGCTTCGGAGTACGCGTCCACCACGGCCGAGAGTGCCTGGTACTGGGCGAGGGGCAGACCGTGGCGCGCCAGTGCCTGGGACGTGGCGAGGGCCCGCACGCCGGCAGGGCCTGTCGCAGCGTCAACGTGGGAGGTCGTCGCAGGCTGAGGCGTCATCGCGCGAGAACCGTCGTCGGCCACCGGTCGTCGCAGTCGGATCCGCGAGCGGTGACGACGTCGGGCGCCGCGTGTGCGAGCCGTGGGGCGAGCAGCCGGGCGGTCACCATGACGCTCGAACCGGCGCAGCGCGTGTCCACCGCCTCGAGGTCCGTGCCGAGGTGCCGTTGCAGGGCGCCGAGCAGATCGTGCGTCAGTGGATGCGCGAGCTCCAGGGCGGTGCCGATGGACCGGACGCCGCGGGCGGTGGCCTCTGAGACCACCAGGTGCACCAGCTGGGCGGCGCTGACCAGGCGCCCGTCGGCTGACGGCAGGACCAGTGGCACCCAGGCGTCCGTGGGATCGAGGTACCTGAACGCCACCGACACGCCGTGCGGTCGGCGGACGTGGCGAGTCGCACGCGTTGCCGACCCGGGCTCGTCGTCGCGGGGTCCGACCGACGTTGTTGCGCGCTCGCCGAGGACGGTAGGGGAGCGGGCTGTCATCTGGTCGTCCATGGGGTGGCCTCAGCGGGTGCGCGAACTCGCGTGCGTTCGCCAGAGCAGCGCTGGGCGGTGGCCTCACCCGACGTCTCCAACGTAGCACCGAAACCTCCGCGTCGACCGGGACCCCCGGGAGCAGTCTGCTGTCCCGAGTGAGGTTCGGCAGCGGTCTTCAGCCGCTGGGGAGGGTACGGGTGTAGACGATGTGTCTCGCGAGGTCGTGCAGCTTGAGGTTCTGGTCCTGGCTCAGCCGTGCCAGGACCGCGAAGGACCGCTTCGCCGAGAGCCCGTAGCGTTCCATCACGATGCCCATCGCCTGGCCGATGTGGTCCCGGCGAACCAGGGCGTCGCGGAACTGCGCCTGTCTCTCGGCACCGATGAGCGCCACGGCGGCGTGCGAGGCGAACAGCAGCGCGACGTGCTCGGAGTCGTCGTTGAAGGCGTGCGGGGACTCGCTGAGAAGGTTGAGCGCGCCGAGGTCATCACCCTCGACGAACAGCTGGACGCTGAGCATGCTGCCGGCGCCCAGCTCGCTGGCCCTGCGGCTGAAGCCCGGCCACCGCTGCTCCGTCGCCATGTCCGGCACCTGCACGGTCTGCTTCTTGTACAGGACGTCAAGGCACGGACCTTCTCCCGCGTCGTACTGAGCCTGGTCGGTCCTGCGGGGCAGCTCACTGGTCGAGGCGGTGGTGGTGACCTGTCGACGATTCTTGACCATGGAGATGCTCGCGTGCTGGGCACCGGGCACCGTGCCGACCGCTGAGCCGACGATCGCGTCCAGCGTGCCCTGAAGGTCGTCCTTGTGCTCGAGGTTCCGAGCGATCCGACTCAGGGCGACCGCGAGGTCCTCAGAGGTAGCGTCCCCTCGGTTGCTCCGGCTGGGCGAGGTGTCCTCACTTTCGGTGTCTGTCATCTCGCCGACCCGTGGGCCGCGCGTCGTCTGCCCCGAGGGACTCGGGTCCTTGAACGACGTCGGTCCCATCATGCTCCACGTCCAGTGGGTGAAGTGACAGGTCCGGTGCGCGCCGGGAGGCGAGGGCACGCGGCTGCACGAGTGATGACCAACCCAAGGGTGCCGCCGGCCCGCGAATATTCGAGTTGTCTGGGCCCTGGCCATGTCGATCGGGCGCACCCTCGAGGCGATGGAGCGTGAGGTCAGTGCGTGCGCCGTGCCCTCGCCCCGAGTGCGGCCGGGGTGTGTCACGACGGCACACTGCTTGCGGCCCCCGGAGCGCCTCGCTCGGCTTGCTTTGCCGCGTCACGCCTTCCAGGAGCTGGTCGCTCAGGGCGGGTCCGACGAACCGGGATGCTCCACGGGGTGACGTCTTCTCGGTATCGGGTCTTCAGTGATGTGCAGTGGGCTCGGGTGGAGCCGTTGTTGCCGTCGAACGCGGGTCGGCGGGGTCATCCGTTCGGTGAGGACCGTCGGGTGGTGGAGGCGATCGCGTACCGGTATCGGACCGGGATCCCGTGGCGGGACCTGCCGC
>NZ_DASUIR010000037.1:0-26770 GCF_036279715.1 Cellulomonas sp. | reverse complement strand
GGTCGCAGGCACCGCCCGCCTCGGTGCTTCGGCTACTGCACAGCAGGTCAGCGACCCGCGCCGGCCCGCCGCTTGTTGTAGACGTCGAACGCGACGGCCAGCAGCAGGACGAGGCCCTTGATAGCCTGCTGGTAGTCGATGCCGACGCCCATGATCGACATGCCGTTGTTCATGACACCGATGATCAGACCACCGATGATCGTGCCGATGACCGTGCCGACACCACCGGTCACCGCGGCACCGCCGATGAAGCAGGCCGCGATCGCGTCGAGCTCGAAGCCGGTGCCCGCCTTCGGGTTGGCCAGGTTGAGGCGGGCGGTGAAGACGATGCCCGCGAGCCCGGACAGCACGCCCATGTTGACGAAGATCCAGAAGTTGACCCACCTGACCTTGATGCCCGACAGCATCGCGGCGTTGAGGTTGCCACCGATCGAGTAGACGTGGCGACCGAACACGCTGCGCTTGGCGATCGCGGAGTACACGAGGATCAGGACGGCCAGGATGATGAGGACGATCGGCAGGCCCTTGTACTTGGCGAGCTCCCACGCGAACGCCATCGCGACGACAGCCATGAGGATGATGCGCCCGATGAACATGGGCAGCGAGTCGACGACCTGCTGGTAGGCGATGCGAGCCCGTCGGCTCCGCCACTGACTGACCGCAAAGCCAGCCACCCCGACTGCGCCGAGCACCAGCGTGAAGACGTCGACCCCGCTGCCGCCAAGCCACCCGTTGATGTAGCCCGACGCGATGTTGCGGAACGTGTCCGGGAACGGCGAGATCTGCGTGTTCCCGAGCGTGACCATCGTCGCGCCACGGAAGATGAGCATGCCCGCAAGGGTGACGATGAACGCGGGGATGCCGACGAACGCGACCCAGTACCCCTGCCACGCGCCGACGAGGGCCCCGATGACGAGCGCGCCGATGACGCCGGCCCACCAGGGCAACCCCTGGCGGACCGTCAGGACACCTGCGACAGCGCCCGTGAACGCGACCACCGAGCCGACCGAGAGGTCGATGTGCCCGGCGATGATGACGATCACCATGCCGATCGCGAGGATCAGGATGTAGGAGTTCTGCACGACGATGTTCGTGACGTTCTGCGGCGTCAGGAGGATGCCGTCGGTCAGGAAGTAGAACAGGATGATGATGGCGACGAACGCCAGGTAGATACCGCTCTGGCGAAGGTTCTTGGTGAAGAGTGACTTCACCGATTCGAGGGCGCCCATCCGGCTCAGTCCTTTACCTTGGTCATGTACTGCATGAGGGTTTCCTGGGTCGCGCGCTCGCGCGGAACCTCGCCGGTGATGCGGCCCGCGCTCATCGCGTAGATCCGGTCACACATGCCGAGCAGCTCGGGCAGCTCGGAGGAGATGAAGATGACCGCTTTGCCGGCGTCGGCCATGCGGTTGATGATCGTGTAGATCTCGTACTTCGCACCGACGTCGATACCGCGCGTCGGCTCGTCGAGGATGAGCACGTCCGGGTCGGCGAAGATCCACTTGCTCAGGACGACCTTCTGCTGGTTGCCGCCGGACAGCTTGCCGGCGATCGCGAGCACCGAGGGCGCCTTGATGTTCATGCTGACGCGGTACTCCTGCGCGACCTTCGTCTCCTCGTTGTCGTTGACCCAGCCGCGGCGGGACAGCTTGCGGAGGCCGGCGACCGAGATGTTGCGCTTGACGTCCTCGATGAGGTTGAGGCCGTACCGCTTGCGGTCCTCCGTCGCGTAGGCGATCCCGGCGTCGATCGCGTCCGAGACCGTGTGCAGGTGGACCTCCTGGCCGTCCTTGTAGACGCGGCCGGAGATGTTGGCACCGTACGCGCGGCCGAACAGGCTCATCGCGAGCTCGGTGCGGCCGGCGCCCATGAGCCCTGCCAGGCCGACGATCTCACCGCGGCGCACCGTGATGCTCGCCCCGTTGACGACGACGCGACCGTGCTGGATGGGGTGGTGCACCGTCCAGTCCTCGATGCGCAGGACCTCGGTGCCGACGTTCGACGTGTGCTCCGGGAACCGGTGCTCGAGGTCGCGACCGACCATCCCGCGGATGATCCGGTCCTCGCTGACGTCGTCGCGGACCATGTCGAGCGTCTCGATCGTCTTGCCGTCGCGGATGATCGTCGTGGAGTCGGCGATCGCCGCGATCTCGTTGAGCTTGTGGGAGATCATGATCGACGTGATCCCCTCCGCCTTCAGCTGGCGGAGCAGGTCGAGCAGGTGGGCCGAGTCGTCGTCGTTGAGCGCAGAGGTCGGCTCGTCGAGGATGAGCAGCTTGACCTCCTTGGAGAGCGCCTTGGCGATCTCCACGAGCTGCTGCTTGCCCACGCCGATGTCGGCGATGCGCGTCACGGGGTTCTCGTCGAGGCCGACGCGCTCGAGCAGCTTGGCCGCCTCGGCGTTCGTCTTGTTCCAGTCGATGAAGCCGCGCGACGACTGCTCGTTGCCCATGAAGATGTTCTCGGCGATCGAGAGCAGCGGGCTCAGCGCGAGCTCCTGGTGGATGATGACGATGCCGCGGGCCTCGCTCGCATTGATGCTGGAGAACTCGCACAGCTCGCCGTCGAAGTAGATCTCGCCCTCATAGGTGCCGTGCGGGTACACGCCCGAGAGCACCTTCATCAGCGTGGACTTGCCGGCGCCGTTCTCTCCGCAGATCGCGTGGATCTCACCACGCGCCACGGACAGGCTGACGTCCTGCAGTGCCTTCACGCCGGGAAACGTCTTGGTGATGCTGCGCATCTCCAGGAGGTCGTTGCTCATGTCCCAGCCGATCTCACTAGTTCGGGGCGGTGCTCCGCCGGCGGGGGTTCCCGCCGGCGGAGCGCCGTACTGCGATGGAAGCGCCCGAGCGTCAGCTCAGGTCGGCCTCCGTGTAGTAGCCGCCGTCGACGAGGACCTTCTTGTAGTTGTCCTTGACGATGATCTGCGAGTCGAGCAGGTAGGACGGGACGACCTTCACGCCGTTGTCGTAGGTCTTCGTGTCGGTCACCTTGGGGGTGTTCCCCTTGAGGATGGCATCGGTCATGGCAACCGTCACCTTGGCGAGCTCACGGGTGTCCTTGTAGATCGTGGAGTACTGCTCGCCCGCGATGATCGACTTGACCGAGGCCGCCTCGGCGTCCTGGCCGGTCACGATCGGCCACGGCTGGCTGGCCGTGCCGTAGCCGACGCCCTTGAGCGCGCCGAGGATGCCGATCGACAGACCGTCGTACGGGGACAGGACGCCCGAGACGAGCGAGCCGTCCGCGTACGTCGAGGTGAGCAGGTTCTCCATGCGGGACTGGGCCGTGGCCGGGTCCCAACGCAGGGTGGCGACGGTCTTGAAGTCCGTCTGGCCGCTCTTGACGACGATGACCTTCTTGTCGATGTACGGCTGCAGGATGCTCATCGCGCCGTTGAAGAAGAACGTCGCGTTGTTGTCGTCCGGCGAGCCGGCGAACAGCTCGACGTTGAGCGGGCCGGTCTTGCCCGCGTCCTTGCCGGAGGCGTCGAGGACGCCGAGCCCGGTGAGGAGCGAGGTGGCCTGCTGCACGCCGACCTTGAAGTTGTCGAAGGTCGAGTAGTAGTCGACGTTCGCCGAGTTGCGGATCAGGCGGTCGTACGCGATGACCTGGATGCCGTTGGCGTGGGCCTGCTCGAGCTGGCTCGTCAGCGCCGTGCCGTCGATCGAGGCGATGATCAGGAGCTTGGCGCCCTTGGTGATCATCGTGTCGATCTGGTTGACCTGGGTCGGGATGTCGTCCTCGGCGTACTGGAGGTCGACCTTGTAGCCGAGCGCCTCGAGCTGGGTCTTGACGTTGTTGCCGTCAGCGATCCAGCGCTCGGAGGACTTCGTCGGCATCGCGACGCCGACGAGCGCGCCTTCCGCGGCGGGGGCGGCTGCGGCGGCTGAACCGGACGTGCTCGGCTCGGCCGTCGTGCCCGCACCGCTACCGCTGCAGGCCGCGAGGCCCAGGGTGAGGGTGAATGCTGCCGCGATCGCGGCAACGTGCTTGATGCGCATAGGTGTTCTCCTCGTTGAGATTGACTGACGGCTGCATCGCCGGTCGATCGATGGTGCGGGCCCGACGTTCAGGACGTTCTGAGCGTCCAGTCGTGCGGGCCAGATTCTTAGGTTAGCGCTCACATCGGCATGTTGACCGCACAGGAGGTCACATGTCTATAACACTTGAACCCAAGTTGGTCACGGTCAGAGGCTCTGGGCGAGCCGGTAGTAGGCCGCGTTCCAGCGGACCTCCTGACGGAAGCCGCGCCGCGTCGTGTCCTTGTCGATCACGAGCAGCTCGGTCTTGGCGATCTCCGCGAAGTCCTCGAACGCGTCGACCCCGACGGCCGTCGTCAGGACCGTGTGGTGCGCCCCGCCCGCGGTCAGCCAGGCCTCGGCCGACGTCGCGAAGTCGGGCTGAGGCTTCCAGACGGCACGCGCGACGGGGAGCTTCGGGAGCGCCTCGTCGGGCGGGACGATGTCGACGACGTTGGCCGTCAGACGGAACCGGTCGCGCATGTCGGCCAGCGAGACGACGACGCCCGGGCCCGAGTCGGTGTCGAAGACCAGGCGGACCGGGTCCTCCTTGCCACCGATGCCGAGCGGGTGGATCTCGAGCGACGGCTTCGTCGCGGTCAGCGACGGGCAGACCTCGAGCATGTGCGCGCCGAGGATCTTCTCGGCACCCGGCACGAGGTTGTACGTGTAGTCCTCCATGAGCGAGGCGCCACCGGGCAGCCCGGCCCCCATGACCTTCGCGGCGCGGACGAGCACGGCCGTCTTCCAGTCGCCCTCGGCGCCGAAGCCGAAGCCCTGGGACATGAGCCGCTGGACGGCGAGGCCGGGCAGCTGGCGCAGCGCACCGAGGTCCTCGAAGTTCGTCGTGAACGCGGTCGCCCCGATCTCGCCCAGGAACGCCAGCAGCGCGAGCTCCTGACGCGCGCCGTAGCGCAGGGAGTCGTGCCGCTCGCCGCCGCGACGGAGCTCGGCGGCGACGTCGTACAGGTCCTCGTACTCCGCGACGAGCGTGTCGATGTCCGCGTCGGCGACGGCGTCCACCGCGGCGACCAGGTCGTTGACGCCCCACGTGTTGACCGAGACCCCGAAGCGCAGCTCCGCCTCGGTCTTGTCCCCCTCGGTGACCGCGACGTTGCGCATGTTGTCGCCGAACCGCGCGAGCTTGAGCTCGTGCGTCGCCGACCAGGCGGCCGCCGCACGCACCCAGGTGCCGATCGACGCGGTCACGGCCGGGTTCGAGACGTGGCCGACGACGGTCTTGCGGGCGACCCCGAGCCGGGTCTGGATGTAGCCGAACTCACGGTCGCCGTGCGCGGCCTGGTTCAGGTTCATGAAGTCCATGTCGATCGTCGACCACGGGAGCTCGACGTTGGCCTGCGTGTGCAGGTGCAACAGCGGGGTACGCAGCGCGTCGAGGCCGGCGATCCACATCTTCGCGGGCGAGAACGTGTGCATCCACGCGATGACACCGATGACCGCGTCGTCGGCGTTCGCGTCGAGCGCGGCACGGCGGATGGCCCCCGAGTCCGTCAGGACGGGCTTCCACACGACCTTGACCGGGATGTCGCCCGACGCGTCGAGCGCGCGCGCGATCTCCTGGGACTGCTCGGCGACCTGACGGAGCGTGTCCTCGCCGTAGAGGCCCTGGCTGCCGGTGAGGAACCAGACCTCGCGGTCGGCGTACGGCTTGCTCATCGCGCGTTCTCCTGATCTGCGGCGGCGTCGCCGTCGCTGGGTGGGGTGGTGCTCGTTGCTGCGCTGCCCGCTGCGGTGCTGCTCTGTCCGTAGACGTTCTGGTAGCGGTCGTACAGCGCGTCGATGTCGCTCTGCGCGATCGGCAGCGGCTCACCGAGCTGGCGGGAGATGTGCACCGTGCGCGCGACCTCCTCGACCATGACGGCCGCCTTCACCGCGGCCTTGGCGTCCTTGCCGATCGTGAACGGGCCGTGGTTGCGCATGAGCACCGCGGGGCTCCGCGAGGACCGCAGGGTCTCGACGATCCCCCGGCCGATCGAGTCGTCGCCGATGAGCGCGAACGGGCCGATCGGCACCGGGCCGCCGAACTCGTCGGCCATCATCGTCAGGACGCACGGCACGGGCTCGGCCCGCGCGGCCCAGGCGGTCGCGTAGGTGGAGTGCGTGTGCACGACGCCGCCCACCTCGGGCATGTTGCGGTACACGTAGGCGTGCGCCGCGGTGTCCGACGACGGCGCGCGGGTGCCGTCGACGAGGTTCCCGTCGAGGTCGCACACGACCATGGCCTCCGCGGTGAGCTCGTCGTAGGTCACGCCCGAGGGCTTGATGACGAACAGGTCGGGCGAGCCCGGGACGCTCACGCGCTGCGAGACGTTGCCCGCGGTCCACACCACGAGCCCCCACCGCGGCAGCTCGGCGTGCAGCGTGGCGACGACCTGACGGACGCGGTCGACCTCCGCGCGGACCTCGAACGGGTACCCGGCCAGCCCGCTGCCCCCGGTCACGCGAGCACCTCCGCCGAGACTGCAGCCATGGCTGCCTCGGTGGCCTCGGCAACAACCGTCTGCGCAGTCTCGGCGGACGTTGCTGCTCGGCGGATGGACTTGAGTCTGTGCATCACGGTGTTCTCGCCTCGGCCGAAGTAGTCGTGCAGAAGGGTGTACTCGGCGAACAGGGCGTCGTAGCGGACCGCGTTCGCCTCGATGGGGGTGTACGCCGCGACCGTGCGACGGCCCATGACCTGGGCGGCCGCGCGCACGTCGGGGTAGGCGCCGGCGGCGACGGCCGCGTGGATCGCCGAGCCGAGCGCCGGGCCCTGCTCGGACGCGATCGTCGACAGCGGCAGGCGCGTCACGTCGGCGTAGATCTGCATGAGCAGGGCGTTCTTGAGCAGCCCGCCCGCCACGACGAGCTCGGTGACCGGGACCCCCGAGGCGTTGAACGCCTCGACGATCGTGCGGGTGCCGAACGCGGTCGCCTCGAGGAGCGCGCGGTACTGGTCCTCCGGGGTGGTCGCGAGCGTCTGCCCGACGACGACCCCGGACAGCTCGTGGTCGACGAGCACCGAGCGGTTGCCCGAGTGCCAGTCGAGCGCGACGAGCCCGTGCTCGCCGATCTGCTGACGCGCGGCGAGCTCGGTGAGGTGCTCGTGCACCGAGATCCCGCGCGCTGCGGCCGCGTCGACGTACGCCGGGGGCACCGAGGTGTCGACGAACCAGCCGAAGATGTCACCGACGCCGGACTGCCCGGCCTCGTAGCCCCACAGGCCGTCGACGATCCCGCCGTCGACCGCGCCGCACATGCCGGGGACCTCGTGGAGCGAGCTGCCGTTCATGACGTGGCACGTCGAGGTGCCCATGATCGCGGTCATCTGACCGGGCTCGACGGCGCCCGCCGCGGGGGCCGTGACGTGCGCGTCGACGTTGCCGACCGCGACCGCGATGCCCTCGGGCAACCCGGTCCAGGCGGCGGCCTCGGGGGTCAGCGTGCCGGCGGCGGCGCCGAGGCTGCCGATCTCGTGCGCGAGCTTGTCGGCGACGAAGCCCGCGAAGTCGGGGTTGAGCGCCGCGAGGAACTCCTCGCTCGGGTAGGTGCCGTCCTGGTAGATGCCCTTGTACCCGGCGGTGCAGGCGTTGCGGACGTACCGGCCCGAGAGCTGCCACACGATCCAGTCGGCGGCCTCGACCCAGTGCTCGGTCGCGTCGTAGACCTCGCGGTCCTCCTCGAGGAGCTGCAGGCCCTTGGCGAACTCCCACTCGGACGAGATGAGGCCGCCGTAGCGGTTGATCCATGCCTCGCCGCGAGCGTGGGCGAGGTCGTTGATGCGGTCGGCCTGACCCTGCGCCGCGTGGTGCTTCCACAGTTTGACGTAGGCGTGCGGGCGGTCCGCGAACTGCGGCAGCTCGCTCAGCGGGGTGCCGTCGGCGGTCGTCGGGACCATCGTGCACGCGGTGAAGTCGGTGCCGATGCCGACGACGAGGCTCGGGTCGACGACGTCGGCGCCGTGCTCGGCCCGGGCGGCGGCGAGCGCCGCGGGAACAGCGGACCTGAGCACGTCGACGTAGTCGGACGGGACCTGGAGCGCCCAGTCGGGACGCAGCGCCACGGGCGTCCCGGCGTCAGCCGCGGGACCGGCGGTCAGCGTGCGGTCCATGACCGCGTGCGGGTAGGCCAGGACGGCCGAGCCGAGCTCGGCGCCGTCGTGGACCCGGATGATGACGGCCCGTCCGGAGAGCGTCCCGTAGTCGACCCCCACGACGAGGGCTCGTCGCGGATCCACCGTCGGTGCCATCGAGTCGCCGTCCCGTCGCCATCGCACGGCCCCGACGGACGTCGGCGGCCGGAGCAATGTTAACGCTCACACGGCTGGGAAAGTCAAGCCTTGCGGAGGGTACGGCTCCTCGAGCGAGCTCGCGCGGATGACCAGCGTCGTCGGGATCGGCGCCAACAGCTCGTCGACGCCCGCGAGCGCGTCCGTCAGCGCGCGGATCGCGAGCCGGCCGAGCGCGGCGAAGTCCTGGCGGACGGTCGTCAGCGGCGGGATGAAGTACGCCGAGCTCGAGATGTCGTCGAAGCCGACCACGGCCACGTCGTGCGGCACCCGCAGCCCCGCCTCCCAGAACGCCCGCAGCAGCCCGAGCGCGAGCTCGTCGTTCGCGGCGAACACGGCAGTCGGCGCGCCCTGACGTGCGAGGTCGCGGCCGACCGCGTACCCGCGCTCGGCCGTCCAGTCGCCGACGATGGGCTCGGGGAGCACGAGGCCCGCCGCGACGCACTCCGCGCGCCACCCCTCGAGCCGCTCGCGGCCGTCGAAGCAGTTGAGCGGGCCCGTGAGGTGCACGATCTCCCGGTGCCCGGCCTCGATGAGGTGCCTCGTCGCGAGCCGGGCACCCTCGAACTGCTCGACCCCGACCCATCGCAGCGACTCCGTCGGGGGCTGCACGCCGGACATCACCATCACCACAGGCACCTCGGCGTCGAACGTCTCGACGGCCGCCGACGCCTCGTCCTGCGGAGCGATGATCACGATGCCCTCGACGCCCTGGCCCATGAAGTGCTCGAGCGCGCGGTGCATGGCCTCGGAGTCGAACTGGCTGATCGTCGCGACGCTGACGAAGTACCCGATGTCACGCGCCGCCCCACCGAGAGCGACCAGCGTGCTCGTCGGGCCGTAGAGCGCGGACTCCGTCGTGACGACCCCGATGATCCCCGAGCGCCGGGTCACGAGCGCGCGGGCCGCGCTGTTGCGGCGGTAGCCGAGCTGGGCGATCGCGTCCTGGACGCGCGCGCGGGTCTCGGGACGCACGCTGTCGTGGTCGTTGAGCACGCGGGAGACGGTCTGGTGGGAGACGCCGGCGAGCGCGGCGACGTCGCTCATGGCCGGCGGGCGACGCCGCTGCGGCGCCGTGGTGGGCACGGGAACGGTGGTGGACACGCGCGGGCCTACTCGGCCGACTCGGCGGCGAGCTCGCGCGAGCGGTCGCGCGCAGCCTCGGCCGCAGCGACGAACGCCGCCCGGACGCCGTGCGCGTCGAGCTCGCGCACCCCGGCGACCGTCGTGCCGCCGGGAGACGACACCCGCTCGCGGAGGACGACGGGATGCTCGCCCGACTGCTGCGCGAGCGCCGCGGACCCCTCGACGGTCGCGACCGCGAGCCGGGTCGCGAGCTCGCGGGTGAGCCCGAGCAGCACCCCCGCCTCGGCGAGCGCGTCGATGACGTAGAAGACGTAGGCGGGTCCCGAACCGGAGATCGCGGTCACCGCGTCGAGGTCCTTCTCGGCGACGCGCACCACGAGGCCCGTCGCGCCGAGCACGCGTTCGACGAGTGCGAGGTGGTCCTCGGTCGCATGCGTCCCCGCGGCGATGGCGCTCGCGCCGTGCCCGATGACAGCCGGCGTGTTGGGCATGACGCGCACGACGGGTGTGCCCGCGGGCAGCCGCCGCTCGTAGACCGAGATCGGCACGCCCGCTGCCACGCTGACGACGAGCGTGCCCGGACGCAGCGCGGGGGCGATCTCGTCGAGCACCTGCGGCACGACCGCCGGCTTGAGCGCGATGAGGACGACGTCCGCGCGGCGAACCGCCGTGGGGTTCGTCTCGGAGGAGTTGACGCCGTACTGCTGCGACAGCTCGGTCGCGCGCGCCGCGTAGCGTTCGGTCACGTCCACGTCGTCAGCCGACCAGCCGGCCTGCAGCACCGCGGAGACGAGCGTGGCGCCCATGACACCACCACCCAGCACCGCCACGTGCCGGCCCGGCACCCCGGCAGGGCCCTCGTGCGTCGTCGTGCCCTCGTCGTCGGCCATCATGTCCTCGTCGTCGCGTGCCCGTCACCTGGAGGTGAGCCTAGCCACAGCGCGAGGCTGCCACGGCGAGATCCGGCGCGAGCTGGCCGGGGAACCCCGTGCGGCGGCGTCAGGGCGTGCGGCGGCGCAGCGTCGTCGAGCCGACCACGACGGCGAGCGTGATGAATCCCACGATCACGAGCACGTCGTCACGGACGTCCGTGAAGGTCGCGCCCACCTCGAGCCGCTGCAGGGCGTCGATGCCGTAGGTGAGCGGGAGCACGCGCGAGATCGCCTCGAGCACCGACGGCATCGCTGCGCGCGGGATGAGCAGGCCGCACGTGATGAGCTGGGGGAACAAGAACACCGGCATCATCTGCACCGCCTGGAACTCGGTGCGGGCGAGCGCCGAGGCGGCCAGGCCGAGCGTCGAGCCGAGGATCGCGTCGAGCACCGCGACGAGCATGATCAAGCCCAGCGATCCGCGGCTGTTCATGCCGAGCACCCCGACCGTGAAGGACGTCAGCACGACGGCCTGGACCACCGCGACCAGCGCGAACGCCACCGCGTAGCCCGCGATGACGTCGCCCTTGCCGATCGGGCTCGCCATGAGGCGCTCGAGGGTGCCGGACGTGCGCTCCCGCAGCGTCGCGACGCTCGTCACGATGAACATCACGATGAGCGGGAACAGCCCGAGCAGGAGCGGGCCGAACTGGTCGAGCACCGGTGTGCCCTCGAACATCCACGAGATCAGCCACAGCAGCAGGCACGGCAGCAGGAGCAGGATCGCGATCGTCCGCGGGTCGTGCCGGACCTGCGACAGCACCCGGCCCGCGGTCGCCCACGTCAGGCGCGCGCTCATCGGTCCCCCTCCGCTCGGCGGTCGCGATGGTCGACGAGCTCCAGGAACGCGTGCTCGACGTCCGGGGCGCCGGTCTCCTCGAGGAGGTCCTCGAGCGTCGCGTCGGCGATGACCTCGCCGTCGCGGAGCAGCACGAGCCGGTCGCAGCGCGTCGCCTCGTCCATCACGTGGCTCGAGACGAGCAGCGACGTCCCGCGCGCGGCGAGGCGCCCGAACAGGTCCCACAGGTCGCGGCGCAGCACCGGGTCGAGCCCGACGGTCGGCTCGTCGAGCACGAGCAGGTCGGGCGAGGCGAGCAGAGCGACCGCGAGCGACACGCGCGACCGCTCGCCGCCCGACAGCCGGTCGACCCGACGTCCGGCCATCCGGGCGAGGTCGACGTCGTCGAGCGCACGGTCCACGTCACCCGGGCCGGCGTGCGCGACGGCGGCGAAGTAGCGCAGGTTCTCGGTGATCGTCAGGTCCCCGTACACGCTGGGGGCCTGCGTCACGTAGCCGACGCGTCGGCGCAGGTCCGGGTGGCCCGCGGCCAGGCCGAGCACCTCGACCGTGCCGCCCTCGACGGTCTGGACGCCGACGATCGCGCGCATGAGCGTCGTCTTGCCGCTCCCACTCGGTCCCAGCAGCCCGACGACCTGACCGGCCGGGACCAGCAGGTCGAGGCCCGGGAGCACGACGACGCCGCGTCGGCCGCCGCGAATGACGCGCAACCCCTCGATCCGGATGGCGACGTCCGCGGCATGGTGGCCCATGCGCACACCATGGCCGCTCGACGGGGTGCGGTCAACGACGGCTCGCGGTCAGCTGGTCGGAGCCGCAGTCGGCCGAGCGCCGCCCTGACCGCCGAAGCCACCGAAGCCGCCGGTGCCCTCGCTGATCCGCTGCGCCGCGACCGAGCCGTCGGCCGCGGCCGGCCCGACGACCGTCACGGTGTCGCCGGTCGCGAGCGACGCCACGTCCGACGCGGTCGTCTTCGAGACCGTCGTGCTCGACGTCGTGGTGACCTTGACCGTCTTGCCGTCGGTCGTGGTGATCGTCAGCGTGGAGCCGTCGATCGAGGTGATCTTCCCGGACGTGAAGCCGCCGGGGCCGCCTGTGCCGTTCGGGCCCCCGGCCCGGCCGGCACCGCCCGCTCCGCCGAACGCGCGACCGTTCGCGGTGAAGCCGCCGGCGGAGTCCTGCGCGGCCGCGCTCGCCGAGGTCGCGTGGCCGACGAGCAGTCCACCCGCGAACAGCAGTGCCGCGACGACGGCCCCGGCGAGGATCGTCGTCACCGACGGTCGGCCCCCGGACGGGGTCGAGGCGCGGACCGGCTCGGCGATGGCGGCGGGCCGCTGCGCGAGGAGGTCGTCCGCCGGGATCGCCTGCGGGGGCTGCGGCGGGGTGGGCTGCAGAGGGTTCGGCTGCTGGTCGGGCGTGGTCATCGTCGTGCCTCTCGTGCTGGGGTGGGTGGGCCGTCGGACCGGCCCGGGGATCGGGTCATTCGTGTCTGAGCGCGTCGACCGGGCGCATCGTGGCGGCGCGGAAGGCGGGATACCCCCCGAAGAAGACGCCGATGCCGATCGAGACGCCCAGGGCGAGCGCGACCGACGAGCCGACGATCACGGGCGTGACGCCGAGGATCTGGAAGCGGGAGCCGATGACCGCGCCGAGGACGCCGAGCGCACCGCCGAGCAGGGACAGCAGGGTCGCCTCGGTCAGGAACTGGCCGAGGATCGCGCCGCGGGTCGCGCCGAGCGCCTTGCGGATGCCGATCTCCCGGGTCCGCTCGGTGACGGTCACGAGCATGATGTTCGTGACCCCGAGGCCGCCGACGAGCAGCGAGATGCCCGCGACCGCGGCGAGCATCGCGCGGAACGTGGAGGCGGTCGAGGTGCGCGCCGCGAGCAGCTGGGCCTGGTTGCTGATCGTGTAGGTCGCGTCCGAGGCGGTCGCGATCTTCAGGGTCGAGCTGATCACCGTGGTCGCCTCGGCCTGCGCCGTGGCGACGACGTCGGGGTCCTTCGCCTGGAGCACGATCGAGGACAGGTCGCCGTACCCCGCGATCGACTGCTGGACCCGCGTGAGCGGCGCGACCAGCACGTTGTTGGTGCTCTGCAGGCCGGTCGAGTCCTTCGCGGCCATGACCCCGTCGATGAGGTACGGCGTCGACCCGATGACGACCTTCTGCCCGACCGGGTCGGTGGCTCCGACGGCTCCCGGGGCACCGAAGAGCGTCGTGGCGAGCTCGGCGCCGATCACGACGACGCGGCGCGACTGCGTGAGGTCGTTGGCGGCGAAGGGCGTCCCCTGCGCGACCCGCGAGCTCGTCACGTCGAAGTAGTTCGCGGTCGTGCCGATGATCTGCGCGGTCGTGGACTTCTTGCCGGCCGTCACGGTCTGCGAGCTCGTGAGCTCCGGGACGACCTCCGTCAGAGCGGTCGACGTGCCCGAGTCGACCGAGGCCTGGAGCGCGTCGGCGACCGTGGTGGTGAGGTTCTGGAAGCGGATGCCGCTGCCCGCGCCCGACCGCACCGTGAGGACCGACGTGCCCAGGGAGTTGATCTGCTCCGAGACGGCCTTCGCCGAGCCGGCACCCACGCCGACGAGCAGGATGACCGAGCCCACCCCGATGAGCACACCGAGCAGCGTGAGCACCGAGCGCATCACGTTCGAGCTCATCCCGCGCAGGGCTGACCTGAGGATCTCGAGGGAGTTCACGCGAGCGCTCCTGCCTGCGTCGCCACGGCCGGGTGGACGACCGGGTCGTCCGACACGATGCGCCCGTCGCGCATCCGGACGACGCGCCTCGTGCGTGCCGCGACATCGGGCTCGTGCGTGATCAGCACGATGGTGCGACCCGTGCGGCCGAGCCGCTCGAACACGTCGAGGACCTCCTCGGTCGAGTGCGAGTCGAGGTTGCCCGTCGGCTCGTCCGCGAGGATCAGGTCGGGCGCGTTGACGAGCGAGCGCGCGACGGCGACGCGCTGCTGCTGCCCGCCGGACAGCTGGTTCGGACGGTGCTCCGCGCGCGGTGCCAGCCCGACGAGCTCGAGCGCAGCCTGCGCGCGCTCGCGTCGTTCCCTGGCGCCGACGCCCGCGTAGAGCATGGGCAGCTCGACGTTGGCTCGCGCCGACATGCTCGGGATCAGGTTGAACGACTGGAAGATGAAGCCGATCGACCGGTTCCGCACGACCGACAGCGCGCGCTCCGACAGCGACGCGACGTCGACGCCGTCGAAGAGGTACGACCCCTCGGTCGGGACGTCGAGGCAGCCGAGGATGTTCATCATCGTCGACTTGCCCGAGCCCGAGGCGCCCATGACAGCCACGAACTCGCCCGCCTCGACGACGAGGTCGACGCCGTCGACGGCCCGCACCTCGCCCTCACCCTCGCCGTACACCTTGCGCACGCCCCGGAGGTCGAGGACGGGCGGTCGCTCCGACCCGGTCATCAGCCACCGTTCCGACTGCCGATGAAGCCGCCGCCGCCCGGGAACGCGCCCGCGCCGCCGAAGCCGCCCCGGAGCTGCTGGAGGTTCGTGGTCGTCGTGCCGACAGCCGTGTCGAGGGACACCACAACCTTGTCCCCCGCCGCGACGCCCGAGAGGATCTGCGTCGTCGAGTCACCCTGGAGGCCGATCGTGACGGCAGTCGCGGTCGTCGTGCCGTCCGCCGCGACAATCCTGACCGTCCCGGTCGTCGTGCCGTCGGCCGCCGTGGTGCCGACCGTGACCGCGTTGCTCGGCAGCGTGATCGCGTCGGTCGCCTCCGCGGTCGTCACGGTGACGTCCGCCGTCTGACCGAGCCGGACCCCCGCGGGTGCGGCGTCGAGCGTGACGGTCGCGGCGTAGGTGACGACGCCGTTGGTCGTCGTGCCGGTCGGGGAGATCGAGGTGACCTTGGCCGTCGCCGACGCGCTCGGGACGGCCGGGAACGTCACCGCGGCGACCTGACCCACGCTGAGCTTGGCCGCGTCGGCCTCCGCGAACGACGCCGACGTCGTGAGGACGGTCAGGTCCGCGATCGTCACGAACCCGGTCGAGCCGCTCGATGTGGTCGACGACGCGGACGAGGTGGTCGCGCCCGTCGAGCCGCTCGACCCGCTCGACCCGCTTCCGACCGTCGAGCCGACGGTGGCGCCGACCGCCGTGACGGTGCCCGCGATCGGCGCGGTCAGCACCGCCTTGGCGACGTCGGCCTGCGCTGTCGCGAGGTCCGCCTTGGCCTGCGTCACCGCTGCCTCCGCGGTCGTCAGCTGGGACGTCGCGCTGCTGACCTGCGCCTTCGCGCTCGTGACCTGGGACGCCGTGCCCTTGGTCGTCGTCGTGCCTGTCGGGCTCGTCGTCGTGGTCGCGAGCGCGGTCTGCGCGTCGGCGAGCGACTGCTTCGCGGCCGTGAGCTGGAGGCTCGCGGTCGTGACCTGCTGCTGCGCGCTGGTCACCTTGGCCTGCGCCTGGGTGACGGCGTCGTCGAGCGGGCCGGTGTCGAGCGTCCCGAGCTGCTGGCCGACGGTCACGACGTCACCGACCGTGACGTCGACCGTCGCGACCGTCCCGGACACCGCGAACGTCGGGGACGACGTCGTCGCGGCAGCGATGTTGCCCTGCGCCGAGATCGTCGAGGACACCGTGCCGACCGTGGCCGTCGCCGTGCGGGCGGTTGCCGTGCTGGTCCCCGCCTGGGCGCTCGTGGGGTGCAGGTACCACCAGGTGCCGGCACCGGTCAGCGCGAGCACGGCGACGAGCCCCACGTTCGTCAGGGTCTTCGCTCTGCCCCTCGGGCCCTGAGCGCGCGCGCCTGTGGTCCGCTCCGCACGTGACATCCGACTCATGACGTCACCATGGCGGGGATTGCTGGGAGACGTCGCGGGAAACCTTGGTGCCACCTATGGATCTGCTGACAGTGCCGCCTCCGTCCGTGCCCCTGCCCCCGCCCAGGTCAGAGGCAGGGGCACGGGCACGGGCACGCCGGTCAGTTCTGGGTGCCGCCCGGCATCCCGAAGCCGGTCGAGCCCTCGGTGATGGCCTGGGCCGTCACCGAGCTGTCGTCGGCCGTCTGCCCGACGACCGTCACGGTGTCGCCCACCGCGAGCGCCGAGACGTCGGCGTCGGCGGTCTGCGACACGGTCGTGTCGGAGCTCGTCGTGACCTTCACGCTCGTGCCGTCGGACGTCGTGATCGTCAGCGTCGAGCCGTCGATCGACGCGATCTCGCCGGACGTGAACCCGCCAGGCCCGCCGGTCCCCGCTGCGCCGCCCGGCATGCCGTTCGCGCCGGGTCCGGTCTGGGCCGTGGTGCTCGACCCGGTGGCGTGCCCGACGAGCAGCCCGCCTGCGAACAGGACGGCCGCGCCCACGACGCCGACCAGGATCATCGTGAGCGACGGCCTGCCGCGGGGCGCCGCGGCGATCGGGGCGGACCCGGCGAGGACCGCAGGGCGCTGCGCAAGGAGGTCCTGCGCGAGGAGGTCCTCCGCGACGTCGTTCGGGGCGGGGATGCTGCTGGGGTTCGACATGGTGGTGCCTTTCGTCAGGGGGTGGTGGTGCGGGGAGGTCAGGGGTGGGCTTACTCGTGCCGCAGCGCGTCGACCGGGCGCATCGTGGCGGCGCGGAAGGCGGGGTACCCCCCGAAGAAGACGCCGATCCCGATGGACACGCCCAGGGCCAGGACGACCGACGAGCCGACGATCGCGGGTTTGACGCCGAGGATCTCGAACTGCGACCCGATGACCGCGCCGAGGACGCCGAGCGCCCCGCCGAGCAGGGACAGCAGGGTCGCCTCGGTCAGGAACTGGCCGAGGATCGCGCCGCGGGTCGCGCCGAGCGCCTTGCGGATGCCGATCTCCCGGGTCCGCTCGGTGACGGTCACGAGCATGATGTTCGTGACCCCGATGCCGCCGACGAGCAGCGAGATGCCCGCGACCGCGGCGAGCATCGCCGAGAAGGTCGACGCGGTCGACGTGCTGGCGGCCAGCAGCTGCGCCTGGTTGCTGATCGTGTAGGTCGCGTCGTCGGTGCTCGCGATCTTGAGCTCGGTGTTGATGACGGTCGTGGCCTCGGCCTCTGCCACGTCGACCGCGTCGGCGTCGGTGGCCTGGAGCACGATCGAGGACAGGTTGCCGTAGCCGGCGATCGACTGCTGGACCCGGGTCAGGGGCACGACGAGCACGTTGTTGGTGCTCTCCGTCCCGGTCGAGTCCTTCGCGGCCATGACGCCGTTCACGAGGTACGGCGTCGAGCCGACGACGACGGTCTGACCGACCGGGTCCACGTAGTCGGCGTCGCCCTGCGACCCGAACAGCGTCGTGGCCAGCTCGGCGCCGATCACCACGACCCGGCGCGACTGCGCGAGGTCGTTCGCAGAGAACGCCGTGCCCTGCGCGACCTTCGAGCTCGTCACGTCGAAGTAGTTCGCCGTCGTGCCGATGATCTGCGCGGTCGTCGACGTCGTCCCGGCCGTGATGGTCTGCGAGCTCGAGACCTCGGGGACGACCGCGATCAGCGCCGTGGCGTCGCCCGAGTCGACCGACGACTGGAGCGCGTCGGCCACCCCCGTCGTCAGGTCCTGGAAGCGGATGCCGCCGCCGGAGCCCGACCGGACCGTGAGCGTCGTCGTCCCGAGCGAGTCGATCTGGTCCGAGACGGCCTTCGCCGAGCCGGCACCCACGCCGACGAGCAGGATGACCGAGCCGACCCCGATGAGGACGCCGAGCAGGGTCAGGACCGAGCGCATCGGGTTCGACGTCATCCCCCGCAGGGACGACCGCAGGATCTCCATGGCGTTCATGCGACGTCCTCGGTGGGCATGCCGAACCCGCCGGTAGCAGGCGTCGACGGCCCGTCCGACACGACGCGTCCGTCGCGCATCCGGACGACGCGACGCGTGCGGGCGGCGACGTCCGGCTCGTGGGTGATCAGGACGATCGTGCGACCCATGGTCCCGAGGCGCTCGAACACGTCGAGGACCTCCTCGGTCGAGCGCGAGTCGAGGTTGCCCGTCGGCTCGTCCGCGAGGATGAGCGCCGGCGCGTTGACCAGCGCGCGCGCCACCGCGACGCGCTGCTGCTGGCCGCCCGAGAGCTGGTTCGGCCGGTGGCCCGCCCGCGGCGCGAGCCCGACGAGCTCGAGCGCGGCCTGTGCGCGGTCGCGGCGCTCACCGGCACCCACCCCGGCGTACAGCATCGGCAGCTCGACGTTCGCGCGGGCCGACATGCTCGGGATGAGGTTGAACGACTGGAAGATGAAGCCGATCGACCGGTTGCGCACCGCGGAGAGCTGCCTCTCGCTGAGCGTGGACACGTCGGTCCCGTCGAGCCGGTAGGTGCCCTCGGTGGGGATGTCGAGGCAGCCGAGGATGTTCATCATCGTCGACTTGCCCGAGCCCGAGGCGCCCATGACGGCCACGAGCTCGCCGGTCTCGACCACGAGGTCGACACCGTCGACGGCCCGCACCTCGCCCGCACCCTCGCCGTACACCTTGTGGATCCCGCGCAGCTCGAGGACCGGGGGACGCTGGGAGGCGGTCATCCGTTGCTACCCGGCCCGCCCGGGAAGCCACCGGCGGGCATCTGCCCGCCGCCGCCGAACTGCGAGGTGGTGGTGGTCGTCGTCGTGCCGACCGCGGTGTCGAGCGAGACCACGACGGTGTCGCCCTCGGCCACGCCCGACACGATCTGGGTGGTCGTGTCGCCCTGCACCCCGATCGTCACGGTCGTCACGGTCGTCGTGCCGTCGGCGGCACGCAGGCTCACGGTCCCGGTCGTCGTGCCGTCGGCCGCCGTCGTGCCGACCGCCACGGCGTTGCTCGGCAGCGTGATCGCGTCGGTCGCCTGCGCGGTCGTCACGGTGACGTCGGCGGTCTGACCGAGCCGCACCCCGGCGGGCGCCGAGTCGAGAGTGATCGTCGCGGCATACGTCACGACGCTGTTGGTCGCGGTGCCGGTCGGCGAGATCGAGGTGACCTTCGCGGTGGCGGTCGCGCCGTCGACCGCGGGGAACGTCACGGCGGCGACCTGCCCGACGCTCAGCTGGGCCGCGTCGGCCTCCGCGAACGACGCCGAGCTCGTCAGCACCGTCATGTCCGCGATCGTCACGAACCCGCTCGAGGTGGTCGACGACGTGGTCGCGGTCGTGGCCGTGCCTGCCGAGGTCCCGCTCGCCGCGCTGCTCGACGAGCCCCCGCTGACCGTCGATCCGGCCGTGCCGGTGACCGCGGTGACCGTACCGGCGATCGGCGCGGTCAGCACCGCCTTGGCGACGTTCGCCTTGGCCGTCGCGAGGTCCGTGGTGGCCTGCGTCACCGCAGCCTGCGCCGTCGTCACCTGCGCGGCGGCGTTGTTGACCTGCGCCTTGGCGCTCGTGACCTGCGACGCGCTGCCCTTGCTCGTCGTCGTCGACACGCCCGTGCTCGGGTCGGTCGTCGTCGTGGTCGTCGCGAGCGCCGCCTGCGCCTCCGACAACGACTGCTGGGCGGCCGTCAGCTGGAGGCCCGCCGTCGTGACCTGCGCCTTCGCGCTCGTCACCTGCGCCTGCGCCTGCGTGACGGCGTCGTCGAGGTCGCTCGTGTCGAGCGTCCCGAGCTGCTGCCCGACCGTCACGACGTCACCGACCGTGACATCGACCGTCGCGACGGTCCCCGACACCGCGAACGAGGGGGAGGCCGTCGTCGCGGCCGCGATGCTGCCCTGCGCCGAGATGGTCGTGGACACCGTCCCGACGGTCGCGGTCGCGGTGCGCACGGTCGCGCTGCTGTCGGCCTGCGCGGACGAGGGGTGCAGGAACCACCATGTCCCGCCGGCGGTGAGTGCGAGCGCTCCCACCAGGAAGCTGTTGATGAGGAGCTTCGTACGGCGGGACCTTCCGCGCGCACCGCCTCGGTCTGTTCGCGTCTTTCGGCTCATGCCCCGAAGACTCCCGGCGGGGGCTGGGACCCGCGCCAGCGGACCCTATGGCCCGCCTGTGAATCAGACCGGGGCCAGCAGCCCGTCCAGGACGAGCCCGCGCACCGACGGGACGACGTCGGCCGCGACCTCAGCGGTTCCGACCTCGAGCAACTCTCCGAGCGCCCCCACGAGCCGCCCGACGGTCAGCTCGCCGTCGCACGCGCCGACGAACCCCGCGAGCGCCGTGCCCGCCCGGACCGTCCGACCGAACCCGCGGCCCTGACGCAGCAGCACGACGGTCGGGTCGGCGTCCCCGGGAGTCAGGTAGCGCTCCTCGGTGACGTCGCCCGCGACGACGAGACGTTCGCGTGCGAGCGCGCCGTCGTCCCGCGCGGCAAGCCAGTCGTGGGCCGCGATCGTCGCCGCGACGACGGGTCCGAGCGGCTGGCGCACCGAGCCCGTGACCTCCTCGAGCCGGCGCAGCGTCGCCGCACCCGAGACAGGCCGCCGCAGGGTGACGATCCCGAAGCCGATCGCCTCGACGTCCCGCGACGCGAAGTCGTCGAGCCACGCGCCGTAGCGCCCCGCCCACGCCGGCCTGTCACGGTCCGGGGTCGTGCCGCCGTCGCGGATCCACGTCTCGGCGTACTGCGCCGGGTCCTGCAGCTCGCGCTGCACGACCCAGCCGTCGAGGCCCGACTCGTCGAGCCACTCCCCCACACGCTCGTGCCACTCCTCGCCGCGACGGACCTCCCAGTTGCCGAGCAGCTGCGCGACCCCGCCGGGGGCGAGCACCGCGCCGACGCCGGTGACGAGCTCGCGCACGATCGCGTCGCCCGCGCGACCCCCGTCGCGGTACTCGTAGGACGGGACCCCGGCGACCCGCGGGGTGATGACGAACGGCGGGTTGGAGACGACGAGGTCGAACAGCTCCTCGCCCGCACCGAGGACCGGCTCGAGCATCGAACCTGCGCGCAGCTCGAACCGGTCGGGGCCGATCTGCGCGAGCTCGGCGTTGAACCGAGCGAACGCCAGAGCCCGGCGGGAGATGTCCGTGCCGACCACCGTGGCGGCATGCCGGCTCGCGTGCAGCGCCTGGATGCCGCAGCCCGTGCCGAGGTCGAGCACGCGCCGGCGCGGGTCCCGGACGGTGACCTGCGCGAGCGTCGTCGACGCGCCGCCGACGCCGAGGACGTGGTCGGTCCGCAGCGCGCGGCCCGTCGCGAGCTCGCCGAGGTCGGACGCGATCCACCAGTCGACCGCGCCGGACCCGTCGCGACGCTCGCCGGCGGCGGGGTCGAGGCCGTCGACGGCCTCGTAGGGGCGCAGGTCGACGCGCGCCCGGACGGCGTCGTCGGGCCCGGCGCCTGCGGCCGCGACCAGCCCGAGGCGTTCGGCACCCGCGACGCCGAGGGTCGCGAACGCCCGCTCGAGCGCTGCGCGCGGCACCTCGACGCCGAGGACGAACGCCCGGACGAGCGCCGCACGTGGATCGGTGCGGAGACCCGCGACGTCGGCGGTCACCCGGAGCGCCGGGACGGCCTCCTCGCGGTGCAGCGCGGCGGACGCCACCGGTCCGAGCAGGTCCTCCACACCGTCGACGGTGTAGCCCGCGTCGGCGAGGTCGCGGCGCAGGGCGTCGAGCAGCGCGCGGTCGGGGCGGGGGGTGTCGGCCGGTTCGGTCACCGGACCATCCTGCCGTCTCGCGGCCTGCCGCAGCGCACGGTGCCGCAGCGCACGGTCAGTGGGGCAGCGCGAGGTCGACGACGACCGGTCGATGGTCGCTGCCACGCTCGGCGGCCGGCCCCGACGGCACGCGAGACGCGACGACGCGCAACCCGTCGCTCACGAGGACCACGTCGATGCGTTGACCGGGCCGCAGCGCGTTGAAGGTGGGGACCGGATCCTTCGCGGCGGCATCGCGGAGGTGCACGCCGAACCGCGCCCAGGCGGGACCGTCCGGAATCTCGTTGAGGTCGCCGACGACGACGCACTGCCCGCCCGCGTCGAGCCGCGCCCGGACGTCCGTCAGGATGCGGGTCACGTGCCGCGCGCGCTCGGCCGGGTCGAGCGACAGGTGCACGACGACGACCTGCACGCCCGCGATCGTGGCGCGCGCATACCCGCGCGGGATCGGCAGCGCGACCAGCTCCCGCCGCCCGAGCACGGGGAGCGGGACCGCAGCGGCGGCCTCGACCGCGCCGGCGCAGCGGTCGGCAACGAGCAGCGCCGTCGTGCGAGCGCCGCGCCCCGAGACGACCGGCCGCATCCCGACCGAGGCCGCGAACCGCCGCAGGCGTCGCGCGCCGACCGGTCCGCGCGGCGGTTCCTGGATCCCCAGCACGTCAGGGTCGGCATCAACGACAACCTGCCCGGCGGCATCGGCGTCGACCGACAGGGCCTTGACGTTGTAGGTCATGAGGCGGAGTCGCTCGGAGCCGGGCACGCCTTCGAGTGTCGCGTGCGGCTGCGCGCCGCGCGCGGTGAGCCGCGGGACGCCGCGCCCCCTCAGGGGATGAGCGCGGCGATCTCCAGCTCGAGTCGTCCCTCCCGGTCGACGCGCGCAGCCCGGAAACGCGACGCGATGACGGCGCCGAACGCGACGCACGCCGCGAGGAGCGCGATCCCGATCCGGACGACGTGGTTGCCACCGTCACCGACGCTCACCGCGACGATCGCCGGCGCGATCAGCAGGGCCACGAGGTTCATGACCTTGATCAGCGGGTTGATCGCCGGCCCGGCGGTGTCCTTGAACGGGTCGCCGACCGTGTCGCCGATGACGACCGCCGCGTGCGCCGGGGAGTTCTTGCCGCCGAAGCTGCCGTCCTCGACGATCTTCTTCGCGTTGTCCCACGCGCCGCCCGAGTTGGCGAGGAACACGGCCATGAGCACGCCCGTCGCGATGGCTCCGGCGAGGAACCCGGCAAGGGGCCCGACGCCGAGCCCGAAGCCCACGGCGATCGGTGCGAACGCCGCAAGGAGGCCGGGCGTCGCGAGCTCACGCAGCGAGTCGCGCGTGCAGATGTCGACGACCCGTGCGTACTCGGGCCGGACCTCGCCCGTCATGATGCCCGGGTTCTCGCGGAACTGGCGGCGCACCTCGAACACGATCGCACCGGCCGCTCGCGTCACCGCATCGATCGCGAGGCCAGAGAACAGGAAGACGGTCGCGCCGCCGAGGATCACGCCGACGAGGGTGATCGGGGAGATGACCGAGTAGGTCATCATCGCCTTGACGATGTCGGCCGTGCCGGCGACGTCCCCCGCCTGGCTGATGGCCGTGGTGACCGCCTGGGAGTAGGACCCGAACAGCGCGGTCGCAGCGAGGACGGCCGTCGCGATCGCGATGCCCTTGGTGACGGCCTTGGTCGTGTTCCCCACGGCGTCGAGGTCGGTGAGGATCTGGGCACCGGCCGGGCTGACGTCGCCCGACATCTCGGCGATGCCCTGCGCGTTGTCGCTCACCGGGCCGAACGTGTCCATCGCGACGATGACGCCCACCGTCGTGAGCAGCCCGCACCCCGCGAGCGCGACGAGGAACAGGGCGAGCGGGACCGAGCCGCCGGAGATGAGGAACACCCCGCAGATCGCGGCCGCGATGATGCCCGCGGT
Organism: Cellulomonas sp.; assembly: GCF_036279715.1. Lineage (GTDB taxonomy): Bacteria > Actinomycetota > Actinomycetes > Actinomycetales > Cellulomonadaceae > Cellulomonas_A. The sequence goes on along the minus strand of NZ_DASUIR010000037.1, from coordinate 3,166 downwards.
GTAGACGGCCGACTCGAAGCCGATCCCGATCCCGGAGAGCACGACGGTCGCGGCGCCCGTGAGCGACGTCCGGGCGACGTGCATCGTGGGCTTCGACGTCGTGCCCGTGAAGTAGCCCGTGACCCACAGGATGATGCCGGCGAGCAGGACGCCGATGAGGACCGCGGTCGCGGCGATGAGACGCGGGTCGCCGCCGTGGGTCTCGATCCCGGCGGTGCCGCCGGTGAGCTCTCTGAACGACGACGGCAGGTACACGAACGCGGCGACGGCGGCGAGCAGGACGCCGATCAGCGCGGACGTGTAGAAGCCGCGGTTGATCGCCGTCAGCCCGCTCTCGGTGCCGCGGATGCGCGTGATGACGACGCCGAGGATCGCGACGAACGCCCCGACCGCGGTCACGATGAGCGGGAAGACGAGGCCGCGCTCGCCGAACGCCGCCTTGCCGAGGATGAGGGCGGCGACGAGCGTCACCGCGTAGGACTCGAACAGGTCAGCGGCCATGCCCGCGCAGTCCCCGACGTTGTCGCCCACGTTGTCCGCGATGGTCGCGGCGTTGCGCGGGTCGTCCTCGGGGATGCCCTGCTCGACCTTGCCGACCAGGTCCGCGCCGACGTCGGCCGCCTTCGTGAAGATCCCGCCGCCGACCCGCATGAACATCGCCAGCAGGGCCGCGCCGAAGCCGAATCCCTCGAGGACCGCGGGGGCGTCGCCCCGGTAGATCAGCACGACCGACGTGGCCCCGAGCAGTCCGAGGCCGACGACCGACATCCCGACGACGCCGCCGGTGCGGAACGCGATGCGCGCACCCGCCGCCCGGCCGTCAGCCTCGGACGCCGCCGCGGCGACCCGCACGTTCGCCCGCGTCGCGAGCCACATGCCGAGGTAGCCGATGCTCGCGGAGAAACCCGCGCCCAGCAGGAAGAACAGCGAGCGACCGACCCGGATCCCGGTGTCCCCCGGAAGCAGGAACAGCAGACCGAAGACCACGGCCGCGAACACCGCCAGGGTCCGGAACTGCCGTGACAGGTAGGCGGAGGCGCCCTCCTGGACTGCCGTCGCGATGTCCTGCATGGCCGGCGTCCCCTCGCCCGCCGCGAGGACCTGGCGCCGCAGCACCAGCGCGACGACCAGCGATGCGACCGCGATCGCCGCGATGACCCCGACGATCGTGAGGCTCGTCGTTCCGACAGTGAGCATGCGACCTCCCCGTCACCGGCGCAGACCCCGGACTGCGCCACACCGTTCGGCGTCGTTGCCGTGCGGACGGGCCCACCATATCCAGATCGGACCAACGTTCCGGACCTCAGGGTCGTCATGATGAGTGAGCGTGCGACCTCGCGCGCCGATCGGACTCGGCCGCGGAGGCGCAGTGTCGGACTGGGAGCACGTGCTCGACGCGTTGGTGCGCGAGCGCGGTCCAGCGCTCGTGCGGTACGCCGCGCTCCTCACGGGCAACCTCGGTGACGCCGACGACCTGGTCCAGGAGGCGCTCGTCCGTTCGTTCAGCCAGGGGCGCCCGCTCCGGGAGACGCTGGCTGCCGAGAGCTACGTGCGGCGCGCGATCCTGTCGATCTTTCTCGACGGCTACCGTCGCCGTCGCCGTTGGGCGGGGGTGCGGCACCTGCTCGCGCGGCCCGACGACGCCGAGGGCCCCGAGGTCGCGGCGTCGAGCCGCATCGACGTGCAGTCCGCGCTCCTCACCCTGCGGCCGCGGCTGCGCGCGTGCATCGTCCTGCGCTTCTACGACGACCTCACGGTGCCCGAGATCGCCCGCCGGCTCGGGCTGTCCGACGGCACCGTCAAGCGGTACCTGTCCGACGCGATCGACGCGCTCGAGGACGTGCTCGGACCGCTTCCCCAGGCCCACACCGACGACGTCACCCTCATCCACACCGGGAGCCGGCGATGACCATCGATCTCGCGCGCACGCTGCACGACGCCGTCGACGGCACCGGCACGACCTACCTGCTCGGGCACGCGGGGCCCCAGCAGGACACCGTCGCGGAGACGGTCGGGCACCTGGCCACGCGCATCAGGACGCGGCGCGCGGTCCGGGCAGGGACGCGGGCCGGGGTGGGGCTGGTGACGGTCGGGGCGATCGCGGCCTTCGGTGGACAGCTCGTCGGTCGCAGGGGCGCCGACGACCTGTTGCCCGCAGCCGTGCCGGGCGCTGCACCGGGCACCTGCGGGTCGTCGGTCGCGGACCTCGTCGCGACCGGCGGCGCGGACTGGACGGCCTCGCTCGTCTTCGTGGGCAACGGGTCAGGGTTGGTCGCCGCCGACGTGCCGCTCGGCCCCTTCGTCGGGCGTCACCTCCCAGCGTTCTCCAGCCTGCCCACCGCGACCGACGCGGCGGGCGGCGCGGGAGCCACCGTCTCCGCTTCCCCTGACGGGACCACCCAGATCGTCGTCGCTCACGACGGCACCGTGGTCGCCGTGCTACCCGTCTCGCAGGAGCTACCGATGGTCGTGACGGACCGGCAGGCCGGATTCGCGCTCCCCGTCGGGGGCGGGTCGGTTCCAGATCTCGTGACCTGTGCAACGGGCAGGTCCGCGGGCGGCGAGGACCTGCCCGCTGGGACCTACAGCGCGTACACCGTGGCCCAGCACCCTGACGCGTCGGTGCCCGGCGGCGTCGCCCGGGCCGTCGGCGCGCGGATCCCGCTGACACTCCTGCCGACCGCACCGCCGATGTCAGGCCTGCCCGCTGCGTTCCCCGCCGACGTGCCGATCATCGGCGGGCGGCTCGTCGAGGCGACGCAGCTCGACGGCAGCCTCGCCTCCGGCTGGATCGTGACGGTCGCCGTCGACGGCACCGACGGGTTCACGCGTGCCGTCGACGCCCTGGACCAGTACTCGCCGACGTGGCGGGCGATCAGCAGCACGGCGTCGCCCGACGACTCCGTCGGGGCCATCATCGGCCGGTGGGACGTCACTGTCCGCTCGGGCCTGACCGCCGACGGGCAGTCGACGGTGATCTACCGGCTCACCCCGATGTAGTCCGCGTCGGCTCTGCCGGGCAGCTGATCAGTTGTCGAGCGCCGCGTCGACCGTCTCGTGGATCGTGAACACCTGCGTCAGGGCGGTGATCCGGAAGACCTTGAGCAGCCGCTCGGAGTCGATCACGAGCTGCAGGCGACCGTCGCGCCCGCGCACCTTCTTCAGC
>NZ_DASUIR010000036.1:0-30630 GCF_036279715.1 Cellulomonas sp. | reverse complement strand
GAGGACATGACGTCGCTCGGCGTCGTCCCGCCCGACGTCTACACGGGCGCCGTCGAGTCGATCCCGGCCGTCGCCCAGGCTGTGCGCGACCTCCTCGCGGCCGGCGCTGCGTACCGGGTCGAGGAGCCGGACGCGACCGGGCACGGCAGCGGTGACGTCTACGCGGACCTCAGCGTCGACCCGGACCTGGGTCGTGTCGCCGGTCTCGACCGCGACGAGATGCTCGAGCTGTTCGCCGAGCGTGGCGGTGACCCGACGCGTGCCGGCAAGCGCGACCCGCTCGACCCGCTGCTGTGGCGCCGTGAGCGTCCAGGAGAGCCCGCCTGGGACGGCGGCGAGCTCGGGAGCGGTCGACCCGGCTGGCACATCGAGTGCGCCGTGATCGCGCGGGACGGCCTCGGCCTGCCGTTCGACGTGCAGGGCGGCGGCGTCGACCTGCGGTTCCCGCACCACGAGATGAGCACGTCGCACGCCCGGCTGCTCGACGCGGGCGAGGGTGCCCGCATCCACGTGCACGCCGGGATGGTCGGGCTGCACGGCGAGAAGATGAGCAAGTCGCGCGGCAACCTCGAGCTGGTCTCGCGGCTGCGTACGCAGGGCGAGGACCCGATGGCCATCCGGCTCGCGATCCTCGCGCACCACTACGCGAGCGACTGGGACTGGACCGAGGGGGACCTGAAGCTCGCCCGCGCGCAGCTCGACCGGTGGCAGCGCGCCGTGTCGGGGAACGGTGGACCGGACGCGACGGCCACGCTTGCGGCCGTCCGGTCGGCACTCGCCACCGACCTCGACGCACCGGCGGCGCTCGCGGCCGTCGACGCCTGGGCCGACGACGCGCTCCGCACGGGCGGCACGGTCGATGCCGTGATCGGCGCGCCAGGCATCGTCTCGCGGATGGTCAACGCCCTGCTGGGCGTCCGCCTGTAGCGGTCAGCCGCCGCGGGCCGTCGCGTCGCTGCGGGCTCAGCCGCCCGTGCCCTTGTCACGGCGACGCAGGTAGCGCTCGAACTCCTGCGCGATGGCCTCACCGCTCGCCTCGGGCAGATCCGCGGTGTCCTTCGCCTGCTCGAGCTGGTGGACGTACTCGGCGATCTCGCTGTCTTCGCTCGCGAGCTCGTCGACCCCGGCCTGCCAGGCGATCGAGTCGTCGGGCAGGTCGCCGAGCGCGATGGGCTCACCCAGCAGCCCCTCGAGGCGCGTGAGGATCGCGAGCGTGGCCTTGGGGGACGGCGGGTGTGCCACGTAGTGCGGCACGGCGGCCCACAGCGACAGCGCGCGCATGCCGCGGACCTCGGCCTCGTGCTGGAGGACCCCGACGATGCCGGTCGGCCCCTCGTACGTGTTCGGGTCGACGCCGAGCAGCTCACGCACCGCCGGGTCCTCGCTCGTCGCGGTGACCGGGATCGGGCGGGTGTGGGGCACGTCGGCGAGGAGCGCGCCGACGGTGATGACGGTGCTGACGCCGAGTCCCGCAGCGATGTCGAGCAGCTCCGTGCAGTACCGGCGCCACCGCATCGACGGCTCGATCCCGTGGACCAGCACGACCTGCCGCCCGGACCGTGGTGCCGTCGCGACTGCGACGGCCGTCGTCGGCCAGGTGATCTCGCGCCGGCCGTCGGGACCGATGCCGAGCACCGGCCGGTTCACCTGGAAGTCGTGGTACTCCTCGGGGTCCAGCTCGTCGACCTGCTCGGCGCCCCACACCTCGTGGATGTGCTCGAGGGCCTGGCTCGCTGCGGAGCCCGCGTCGTTCCACCCCTCGAAGGCGGCAAGCATGATCGTCTCCCTCGGCGGGAGCTCGGTCGGCGGGTGCGCCTGCTCGGTCATCCCGTCAGCCTAGGACGCCCGCGCGCGGGCGGGCAGCGGGACAGCCCCGGCGGGTCGCCTCGGCGAGCAGCTGGAAGCCCGGCCGGCCGCCTGACGGACGGCAGACCGGGTCCCTGACCTCGCGGTACGAGCCGGCACCCGGCCGCGCCGTCACCGGTGCGCGTTCGCCTGGTCCACGAGGTCGGCGATGCCCCCTGTTCGTCACCCACGACCTCGAGGTCGTGCGGCACGTCAGCCACCGGGTCGCCGTCATGCACCAGGGAGAGATCGTCGAACGGGGCGAGACCACCGTGGTGACCTCGCAGCCCGAGCACCCGTACACCCAGCGGCTCTGGATGGCCTCGCCCGTCCCGGACCCGATCGCGCAGGCGCAGCGTCGTGCCGACCGCCGGCGGCTGCTCGTGGCGCAGGCGGCGCAGGACGAGCAGGCCGGGGCCGTCGCCTGACGGTGCCGTACGGCGGCGCCTCGCCCCGGCGGCGCCCCGCCCGGTGGACGTGGCGTAGCCTCGCTCGATGCGCGACCCGGCGCAGCACGGCGACAGGAGTGGATCGTGACCAGCCCCGACGCGGTGTCGACAGGTCGGGCCACCCCGCACGGGGGCCCGCTGCCCGCCGCCGTCCTCTGGGACATGGACGGCACGCTGATCGACTCCGAGCCGTACTGGATGAGTGCGGAGACCGAGCTCGTCGAGGCCCACGGCGGCGTCTGGACGCGCCAGGACGCGCTCGCGATGATCGGCAATTCGATGTCCGTGTGCACGGTGGCGCTGAGGTCGCGCGGGGTGGACCTGTCGGACGACGCCATCCGCGACTTCCTGCACGAGCGGGTTGCCGCTGGGGTCGCGTCGGCCGTGCCGTGGCAGGCCGGCGCCGAGGATCTGCTCGCCTCGCTCGTCGCCGCGGGCGTGCCGCTCGCGCTGGTGACCTCCTCGTTCAGCGTCCTCGCCGATCCGTTCGCCCGGATGGCGGGGGTGTTCGACGTCGTGGTGAGCGGGGACGAGGTGCGGCACCCCAAGCCCCACCCCGAGCCGTACCTGACGGCGGCCGAGCGGCTGGGTGTCGACATCTCGCGGTGCGTCGCGATCGAGGACTCGCCGTCTGGGCTTGCCTCGGCGCGCTCGGCCGGCGCGCGCGTGATCGCCGTCGAGGTTCTCGTCCCGGTCGTGGCCCCCGTCGGCGTGAGCCGTGTGCGGTCGCTCGAGGTCCTCGGGCTCGGCGAGCTCACGCGGATCGTGACGGGCGACGTGCTCGACCTCCGGGGCGTCGAGACGACTCCTCGGGCCTGACGGCGCTGCGGCGCGACGTCGGCTGCTACGACATGATGTCGGCTACGCCGTGACGGCCGGGGCGCCGACAGTCGGTGCGACGCCGATGGCTGCCTCGACGGCACCCTCGGGCACCTCGGGCGCGACGCCGCCGAACGCGGGGCACAGCGCCTTGAACGAACACCAGTCGCACAGCTTCGACGGGCGGGGACGCCAGTCGCCCGAACGGGCGGAGTCCTCGATGCCGGCCCAGATGGACCGGACCCGGCTCTCGAACGTGACCATCTCCGGCTCGCTCGGCGCGTGCCGCACGATCTGTCCGTCGCCCAGGTACTCGAGCTGCAGCAGGGTCGGCAGCACGCCCCGCTCGCGCCACAGGACGTAGGCGTAGAACCGCATCTGGAACAGCGCCGAGCTCTCGTAGCCCGCGCGCGGCGAACGGCCGGTCTTGTAGTCGACGACGCGGACCGCGCCGTTCGGCGCGACGTCGAGGCGGTCGATGATCCCGCGCAGCTGCGGTCCGTCCTCGAGCTGTGTGCGGACGAACACCTCGCGCTCGTGGGGCTGGAGGCGGTTCGGGTCCTCGAGCGTGAAGTACGTGTCGAGCAGGTCGCGTGCGCTGGCGAACCATGCGTCCCACTGGTCCTCGGCGTCGAACAGGTCGAGGTACGCGGGCTGCTCGGTGTGGAGGGTCTGCCACGCGCCGGGCAGCATCCCGACGGCGGCGTCGCGCGTCCGGTCGCCTGCGGCCAGGTCGAACAGCTGCTCGAGGACCGCGTGCACGAGCGTCCCGCGAGCCGCGGCGGCACTGGGCGGCTCGGGCAGGCGGTCGATCACGCGCAGGCGGAAGAGCAGCGGGCACCGCAAGAAGTCGTTGGCACGCGACGGCGACAGTCCGGGTGCGGAGCGCCGCGTGGTGCCCGGTGCGACCTCGGGCACGACCTCAGCGGGGAGCTCGGCAGCGGCATCGCCGACGATGTCCTCGACGACCTCGTCGAGGACATCGAGGCTCACTCGGACGTCGGCGACGTCGGCGTCCGCACGACCGGCGCCGGTCGCCTGGTCGGACAGGGCGCCGGACGGTGTGCCGCCCATCGGATCGGGGAACGCTGTCGAGGTCACAGCTCGAGCCTAGGTGTCGGCCCCGACACCCCGGTACGCCACGCGTGGGATCCGTTCAGGAGGGGCACCTAGGCTGACGCGGTGAGCAGCAGCGGCGGTCGACGTGGTGGCACCAAGGGCTGGGTGATCGGCCGGGCTGCCGGTGCCCCGATCATCCTTGCTCCGAGCTGGCTGCTCGCGGCCGTCGTCCTCACCGCGATCTTCGCTCCGACGGTGCAGGCGCGGGCGCCCCAGCTCGGAGCGCTCACCTATGTCGTCGCGCTCGGCTTCGTCGTCCTGCTCTTCGTGTCCGTGCTCGTCCACGAGCTCGCGCACGGGCTCGTGGCACGGTCGCGCGGTCAGGTCGTGCACGAGTTCGCCATCACGCTGTGGGGGGGCCACACCGCCTTCGGGGGCGCGGCTCCGACTCCCGCGACGAGCGCGCTGGTCGCCGTCGTCGGACCCGTCGCGAACCTGGTCATCGCCGTCGCGTGCTGGGTCGGCGCGCAGGCCGTGCCGCCTGCGGGGCTCGCCGGGCTGCTCCTGTACGCCGGCGCGTTCTCGAACGGGTTCGTCGGGCTCTTCAACCTCGTCCCCGGTCTGCCGCTCGACGGCGGGCGCGTGCTCGAGGCCCTCGTGTGGCGCGTGACGGGTGACCGGCACCGCGGCGCGGTCGTCGCCGGCTGGGGCGGGCGGGTCGTCGCCATCGCTGTCGTCGCCGGGGCGCTCGTGCTGCCGATCCTGGGCGGATCGACCCCGGACCTGTACACGATCGTGTGGACGTTCCTCATCGGGTCGTTCTTGTGGAGCGGCGCGACCGCAGCGATCACGGGGGCACGGACCGGTCGCGCGGTGACAGCGATCACGGTGGCCGCCGTCGGGCTGCCGGCCACAGTCGTCGAGGCGCACGCGACCCTGGCCGATGCGGACCGGGCCCGTGGGGCCGCGGGAGTGGACGACGTCGTCGTCCTCGCGCCCGACGGCCGCCCTGCCGCCTACGTGGACCGGGCAGCGGCGGCCGCCGTGGCACCCGAGCACCGCGCGAGCACCCCGGTCGTCGCGGTCTCGGTGGTGCTGCCCGTCGGAGCCGTCGTGGACGCGTCGCTCGAAGGGGCCGCTCTCGTCCAGGCGATCGGCCAGACCACCCGGATGTCGCCCGTCGTGGTGGCAGTGCTCGGCGGCCGGGTCGTCGCGCTCGTGCGGGCCGTCGACGTCATCGCCGCCCTGCGCTCGTAGGCGTTCCCGGGACCGCAGGCACTCCTAGACTGGTCGATCGTGACCGACCCCACCCTCGCACCCGAGCCCACCGCCGCCGCAGCCCCGACCAGCACGGGGGCTGAGCAGCGGCGCGGGCCCCTGCGGGTGGGGGACCGGGTCCAGCTGACGGACCCGCGCGGCCGGCTCCACACGATCACGCTGACGCCCGGTGCGTCGTTCCACACCCACAAGGGCTACTTCACGCACGAGCAGCTCATCGGCGCGCCCGAGGGCTCGGTCGTGCGCAACACGGCCGGGATCGAGTACCTCGCGGTACGGCCGCTGCTCGCCGACTTCGTCCTGTCGATGCCGCGCGGCGCGGCGGTCGTCTACCCCAAGGACGCCGGCCAGATCGTCGCGATGGCCGACATCTACCCGGGTGCGCGGGTCGTCGAGGCCGGCGTGGGTTCGGGCGCACTGACGATGTCCCTGCTCCGCGCCGTCGGCGACGCCGGCTCGCTGCACTCGATCGAGCGGCGCGAGGACTTCGCCGCGATCGCCCGCGGGAACGTCGAGGGCTTCTTCGGCGGCCCGCACCCCGCCTGGCAGCTGTCGGTCGGCGACCTCTCCGACGTGCTGCCGGGTGCCGTCGAGCCTGCGTCGGTCGACCGCGTCGTCCTCGACATGCTCGCGCCGTGGGAGAACCTCGACGCGGTCGCGACCGCCCTCGCCCCGGGCGGTGTGCTCATCGCCTACGTCGCCACGACCACGCAGCTGTCGCGGCTCGCCGAGGACCTGCGCTCCGACGGCCGGTACACCGAGCCGTCCGCCTGGGAGTCCCTCGTCCGGGGCTGGCACCTCGAGGGCCTCGCCGTGCGCCCCGAGCACCGCATGATCGGTCACACCGGCTTCCTCCTGACCACCCGACGCCTCGCTGACGGCGTCGACGCCCCGCAGCGCCGTCGTCGGCCTGCGAAGGGCGCCTACCCGGACGCCGAGGGGAACACGGGCGTGGCCGTCGACCCGACGACTGTGTCCTCCGACGTCCGCGTGCTGCCCGACGACGCCTGGTCGGCGGAGGCGCTCGGCGAGCGCGCCATCTCGGACAAGAAGATCCGGCGCGTCCGGCGCGACGTCGGCCAGGCTCCCGCGATCGATTGACACGACTGGTTAAGGTCGATCGAGAGCAGCGCACACCGGCGTGCACCGTGAGCGGCACGGAACGGAGGCACACGCCATGACTGACCCGTCGAGCACAGGCCGTGACCTGCAGCGCGAGCTGGCGCTGCTGTCCGCGCGCAACGAACGCATCACCGAGGCGCTCGTCGCTGCACGCGACCAGATCATCGAGCTCAAGCGCCAGCTCGACGAGCTCGCGAAGCCGCCCGGCACGTACGCCACGTTCCTGTCAGCGCGCGCCGACGGCACCGTGGACATCATCTCCGCGGGCCGCAAGATGCACGTCGGAGCCAGCCCCACGCTCGACATCCACCACCTGCGCCCCGGCCAGGAGGTCATGCTCAACGAGGCGCTCACCGTCGTCGAGGCGGGCGGCTACGAGGAGGTCGGCGAGCTCGTCACCGTCAAGGAGCTGCTCGGCACGGGCCGGGCGCTGGTCGTCGGGCGCGGCGACGAGGAGAGGGTCGTGCGATTCTCGGGGCAGCTCCTCGAGGCATCCGTGCGGATCGGCGACGCGCTCACCATCGAGCCGCGGACCGGATTCGTGTTCGAGCGGATCCCACGGTCCGAGGTCGAGGACCTCGTGCTCGAGGAGGTCCCGGACATCGACTACTCGGACATCGGCGGTCTCGGACCCCAGATCGAGACGATCCGTGACGCCGTCGAGCTGCCGTTCCTGCACCCTGAGCTGTTCCGCGAGCACGGTCTCAAGCCGCCGAAGGGCGTGCTGCTGTACGGCCCGCCCGGGTGCGGCAAGACGCTCATCGCCAAGGCCGTCGCGCACTCGCTCGCCGCGACCGCGGCCGCCGCACGCGGTGAGGATGCCGCGGACGCGCGCAGCTACTTCCTCAACGTCAAGGGTCCGGAGCTGCTGAACAAGTACGTCGGGGAGACCGAGCGCCACATCCGGCTGATCTTCTCCCGTGCCCGCGAGAAGGCGTCGCAGGGGCACCCGGTCGTGGTGTTCTTCGACGAGATGGAGTCGCTGTTCCGGACCCGCGGCACCGGGGTGTCGAGCGACGTCGAGACGACGATCGTGCCGCAGCTGCTCAGTGAGATCGACGGCGTCGAGAAGCTCGAGAACGTCATCGTGATCGGCGCCTCGAACCGTGAGGACATGATCGACCCGGCGATCCTGCGGCCCGGCCGCCTCGACGTGAAGATCAAGATCGAGCGGCCGGACGCCGAGGGGTCGCGGGAGATCTTCGGCAAGTACCTCACCGCGTCGCTGCCGATCCACCCCGACGACATCGCCGAGCACGGTGGGAACGCCGCCGCGGCTGTCGAGGCGATGATCAACCGCGTCGTCGAGCGCATGTACTCCGAGAGCGAGGAGAACCGCTTCCTCGAGGTCACCTACGCGAGCGGCGACAAGGAGGTCCTGTACTTCAAGGACTTCAACTCGGGGGCCATGGTCCAGAACATCGTCGACCGCGCCAAGAAGTCCGCCATCAAGGACTTCCTCGCGACCGGGCAGCGCGGCATCCGCGTCGACCACTTGCTCACGGCCTGCGTCGACGAGTTCAAGGAGAACGAGGACCTGCCCAACACGACCAACCCCGACGACTGGGCGCGGATCTCGGGCAAGAAGGGCGAGCGCATCGTGTTCATCCGCACGATCGTCCAGGACAAGAAGGGCAAGGACGGTTCCCGGACGATCGAGACCGTGACGAGCACCGGGCAGTACCTGTAGCCCACCGCTGTTCTCCGCGCCGGGCTGGTCAGTCGTGCCTCGGCGCGCTGCCTGGCGGACCGGCCCAGGTCGCCTCGTGCGTCTCGCCTAGGCTGGCCGCGTGAGCGTGCGCCGCGTGATGGGGATCGAGACCGAGTACGGGGTCCTGCAACCGGGGCGACCCGGGGCCAACCCGATGCTCCTGTCGAGCCACGTCGTCGCCGTGCATGCGACGGCTCGCGAGAGCGCACGGACCCGAGCGCGCTGGGACTACGACGACGAGGACCCGCTGCACGACGCGCGCGGCTTCCGCCTGCAGCGGGCGTCGGCGCACCCCTCGATGCTGACCGACGCACCGTCGAGCCCCGCACCGTCCGGCGACGGCCCGCAGCTGCTCGCGCGCTCGGGGATCGAGGAGTACGACGACCCCGGCGCTGCGAACGTCGTCCTGACCAACGGCGCTCGGCTGTACGTCGACCACGCCCACCCCGAGTACTCCTCGCCCGAGGTCACCGGGCCGCTCGACGGGGTGCGGTGGGACCGGGCCGGCGAGCTCGTCATGCTCGCGTCGGTGCGGGCGCTCGCGTCGACCCTCGCCATGCCGGACGTCGCGCTGTACAAGAACAACGTCGATGGCAAGGGTGCGACGTACGGCACCCACGAGAACTACCTCGTCGACCGCTCGGTGCCGTTCGTCGACCTCGCGGCGCGCTTCACCCCGTTCCTCGTCACCCGACAGGTGTTCACCGGGGCGGGTCGGGTGGGCCTGGGCCAGCGCGGCGAGGTGCCGGGCTTCCAGCTGTCGCAGCGCGCCGACTACATCGAGGCCGAGATCGGGCTCGAGACGACGCTGCGGCGACCGATCATCAACACGCGCGACGAGCCGCACGCGGACCCCGAGCGCTGGCGGCGCCTGCACGTGATCATCGGGGACGCCAACCTCCTCGAGGTCGCGACCTATCTCAAGCTCGGCACGGCATCCCTCGTCCTGTGGCTCATCGAGCGGGCGGTGACCGAGGGTGGCGCGGGTGGTGCCCTCGCGGCGATCGACAGGCTCGCGCTGCGCGACCCTGTCGATGCTGTGCACGTGGTGAGTCGCGACGTCGCGCTGACCGAGCGCCTCGAGCTCGTCGACGGCCGCCGGCTCACGGCGCTCGAGATCCAGGGGGAGTACCTCGCCGCCGTCCGGGTGGCCCTCGAGCACGCCGGTGGCGTCGGGGACGACGAGACCCGTGACGTCCTCGACCGCTGGGCCTCGCTGCTGCAGCGGCTCGCCGACGACCCGGCCAGCTGTGCGCGTGAGGTCGAGTGGCTCGCCAAGCTGCGGCTCCTCGAAGGCATGCGACGGCGCGACCACCTGGCGTGGGACCACCCTCGGCTCGCGGCAGTCGACCTGCAGTGGTCCGACGTCCGTCCCGAGCGCGGGCTGTACCACCGACTCGTCGCGGCCGGCGCGGTCGAGCTCCTCGTCTCGCGTGAGCTGGTCGAGGACGCCGTGACGCACCCGCCCGACGACACACGCGCGTACTTCCGCGGCGAGGCGATCGCGCGCTACGGCGGTCAGATCTCGGCGGCGAGCTGGGACTCGGTGATCTTCGACGTCCCCGGCGCGCCGACGCTCCAGCGGGTGCCGATGCGGGACCCACTGCGTGGCACGCGCGAGCACGTGGGAGCGCTGCTCGACCGCAGCCCAGACGCGGCCAGCCTCCTCGCGGCGTTGGGCGCCTGAAGGAGAGCGCTGGGAGCCTGAGGCCCGCAGCCGTCAGCGCATGGCGGCCACGAACCGCACGGCCTCCGTGGCCTCACGCAGCCGGCGCTCGTACGTCAGACCGAGTCCCAGCAGGATCGCCCCGCCGACCGCGAGCAGCATCCACCACTCGACCACGCGCAGCGCCGCGGCCGCAGCCGGGGACAGCTGGACCAGGGCGAGCAGGATCAGCACCACGCCGCCGAGGGCGAACGGAGCCTGCCACCGGCGGACGGCTCCCACGAGGACTGCGACCACGGCGCCCGCGAGCACGAGCCACAGACGCCACGCCGTCGGATCGGCCCATCCCGACGCGAGCGGCACGACGAGCGTGAGGACGAGCCCGGCCCCCAGCCCGTGCCAGCTCGATCGCTGCCGCACCGCGGCCATGTCGAGCGAGCCGACGACGAGCAGGACGCAGCCCGCGATCACGATCGGCACGTCTGCGGGTTCCGGCCCGTCGCGCAGGGTCCATGCGACAGCTGCCGCGCCAGTGAGGCAGAGGCCGAGGTAGCGACGAGCCCCACCGGCGGCGCGCGTGCCGACGATCGCGAGCCCGGAGCCCGCGAGCAGCACGGCGACCACCCGGATCAAGCCGGTCGTGGACCCGTCGACGGCGAGCAGGGTCGGCGCCGCCGCCGTGGTGAGCACGAGCGCGAGCCCCCACCGGCGCGGATCGCTGACCGGAAGTGGCAGGACGGCGCGCCGCATGCGCACGAGTGCCAGCACCGCGATGCCGATCACCGCGGCTGCGGGGAGCGACCACGCCTCGACCGCGAGCACACGGGCGGGATCGGGGCTACCGGCTGCGGAGATCGTCGCCCGGACGCCGGGGCCGGCCACAGCGAGCGACGCGCCACTGACGAGGAGCAGCTGCCGGGCGCGGTCCATCACAGCTGGTGCGGGGACGTCGTGGCTGTCGTCGCCTGTGTTGGACTTGCGCGGTGTGAGGCGAAGACCGATGGCGACGAGCGCGAGCGCCCCGGCGAGGACGGCCGGCGTCCGCCACGTCCCGTGCTGGTCGAACGCCGCGGGCAGCAGCAGCAGCGGTCCGGCGAGCGGCCACGGAGCCGTCAGCCAGGGAGCGGTTCGCCCGGGGTGCGCCGGCCCGGGCGCCGACACTGCCAGCCGACGCCACCGGGTCACGCCCGCGGCAGTCACGACGACGCCAAGGATCGCCACCGGAACGTCGGGGGGCAGGGGGCTACGTATCGCAGCAACGAGCGCCGACGCGCTGGCGAGGGTCAAGCCGAGCGAGACGACACGTGACCAGTCGGCTCGACCGGCCGGGCGCTGTCCCGGTGTGCGGTTCCCTCGCTCCAGGGCGCGAGCACCGTGGACCGCGAGCGTGCCTCCGAGCGCCAGGGGGATCGTCCAGCGGACGAACCCGGCCGCCGTGCGGTCGACCGCGACCAGCGAGGGTGTGGCGGCGACCGCGGCGACGAGCCACCAGCCCCAGGTCCGGGGTGAGTACGTCGCCCAACGCCACAGGCTCGTGAGCCGCATCGTGGCGGTCGCGACGAGGAGCGCCGCAGCGCCCGACCATGCCTCGATCCGCAGGACGCCGAATGCGCCGCGGCGCGATGCGGAACCGCCCACGGTGGCGATCGCGGCGCTCAGGGCGTGTCGCGCGGGCCCGACCACGACAACGAGCAGGCCGATCAGGAGCAGCACATGCACGGCGTCGACCTGCCCTCGTCGGGGCGCTGCCCCGTCGTCCGGTGGGGTCGCGGAGCGCAGGCGGAGGCCGATCGCGACGACCAGCGCACCGGCGGCCAGCGTCAGACCGGCGCGGGGAACACGGCCCGTGAGGACGCCGTCGAGAAGTGCCGTCGGGACGAGGGCGAGCGCCAGCCCCGCGGCGAGCAGCGGAGCGTCGGCCGGTGCACCGCGTCGTCGTCGCCGCGCGCCGACGACCGTCAGGACGAGACCCGCGGGTGCGACATAGGCCTCCGGGACCCCGACGTCGCCTGCGTGCAGCAGGGCCCAGGACGCGGCTGTGCCGAGGACGAGGACGCCCCACCGCGCGGCGCGGCGGTCAGCTTGCAGCGACCATGCGCCCGCGGTGATCGCACCGACGAGCAGCACCAGTGCGAGACCACCCGGGCCGCCGGCGACGACGAGCGCGACGCATGCGGTCAGCCAGCCGGTGACCTCCAGGACCAGGCGCAGCACCTCGTCCCGCGCGCGGCGGGCCGGTGCGCCGGTGGACGCCAGGGGGAGACCCAGGAGCACACTGGGGGCGCCCGCACCGGCGATCCCGGCTGCCAGACCGGGACCGTCGTGGGCGCCGAGCGCGAGGTGCAGACTCACGACCGCGCCCACGACGACCGGCGCGAAGAGCGCGCCCGCGACGCGTCGTGTGCGGTCGCCGAGCGCGTCCGCCCCGCCCACGAGCACGCTGGTGACCGTGACGGCGGCGAGCGCCGCGACGAGCACGACGAAGACCTCCTGCGCGGCGGGCTGACCGGCGCGCCCCGACGCAGCGAGTCCGGCAGCCCACCCGCCGCCGGCGAGCGCGCCGATCGCCGCGAGCGTCGTGCACCGGTCGAGGCGTGGCCACCGCGCGTCGGGTGACAGGGCCGCCGGCGTCACGAGGACGAGACCGATCCCTCCGGCGAGCAGCGCACCGAGCGGGCTTCGCACCCCAGCCGCGCCGAAGCCGACGAGCACCGCACCCCAGGCCGCGACAGCAGCCGCTGCTGCCGCGGCGGCCCGTGCCTGGCCGAGGCCACGTTCTGCACCGACCAGCCACGGACGCACCCCGAGCGCGAGCGCCGCGAGCCCCGCAAGGCTCGCGGCCACGAGCCCAGGGGATCCGTGCGTGGCGACGAGCGAAGCGGGCACCGCGAGCGCGCTGAGCGCACGGAGCGGCGCCCGGAGCGCCGTGCGGGCGAGGTGCGAGTCAGGCAGTCGTCGGTCCACGCCGTACGCGACCGCGCCGGTCACGAGGAAGAGCGCCACGGCGCCCGCCCCGACGAGCGACGGGATCGCCGTTCCGGCGACAGCGGGGACGCCGAGGACGACGCCCGCGCCGAGCCACGCAGCACACCGCCGGGCCGTCCTTGCTGGCCCGGGACTACGAACGGCGAGAGCGAGGAGTGCCGCGACCACCGCTGCGCCGGCGAGGCCGGCCACGGCGACGTCCGCACGGTTCACGCCGCCCGGCTCGATCGTCGCCCGGGCGGCCGCGAACGGCAGCACCAGGACGGCGGGCGTACCCAGGAGGAGTGCGACCAGCAGTGCCCCGTCCGCCGCGGCGTCTGACACGCGGATCCGGGCCTCCCGGGGAGGAGGGGCTGCGCCGTCAGCGGTGCGCACTGGCATACTGCCCCGCGTGCGCGCGGCCGCGGCCGCGACGATCGCGACGACCGCGGCGCTCCCGCACGGGACCAGCGCGAGCAGGGAGGCATCCGGGAGGTCGAGCTGTGCGCCCGTCACGACAGCTGCTGCGGCCGATGCCGTTGCCGCCACCGCGCCTGCCGCTGCGGCCCACCACGTCGCCGAGTCCGCCGTCGCCCACCACGAGCGGTCGGTCGGCCCGACCTGCTCGCTGACGGTCCTCCGCATGATGCGGGCGAGCCAGACCTGCAGCGCGCCGAGCCCGGCAAGAGCCGCGAGCGCACCGACGCCAGCCGGGCCGTCGCCCCGCGGATCCGCCAGGACGCCACCGACGGCGACGAGCGCTCCCGCGACCGTCATGAGCCACGCCGCGCCGGTGAGCACCGCCGGCTCGAACCAGGCGCCGGCCGCCGGCGAGGCGACGGCCGTCGTCGGACGGTCGATCACGAAGCGTCCACAGGCCAGCACGACCGACCCGGCCAGAAGCCAGGCGGCCGCGACCGGGCTCGTCGCCAGCGGGACGAGGAGGACGGGCGCGAGCGGGAGGAGCGCCGTTCCCACCACGCGGGCGACGCGCAGCTGCGTCGCGCGACTGCCCGCCAGGAGGAGCACGGCGCAGACGAGGCTGGCCGCTGAGTCGTACGCCGCGTGCGACGTGACCGTGATGAGCCCGGTGGCAGTCACCGCCCACGCGTCGAGCAGCAGCATGACCGTCCCGAGCGCACCGACGGCTTCAGCGCTCGACCGCAGCGCTGCCCGCCGCAGCCGGTCCGCGAGCGCGAAGACCACGACGGTGCCCACGGCGACCGTGACCGCACGGCCGGTCAGCCCGATCCAGCCCCAGCTGAACACGAGAAAGACGATGCTCGCCGCCGCGAGCAGGCTGGCACCGAGCACCTGCAGCACGGTCTGGACGCGCCAGTGCGATCGGGAGGCGCGCGGGACGACCGGGTCGGGTGCATGAGCCGGGTGTCGTGCCGCGGCCACGAGGCTTCCGCTCACGACGCTGCGCACAGGCTCACGGGTCGACTGACCCGGTGCCGACGTGCGCGACAAGAGGACGCCCTGCGCCGCCATCGCCGCCGGGTGGGGGGCGGACCGGTGCTGCGCGGCCTCGCGCGCCAGCTGCTGCGCGCGCATCGCCTGCAGGTAGCTGTCGCGCCGGCTGAGCGCGTCGGCGGCGATCCGGGACAGGTCCCACAGCTGCTGTCCGGGCGCACCGGACAGCTCGAGGCCGCACGCGTCGCACCGGCTTCGGGTCAGCGGTGCCGTGCAGTCGGGGCAGCGGGTGGCATCGGCGAGCAGGCGGCGGACGACGGCGTACGGGGTGGCCGGAGACGTCGGCGCAGGTGGCATGCGCGCATCCTCGCGGATCGAGCGGCCTGGCGGGGGCGTTGTGCACAGACTCTCCTGACGGGCAGGGCCTAGGGTGTGTTCAGAAGGCCCGTTCACCCTCCCGGGAGGTCACCATGGCTGGTCAGGAACACGCTCAGTCCCGCCGCGACGACGACGAGCCGGCCGCGGGCCCCGACACCCCGGCCCCCGCGACCCCCGCGGCACAGGCCCGCGACGCCGAGGTCGACGCGCTGCTCGAGGAGATCGACGACGTCCTGGAGACCAACGCGGAGCAGTTCGTGCGCGGGTTCGTGCAGAAGGGCGGTCAGTGACCGCCGATGGGCCAGGACCACAGCGCTGCGGGCCGGTTGCCGGCCGCGTTCACGACACCAGGCTCGTCCTCGTTCGTCGAGTTCCTCGCCGGGCATGCGCCCGCACTGCTGCCGGGCCACAGGCCCCTGCCCGCGGGTGAGGTGCCGCTGGCACCCCATGCCACGACGATCGTCGCGCTCGTCTTCGATGGTGGCGTGGTCATGGCAGGCGACCGCCGAGCCACCATGGGCTCGATGATCGCGAGCCGCGAGATCGAGAAGGTGTTCCCTGCGGACGAGTTCTCCGCGGTCGGCATCGCCGGCACGGCGGGTCTCGCCGTCGAGCTGGTGCGGCTGTTCCAGCTCGAGCTCGAGCACTACGAGAAGATCGAGGGTGCGCTGCTGTCGCTCGACGGCAAGGCGAACCGGCTCGCGACGATGATCCGCGGCAACCTCGGCCTCGCGATGCAGGGCCTCGCCGTCGTGCCGCTGTTCGCGGGCTACGACCTCGACCGCGGCCTGGGACGGATCTTCTCGTACGACGTGACGGGAGGGCGCTACGAGGAGCACGAGCACCACAGCGTCGGCTCCGGCTCGGTGTTCGCGCGCGGCTCTCTCAAGAAGCTCTGGCGCCCAGGTCTGGACGCGGTCGCGGCGGTACGCGTCGCCGTCGAGGCCCTCGTCGACGCCGCAGACGACGACTCGGCCACCGGGGGTCCCGACTCGTCGCGCCAGATCTGGCCCGTCGTCGCGACGGTGACGTCGAGCGGGTACCGCCGGGTCGGGCAGGACGAGCTGGGTGCCGTCGTGGAGGCGGTCGCCGAGCAGCGCCGCACCGAGCACGCGCAGGGCCGCCCGGGGGGTGAGTCGCGATGAGCATGCCGTTCTACGTCTCGCCCGAACAGCTGATGAAGGACCGCGCCGACTATGCCCGCAAGGGCATCGCGCGAGGACGTTCGGTGGTCGTGCTGCAGTACGACGAGGGCATCGTCTTCGCGACCGAGAACCCGTCGCGTGCCCTGCACAAGATCTCCGAGATCTACGACCGCATCGCCTTCGCCGCCGTGGGCAAGTACAACGAGTTCGAGAACCTGCGTGTCGCCGGGGTCAGGTACGCCGACCTGCGCGGGTACTCCTACGACCGGCAGGACGTGAATGCACGCGGGCTCGCGAACGCCTACGCCCAGACTCTCGGCACGGTGTTCACGACCGAGTCCAAGCCGCTCGAGGTCGAGCTCGTCGTCGCGGAGGTCGGTGCGAACCCCGAGGGCGACCAGATCTACCGCCTGTCCTACGACGGCTCCGTCGCCGACGAGCACGGGTACGTGGCGATGGGTGGCCAGGTGGACGGCTTGGTCACGCAGCTCGCCGGCGCGTGGCGCGCCGGCCTGACGCTCGCCGAGGCTGTGCGGATCGCGGTCCGGGTCCTCGGCACGCAGTCGGAGGGCAAGCCTCGCCAGCTTCCGGCGAGTCAGCTCGAGGTCGCCGTGCTGGAGCGCTCACGCCCGCGCCGCGCGTTCCGACGGCTGACCGGACCGGCACTGGACGCCATGCTCGCGGCACCGAGCCAGGTCGACGCGCCGAGCCAGGCCGACGCTCTGAGCCCGCCCGCCCCGGCTGGGCCCACCGAGCCCACCGCGCCCTCCGAGGCGGACCCGCCGACGCCGTGACGGCAGCGTGACACCGCCCGACGCAGACCCACACGGAGGGGACCGCCGCATGGACCGCCGCATCTTTGGCCTCGAGACCGAGTACGGGGTGACGTGCGCGTCGGACGACGGCCGCGGGCTGTCGGCGGACGAGGTCGCCCGGTACCTGTTCCGCAAGGTCGTCGCATGGGGTCGCTCGTCGAACGTGTTCCTGCGCAACGGCTCGCGCCTCTACCTCGACGTCGGCTCCCACCCGGAGTACGCGACTGCCGAGTGCGACGACGTGCGCCAGCTCATCACGTACGACCGCGGCGGCGAACGCATCCTCGAGGGGCTCGTCGCCGACGCCCAGCAGCGCCTCGAGCACGAGGGCCTTGCCGGGCGGATCCACCTGTTCAAGAACAACACCGACTCGGCCGGCAACTCCTACGGGTGCCACGAGAACTACCTCGTGCGCCGCCAGGGCGACTTCTCCCGGCTGTCGGACGTCCTCGTCCCGTTCCTGATCACGCGCCAGGTCCTCACGGGCGCGGGCAAGGTGCTCCCGACGCCGCGCGGCGCGGTCTACTGCCTGTCGCAGCGGGCCGACCACATCTGGGAGGCGGTCTCGAGCGCGACGACCCGGTCCCGGCCGATCATCAACACCCGAGACGAGCCGCACGCGGATGCCGAGCTGTACCGGCGCCTGCACATCATCGTCGGCGACTCGTCGATGTCCGAGACGACGACGATGCTCAAGGTCGGCGCGACCGACCTGATCCTGCGCCTCATCGAGGCGGGCGTCCCGATGCGCGACATGGCTCTCGAGAACCCGATCCGCGCGATCCGCGAGATCAGCCACGACATGACCGGGCTGCACCCGTTCCAGCTCTCCAACGGCCGGACCGTCACCGCGGTCGACCTCCAGGAGGAGTACCTCGCGCGCGTCAAGGACTTCATCGCGGCGGACGTCGACCAGACACCCGACATCAAGCAGGTCGTCGACCTGTGGGAACGCGGCCTGCACGCGCTGCGCACCGGTGACCTCGCCCTCGTCGAGCGCGAGCTGGACTGGGTCATCAAGTACCGGCTGATCGAGCGCTACCGCGCCAAGCACGGTCTCGAGCTGGGCGACCCGCGTGTCGCCAGGCTCGACCTCGCCTACCACGACATCTCGCGGACCGAGGGGCTGTACAACCTGCTCGCGGCTCGAGGGCTGGTCGACCGGGTCACGACCGACCTCGAGGTGTTCGAGGCGACCGCCGTCCCGCCGCAGACGACGCGGGCGAAGCTCCGGGGCGACTTCGTGCGCGCCGCGCAGGAGGCCCGGCGCGACTACACGGTCGACTGGGTGCACCTGAAGCTCAACGACCAGGCCCAGCGGACCGTGCTGTGCAAGGACCCGTTCCGCAGCGTCGACGAGCGCGTCGAGAGGCTCATCGAGTCGATGTGAACGACCCTCGGGCGGGCACCGTACAGTGTGGCCGGACATCCGACCGGGGAGGGATCGACGTGCGACGTCTGGTAGCGGCATGCCTGGCTGCCATGCTCCTGGCCGGCTGCAGCGCGGTCACGGCCCCCGAGCCGGACGTCCTGGTGACGGGCGACCCGGGCTCCCGGCCGACCCTCACGTACGTGACGCCGCTCGCGGTGAGCAAGACGGTCCACAAGGTCGTGTGGCAGGGCACGGGAAGCCCGCTCGTCGACGGCGAGCCTGTGCTGGTGGACTTCTGGCTCGAGGACGCGAGCGACGCGACGGTCGTCAAGGAGAGCTACTCGAGCAGCCCGACGCCCCGCCCGTTGACGGTCGAGGACCTCGGCCAGGACCTGTACGACACGCTGCACGGTCAGCGTGTCGGTGCGCGCCTGCTGCAGATCAGCCCGGCCCCGGGCAGCGGCGCGGCCAACTACCCGACGGTGACGGTGCTCGACGTTCTCCCGACGCGCGCGTCCGGCGAACCTGTGGCCCCACGCGAGGGGCTCCCGACGGTCACGCTCGGCAGCGACGGGTCGCCGTCGATCACGGCGTCGACCGCCGCACCGCCGACCGACCTCGTGACGCAGCCGCTGCTGCGCGGTTCCGGCGCCCAGGTGGCGGACGGCGACACGGTGACCGTGCAGTACACGGGCTTCGCGTGGACGACGGGGGAGGCGTTCGAGTCGACCTGGACCAACCGGAGCCCGGTGTCGTTCGACCTGGCGATGGTGCCCGCGTGGGCGAGCCTCGTCGAGCAGCCGGTCGGCAGCCAGGTCATGCTCGTGGTGCCTCCGACCTACCCGCTCGGCGCGACGCAGAGCGAGGAGCTCAAGGGCCAGACCATCGTGTTCGTCATCGACATCCTCGCCACGGGCCCCGCGCCCGTGACCGGCTGACGGGAGAGCTGGGACATGACACTCGCGCTGCGGGTCATCCCGTGCCTCGATGTCGACGCGGGCCGCGTCGTCAAGGGCGTGAACTTCGAGAACCTGCGCGACGCCGGCGACCCGGTCGAGCTGGCTCGCCGGTACGACGCCGAGGGCGCGGACGAGATCACCTTCCTCGACGTGTCGGCGTCGTCGGGCGACCGCGCCACGATGTATGACGTGGTCAGGCGCACCGCCGAGGAGGTGTTCGTCCCGCTGACGGTCGGTGGCGGCGTGCGCTCGGCGGACGACGTCGACCGGCTGCTGCGGGCCGGGGCCGACAAGGTCGGGGTCAACACAGCCGCCATCGCGCGCCCCGAGCTGATCGAGGAGATCGCGGAGCGGTTCGGCAGCCAGGTGCTCGTCCTGTCGGTCGACGCGCGCCGGGTCACCGGCGACGTGCGCACGGCGTCGGGGTACGAGGTGACGACGCACGGAGGCCGCCGCGGCACCGGCATCGACGCCGTGGAGTGGGCGGCGCGTGGGGCGGCGCTCGGCGCGGGGGAGATCCTGCTGAACTCGATGGACGCCGACGGGACCACGGCCGGCTTCGACCTCGAGATGCTGCGCGACGTGCGCAGCGAGGTCAGCGTCCCGCTCATCGCGAGCGGCGGTGCCGGGACGGCGCAGCACTTTGTCGAGGCGGCACGGGCGGGGGCCGACGCGGTGCTCGCCGCGAGCGTCTTCCACTTCCGGACGCTCACGATCGGCGAGGTCAAGGACCACCTGCGGGCGGCCGGCATCACCGTCCGATGACGCTGGACGGTCAGCGGTTCGGCAGGACCTCCGCCAGCGCCTCGACGTCGTCCGGTGCGCCTTCGATCCTGATGTCGACAGCCGCTCCCCGGCCGAACGCGTGCAGAAGAAGCTCCCCGACGGCCCCGCGGATCACGACGGTCCCGTGCCCGCTGGGAGCGCGCCGCACGCGTCGGCGCACGCCGTCGGGACGGACGAGGACGATCCCGACCGGCACGCGTCGGTAGGTCAGCGACGCGCCGCGGACGAGAGCGCGCCACAGCGCCTCGACGTGCTCGGGCTCGAGCTCCCGCGGCGGCACCGGCCCTGCGCCGCGCCGCACGTCCTCGGTGTGCACGAAGAACTCGACGAGGTTGACCTGCTCGCCGGCCCACGCCAGGGGACTCCAGGCGGCGGGTTCGGCCGCCACCCGAGCCACCAGGTCGCGGTAGTCCTGTGCGGACCGCGCGGTCTCGGCAAGCTGGGCGATCACCTGCTCCGTGTGCGCCGCGAGGGCCGGCACGACGATGCCCGCACCGGCGACCGGCGAGTGCTCGCGGAGCACCAGGTGCGCCGCGAGGTGACGGCTCTGCCAGCCCTCGCACAACGTCGGTGCGTCGGGTCCGGCCTCGGTGAGGGCCGAGGCGAGCTGCGCGCGGGCGATGTGGTGCCATGTCATCCCGGAATGCTCCCACGGCCGCGGCGTCCGGGGACGCCGTGGCAAGATCGCGGGGTGCCCGACCAGCCCACCTCAGCCGCCGCCCCCTCGACCGCAGCACCCTCGACCGTGCCGGTCCCGCCGACCTCGTCGGCGCTCGACCCGCAGATCGGCGCGCGGCTCAAGCGCGACGAGGCCGGTCTCGTCGCCGCGGTCGTGCAGCAGCACGACACGGGGGAGGTCCTCATGGTCGGCTGGATGGACGACGAGGCGCTGCGCCGGACCCTGACGAGCGGGCGCGTGACGTTCTGGAGCCGCTCGCGCGGCGAGTACTGGCGCAAGGGCGACACATCCGGGCACGCGCAGTTCGTGCAGTCGGTCGCCATCGACTGCGACGGGGACGCGCTGCTGGTCCGCGTGGACCAGGTCGGCGCCGCGTGCCACACCGGCGCGCGCACCTGCTTCGACGCGGGCGGACCCCTGCCCGTCGTCGTCGGTCACCGTCCGACCTCCGACGTCCCGTCGAACCCCGAAGGAGCCTCATGACCGTGCCCGCTGCCGCGACCACCCCGGTGCAGGTCCCGTGGGGCTCGACGTGGCCGGCGCTCCCGGACTTCCGCACCCTCGCGTCCGACCGTCGGGTGATCCCGGTCGTCCGGAGGCTCCTGGCGGACGACGTCACACCGGTCGGCCTGTACCGGACGCTCGCGGGCGGGCGTCCCGGCACGTTCGTGCTCGAGTCCGCGGAGCAGGACGGCACGTGGTCGCGCTACTCGTTCATCGGGGTGAGCTCCCGCGCGACGCTGACGACCCGCGCCGGTCAGGCGGTCTGGATCGGCGACGTGCCGGTCGGGGTGCCTCTCGACGGCACGCCTCTCGACGTCCTCGCCGAGACCCTCGAGGTCCTGCGGACACCGGCCGTGCCCGGGCTGCCGCCGCTCACGAGCGGGCTCGTGGGGGCGCTCGGGTGGGACATCGTGCGTCAGTGGGAGCCGACGCTGCCCGCCGAGGCGCCCGAAGAGCTCGGCGTACCCGAGATGACGCTGTGCCTCGTGAGCGACCTCGCCGTCGTCGACCACCTCGACGGCTCGGTGTGGCTCGTCGCGAACGCGATCAACTTCGACAACACCGACGCGCGCGTGGACGAGGCGTATGCCGACGCGCTCGCCCGGCTCGAGGCCATGCAGGACGCGTTGCAGCACCCGGCACCGCCAGCGGCCGCGGTGCTCGTCGACTCGGACGAGCCCGAGCTCGAGTTCCGCACGACGCGCGCCGACTTCGAGGCATCGGTGCGCACCGGGCAGGAGGCGATCCGTGACGGCGAGGTCTTCCAGGTCGTCCTCTCGCAGCGCCTCGACCTCGACTGCCCCGCCGAGCCGATCGACGTGTACCGCGTGCTGCGCACCATCAACCCGAGCCCGTACATGTACTACCTGCAGCTGCGCGACGCGGACGGCACGGACTTCGCCGTCGTCGGCTCGAGCCCCGAGACGCTCGTCAAGGTCACCGACGGCCGGGTCGTGACGTTCCCGATCGCCGGTTCACGGCCCCGCGGCGCGACGCCCGAGCAGGACCTGGCGCTCGCGGACGAGCTGCTCGCGGACCCCAAGGAGCGAGCCGAGCACATCATGCTCGTCGACCTCTCGCGCAACGACCTCGTCAAGGTGTGTGAGCCGGCGAGCGTCGAGGTCGTCGAGTTCATGGCGATCAAGCGCTTCAGCCACATCATGCACATCTGCTCGACCGTCGTCGGGCACCTGCGCGAGGGGGCCACCGCGCTCCAGACGTTGATCGCGGCGTTCCCGGCCGGGACTCTCTCCGGCGCCCCGAAGCCGCGCGCGATCGCCCTGATCGACCAGATCGAGCCGGCCCGGCGCGGGATCTACGGCGGGACGGTCGGCTACTTCGACCTCGCGGGGGACATGGACATGGCGATCGCGATCCGCACGGCGCTCATCCGAGACGGTCGGGCGAGTGTGCAGGCGGGCGGGGGGATCGTCGCCGACTCCGTGCCGGGGCTCGAGTACGAGGAGTCCCGCAACAAGGCGGCTGCCGCGGTCCGGGCCGTCCAGATCGCTGCTCGACTGCGATCGGCCCGCAGGTGAGCGAGGGCTCTCGGCGCGGTCGATGGGTCGTGACGCTGCTCGTGGCAGCTGCGGCGACCGCCGGCTCCACCGTGCCCGCATGGTTCAGGGTGACCGGGTCGAGCGCACTCGCCGGTGACGTCGAGGTCGCCGTCTCCGGCGGCCAGGCGGCGCCGGCCGTCCTCGCGGCCGCGGTCGTGCTGCTCGCGGCAGCCGCAGCGGTCGGACTCGTGGGACGGGTCGGCCGCTGGGTCGTCGTGGCGGTCGTGGCTGCCGCCGGCGTCGTCGTGCTCGCCTCGGTCGCCGGCGTGCTCCGGGACCCCGATCCGGTCGCGACGGTCGCCGTCGCGGCTGCCACGGGGGTGACCGCGCTCGCCGGTCCTGTCTCGTCGACGCCATGGCCGTGGTTCGCGTGCGTCCTGGGTGTGCTCGACGGCCTCGTCGCGCTCGGCCTCGCGCGTGCCTCGGCGCGGTGGGGTGCCACGTCGCGCCGGCACGAGCCGGCGGCGTCGGCCGCGACCGCCGGGGCCGACGACGACCGGTCGACGTGGGACGCCCTGACCCGCGGCGACGACCCGACAGCCGGCTGATCAACGGCCGTGCCCACCGAGGATCCGGACGACGTGTCAGATACGCTGAGCGTCGATCCGAGAACGAGGAGCGTCGACCCCATGGCCGATCAGTCCGTCGAACGTCGTGCCGAGAGCGCGGTTCCCGCGCAGGCCCCGATCCGTGACCTGTCCTATCTGCCGCCGAGTGCGCCGCCGGCCAACCACGGGCACACGACCGCGGCCTGGACGACAGTCATCGTCGTCCTTGTCGGTGCCGTCCTGTCCTCCGTCGCGATGATCTTCGCGGCCGTCCCGCTCGTCTGGGCGGGCGGGGTCATCATCGTGCTCGGGATCGTGGCGGGCAAGGTCCTCCAGATCCTCGGCTACGGCCAGGGCGGCGCGGCGACGCTGGCCAAGCAGGCTCGCAGCGGCGGTCACTGATCTCGCGGCTCGCCTTCGTGGCGCCGGTGCCGGCTCTCTGACGCGTCTGGGCCCGTGCGGGCAGCCGACGCACTATCGTCCAGCACAGTGGCGGTCGTCACACGTCGTCCGTCCGGCCCGACGAGATCTCAGGAGGTCCGATGTCGACCCCGAACGAGCCGCAGGACCCGTACACCGCCGGCGGTCAGCCTGCGCAGCCCGGCGACGGTGCACCCCAGCCTCCCGTGGAGCCCACATCCCCGGCGGCGCCACCGTACGGGGCCCCGTCCGCGGAGCCGGCGCAGCCCAGCTACCCCGCGGGCCAACCCGGCTACCCTGCGGCCCCGCCGTACGGTGCGCCGCCCGTCCAGCCCGGCTACCCGGCGGCCCCCCAGTACGGCACGACACCGTATCCGGCGGCACCGGCGTACGGCGCGGCGCCGGGGTACGGCGGCGGGTACGCGTACCCGAAGAACAACCTCGCGGTCTGGTCGATCGTGCTGGCCATCCTCGGCATCGTCGCGTTGTGCGGTCCGTTCACCGGCATCCCCGCGGTGATCCTCGGCAACAACGCCAAGCGAGCCGTCGCCTCCGGCGAGGCCAACAACGGGAGCCTGGCGACGGCCGGGATCGTCGTCGGCTGGATCGCGATCGGCATCGGGCTGATCGGCGCGGTGATCGTGGCGATCCTCGTCGCCAGCGCAGGCAGCTGGACCGACTACGTCAACACGTACCCAGGCACGCGGTAGCAGCAACCTGGCGACCGTGAGGTTCCCTGCAGCGCGAGTCGACCGTCTGCGGGGCCCGCTTGTCGTGAGCGGCGTTGTCGCCGTCGCCACGGCATACGTGGCGGTCGTCGACCCGAATGCGCCGGGGCACTACCTGGCGTGCCCGTTCTACCTCCTGACGGGCCGCTACTGCGCGGCGTGCGGAGCGCTGCGCGCGACCCATGACCTCGCGCACGGCGATCTGGTGGGCGCCTGGGGGATGAACCCGCTCTGGGTGGTCGTCGTGCCGCTGCTGGTCCTCGCATGGCTGCGCTGGACCGCCCGATCATGGCGCGCGCCGGTCACCGCGAGCACGGCGCCTGCCGCGCGGCGCGTCATCTGGGTCCCGTGGGCCGTGCTCGCGGTGACCGTCGGCTTCACGGTCCTGCGCAACGTGCCGGCGCTCGTGCCGTGGCTCGCGCCCTGATCCCCATGTCCCAGGTTCGCCCTGGCGACGAGGCGGGCGGCCCGGCTGCTCCGGCGGGTCGTGGTCGGCGGGCCGCGTCCGAGTCCTGATCGCGTGGTCTGTCGCCCCCGCGGGCGCCTCTACGATGGCGGCAGGGCCGCGGCCGTCACAGGCTCGGCGGCTCGACGACGAGGGGAGTGAGGCACCGATGACCGTGCTGGACGAGATCGTCGCAGGTGTTCGACAGGATCTGGCGCAGCGCGAGGCCGCGACGCCGCTCGCAGCAGTCAAGGAACGCGCGGGTCGCGTGACCGAGGCCAAAGACTGCATCAGTCGGCTGCGGGTCAGCGACGCCGTCACTGTCATCGCCGAGGTCAAGCGATCGAGCCCGAGCCGTGGGTCGCTCGCGTCGATCGCCGACCCCGCCGCGCTTGCGCTCGAGTACGAGAAGGGCGGCGCCGCCGTCATCTCGGTCCTGACCGAGCAGCGGAAGTTCAACGGCTCTCTCGCTGACCTGGACTCCGTCCGTGGCGCCGTCGACATCCCGGTCCTGCGCAAGGACTTCATCGTCACGCCGTACCAGGTCTGGGAGGCGCGCGCGCACGGCGCCGACCTCGTCCTGCTCATCGTCGCCGCCCTCGAGCAGACCGTGCTGACCTCGCTCATCGAGCGCGTGCACTCCCTGGGGATGACGGCGCTCGTCGAGGTGCACGACGTCGAGGAGGTCGCACGCGCGGTCGATGCAGGCGCCAAGATCATCGGGGTCAACGCGCGCAACCTCAAGACGCTCGACGTCGACCGGACGACGTTCTCCCGGGTCGCACCGTCGATCCCTGCGGGCATCGTCAAGATCGCCGAGTCGGGGGTCCGCGGTCCGCACGACGTCATGGACTACGCGCGGGCGGGAGCGGACGCCGTCCTTGTCGGCGAGGCGCTCGTCACCGACGAGGCACCCCGCAAGTCGGTTGCCGACCTCGTCGCCGCCGGGGCGCACCCCTCGCTGCGGGCGGTCCGGCAGTGAGCGGGTCGTCCACCGAGCCGGTCAACACCCCGCTCCAGGACGCGCTGGCGTCAGGGCCGCTGAGCACGCACGCCGGGCCGTACTTCGGCAGCTTCGGGGGCCGGTTCGTGCCCGAGGCGCTCATCGCGGCGCTCGACGAGCTCGACGCCGAGTACCACAAGGCCCTCACCGACCCGGCGTTCGGTGCCGAGCTCGCACGACTCCACAAGACGTACACGGGGCGCCCCAGCCCGCTGACGGAGGTACCGCGGTTCGCGGCGCACGTGGGCGACGGCATCCGGGTGTTCCTCAAGCGCGAGGATCTCAACCACACCGGCTCGCACAAGATCAACAACGTGCTCGGGCAGGCCCTGCTGGTCAAGCGCATGGGCAAGACCCGCGTCATCGCCGAGACGGGCGCGGGCCAGCACGGTGTCGCGACCGCCACCGCCGCCGCGCTCATGGACCTCGAGTGCACGGTGTACATGGGCGAGGAGGACATGCGACGCCAGTCCCTCAACGTCGCGCGCATGCGGCTGCTCGGTGCCGAGGTCATCCCCGTGACGATCGGCACCCGCACGCTCAAGGACGCGATCAACGAGGCGCTGCGCGACTGGGTCGCGAACGTCGACTCGACCCACTACCTGCTCGGCACCGTGACGGGTCCGCACCCGTTCCCCGAGATGGTCCGCGACTTCCACAAGATCATCGGCGAAGAGGCCAAGGTGCAGCTCGCCGAGGAGATCGGCCGGTTGCCCGACGCCGTCGCGGCGTGCGTCGGCGGCGGCTCCAACGCGATGGGGATCTTCAACGCCTTCCTCGACGAGCCCGGCGTGCGGCTGTTCGGGTTCGAGGCGGGCGGTGAGGGCATCGCGTCCGGACGGCACGCCGCGCGGTTCAGCGGAGGCGCGACGGGCGTGCTGCAGGGAACCAAGTCGTACCTGCTCCAGGACGAGGACGGCCAGACACTGCCGAGCCACTCGGTCTCGGCCGGCCTCGACTACCCGAGCGTGGGCCCCGAGCATGCCTGGCTCCACGACATCGGCCGGGCGGAGTACCGCCCGGTGACCGACGTCGAGGCGATGGACGCGTTCCAGGTCCTGTGCCGCACCGAGGGGATCATCCCCGCGATCGAGTCGGCGCACGCCCTCGCGGGGGTGATCAAGCTCGGTCCCGAGGTCGCGAGCTGGTCGCTCCCTGCCGGGCAGGCTCCGGTCATCCTCATCAACCTGTCGGGCCGCGGCGACAAGGACGTGGCGACCGCCGCGAAGTGGTTCGGCCTGATCGACGAGCAGGCTGCGCCCGCCGCGACCGAAGGGACGCAGCTGTGAGCCCCGTCGACATCCGGCGTCGCACCGGCGACCTGCTCACCCGGCTCGCTGCCGGGACCGCGGACTCGCCGGGGCGCGCCGCATTCATCGGCTACCTGCCGCTCGGCTACCCCGACGTGCCGGGGTCGGTCGACGCGGCGCTCGCCATGGTCGACGCCGGCGTGGACATCGTCGAGCTCGGCCTGCCCTACTCGGACCCGGTCATGGACGGTCCGACCATCCAGCACGCCGTCGAGCACGCGCTCGCCGGCGGCGTACGGGTGCGGGACATCTTCGGTGCGGTCGAACGGGTGGCCGCATCCGGCGCGCCCGTGCTGGTCATGACGTACTGGAACCCTGTCCTGCGGTACGGCGTCGACGCGTTCGCTCGCGACCTGGCCGCTGCCGGCGGTGCGGGGCTCATCACCCCCGACCTGATCCCCGACGAGGCCGGGGAGTGGATCGCCGCGTCGGAGAACCACGGGCTCGACCGCGTCTTCCTCGTCGCACCCAGCTCCACCCCGGAACGGCTCGCCTCGACGTCGGCCGCGTCCCGCGGGTTCGTCTACGCGGCGTCGACCATGGGCGTGACAGGGGAGCGCGGGACCGTCGGGACGCACGCCGAGCAGCTGGTCGCCGACACGCGTGCCGCCGGCGCCGAGCACGTGTGCGTCGGTCTCGGGGTCTCCCGCGCCGAGCAAGCCGCGCAGGTCGCGCGGTACGCCGACGGCGTGATCGTGGGGTCGGCCCTCGTGCGGGCTCTCATCGAGGCGGACGACCCCGCGTCGGGGCTCGCCGCGTTGACGGCGGTCACGGCGGAGCTCGCGGCCGGCGTGCGCGGGGCGCGACGATGACGGCCCTCGCGGCGACGGCACTGGCGGGCCGGGGGCTCGCGGGCGCGCTCGCGCTGCCGGCATCGATCCCGAGCCCGTCGCAGGGCGTCTGGTACCTCGGACCGTTCCCCCTGCGCGCCTACGCGTTGGCGATCCTGCTCGGCATCGTCGCGGCCGTGATCCTGACCCGACGGCGTTGGGTCGAGCGCGGCGGGATCGCTGACGACGTCCTCGAGATCGTGTTCTGGGCCGTGCCGTTCGGCATCGTCGGCGGCCGGATCTACCACGTGATCAGCTCTCCCGACGCGTACTTCGGCGTCGGTGGCCACCCGTGGAAGGCCTTCGCCATCTGGGAGGGCGGCCTCGGCATCTGGGGTGCGATCGCCCTGGGCGGGGTCGGCGCGTGGATCGGGTGCCGCCGCCAGGGCGTGCGGATGCCGGCGTTCGCCGACGCGGTCGCGCCCGGGCTGCTCGTCGCCCAGGCGATCGGCCGGTTGGGCAACTGGTTCAACCAGGAGCTGTTCGGCGGTCCCACGACACTGCCGTGGGGCCTCGAGATCGACGACGCCCACCTGCCGGCCGGGTACGCCTCAGGGACGCTCTTCCACCCGACGTTCCTGTACGAGCTGCTCTGGAACCTCGCGGCCGCGGGCGTCCTGATCTGGCTCGACCGTCGGTTCAAGCTGGGTCACGGGCAGGTGTTCGCCCTCTACGTCGTGCTCTACACGAGCGGGCGGCTGTGGATCGAGGTCCTGCGCATCGACCCCGCGCACACCATCGGCCCGTTCCGGCTCAACGTCTGGACCTCCATCGTCGTCGGCCTCGGAGCGCTGGTAGCGTTCGTCGTGGTCTCGCGTCGGCATCACGATCGCGAGACGACGCTCCTGCGGGATCCACCGGCAGCGCAGGGCGACGAAGAGACGGCACCGGAAGCCACCCGCTGACCGCGGCCGTAGTGTGACCTACCACACAAGTCACGACGAGAGTGCCCCGAAACCCGGGCAGGTATCGTCGCCACGCGTTCGGGCCGATGACGTCCCGCGTAACCCTTCTGTTCGTGTTGGGCCCCGATTGCCGG
Source organism: Cellulomonas sp. (assembly GCF_036279715.1). Classification (GTDB taxonomy): domain Bacteria; phylum Actinomycetota; class Actinomycetes; order Actinomycetales; family Cellulomonadaceae; genus Cellulomonas_A. The sequence continues at coordinate 1,781 of NZ_DASUIR010000036.1, read as the reverse complement.
GGATATCGTGAGGACGGTTCAGATGTCCGCGTCGCCCGTGATCCCCGGTGGACTGCGTGCCCCGTCCGCACGCGGTCTGTACGACCCTGCGACCGAGCGTGACGCCTGTGGCTTCGCCTTCGTCGCGACCCTGCGGGGGACGCCAGGTCGCGACATCATCGACGCCGGCCTGACGGCGCTGCTCAACCTGGACCACCGCGGCGCTGTCGGCGCCGAGGAGGACAGCGGCGACGGCGCCGGCATCCTCACCCAGATCCCGGACGCCTTCCTGCGTGACGTCGTCGACGCGGAGCTCCCCCCGGTCGGCCAGTACGCGATCGGCCTGGCGTTCCTTCCGGTCGAGCAGGACGCGATGTACGCCGCGATGCGCGCGATCGAGGCGATCGCCGCCGAGGAGAAGCTCGACGTCCTCGCCTGGCGCGACGTCGCGGTCACCGTGGACCTCGTCGGTCCCACCGCGCGGTCGTCGATGCCGGCGTTCCGCCAGCTCGTCGTCGCGGACCCGTCGCGCGAGCTCGCGGGCGTCGACCTCGACCGTCGCACGTACCGCCTGCGCAGGCGGGTCGAGCGCGAGGTCGGCGTGTATTTCGCGTCGCTGTCGTCCCGCACGCTGGTCTACAAGGGCATGCTAACGACCGGCCAGCTCGAGCCCTTCTTCGCCGACCTGTCCGACCCGCGCTACGCGAGCGAGCTCGCGCTCGTGCACTCGCGGTTCTCGACGAACACGTTCCCGTCGTGGCCGCTCGCCCAGCCGTTCCGCCTCGTCGCGCACAACGGCGAGATCAACACCGTGCGCGGCAACCGCAACTGGATGTCGGCTCGCGAGGGGACGCTCGAGAGCGAGGCACTGGGCGACCTGGCGCCGCTGCTCCCGATCTGCACCCCGGGCGGCAGCGACTCCGGCAGCTTCGACGAGGTCCTCGAGCTCCTGCACCTCGCGGGGCGCCCGTTGCCGCACGCCATCATGATGATGATCCCCGAGGCGTGGGAGAAGCATCAGCAGATGGACCCCGCCCGACAGGCCTTCTACGAGTACCACTCGACGCTCATGGAGCCGTGGGACGGCCCGGCAGCGATGACCTTCACGGACGGCACGCTCATCGGAGCGGTCCAGGACCGCAACGGGCTGCGCCCGGGACGGTTCTGGGTCACCGAGGACGGCCTCGTCGTGCTCGCGAGCGAGGCGGGCGTGCTTGACCTGGACCCCGCGACGGTCGTGCGCAAGGGGCGGCTCGAGCCGGGCCGGATGTTCCTCGTCGACACGGGTCAGGGTCGGATCATCGAGGACGACGAGGTCAAGGCGCAGCTCGCCGCGCAGCGGCCGTACGCGCAGTGGGTCAGGGAGAACTCGATCTCGCTCGACCAGCTGCCGGAGCGCGAGCACGTGCGCCACTCCGCGGCGTCGGTGCGTCGTCGCCAGCGCGCGTTCGGCTACACCGAGGAAGAGCTCAAGATCATCCTTGCGCCCATCGCCACGAACGCGGCGGAGCCGCTCGGCGCGATGGGCTCGGACACCCCGGTCGCTGTGCTCTCGAGCCGGCCCAGGCTGCTCTTCGACTACTTCACGCAGATGTTCGCGCAGGTCACCAACCCGCCGCTGGACGCGATCCGCGAGGAGCTCGTGACGTCCATCGGCGGCGCGATCGGGCCCGAGCCGAACCTGCTCGCCGACGTCCCCGAGCACGCGCGGAAGCTTGTTCTGCCGTTCCCCGTGCTCGACAACGACCAGCTGGCCAAGATCGTCCGGATCGACCGGGACCCCGCCCTGGCCGGCGTCTTCC
>NZ_DASUIR010000035.1:0-34158 GCF_036279715.1 Cellulomonas sp. | reverse complement strand
CGCACCAGACCGAAGGTCCCGCCCCACACGCGCGCGCACGTGGCTAGCCTGAGCCAAGGGTTCGTCTCCAATGAGGGAGCACCGCATGGGCACCGTATCGACGTCGAAGATCCGCAACGTCGCCCTGGTGGGCCACAGTGGCAGCGGCAAGACGACGCTGGCTGAGGCACTGCTGCTGCGCGCCGGGGCCATCTCCCGGGCAGGGCGCGTCGAGGACGGGTCGACGGTGTGCGACTTCGAGCCCGAGGAGATCGCGCGCGGCATCTCCCTGTCGGTCGCGCTCGCACCGTTCGAGTGGACGGCGCCGGACGGCGAGACCTACAAGATCAACCTCCTGGACACGCCCGGGTACGCGGACTTCGTGGGCGGGGTCGACGCGGCGATGAGCGTCGCGGACCTCGTCGTCGTCGTCGTGAGCGCGGTCGACGGGCTCGAGGCAGGTGCCGAGATCGCGTGGGAGCAGGCGGCAGCCCTCGGGCTGCCGCGCATGGTGTTCGTCACCAAGGAGGACAAGCCGCGCGCCGACTTCCACCGGGTGCTCGAGCAGCTGCGCACCGTGTTCGGGGCCGGGATCATCCCGCTCGAGCTGCCGCTCGGTGAGCAGGACGCGTTCCACGGCGTCGCCGACGTGCTGTCCGAGCACGGTCTGGCCTACACCCCGGACGGTCGCCACCACGACGAGCCGATCCCCGCCGACGTCGCGGAGGAGGAGCACCGCCTGCACGACGAGGTCGCCGAGGAGATCGTCTCGGGGGACGACGACCAGCTCGAGCGGTACCTGTCCGGCGACATGCCGAACGCGAACGAGCTCGAGCGCAGCCTGGCCCACGAGGTGCGGGACAGCCTCGCGTTCCCCGTGGTCGTCGGCTCCGCGGTGACGGGTGTCGGCGTCGACCGGCTCGCGGACTTCCTGTGCGAGCTCGGGCCGTCCCCGGCGGACCGGCCGCGGCACGTCGTCGTCGGCGGGCCCGATGACGGCCACAACCTCGACATCGACGTCGACCCGGCCGGTGAGCCGCTCGCGTACGTGTTCCGGACCGTCGCTGACCCATTCGTCGGGCAGCTGTCGCTCATCCAGGTCCTGTCCGGGACGCTCGCGGCCGAGGACCACCTGGTCAACACGACGACCGGGACCGACGAGCGCCTGCACGGCCTGTTCCACCTCCGCGGCAAGGAGCACCTGCCGGCCGAGAAGGTCGTCGCGGGCGACCTCGCGGCCGTCCCGAAGCTCGCCGCGAGCCCGACCGGCACGGCCCTCGCGCGCGGCACCACGCCCGTCCGCGTCGTCGGCCCGGCCCCGCGCCCGACGCCGTACGGGCTCGCGCTGCGCCCCCTCACGCAGTCCGACGACGACAAGCTGTCCGGTGCGCTCGGCAAGCTCGTCGCCGAGGACCCGACTCTTCGCGTCGACCGGATCGGCGGCGTCGGCACCGCCCACGGGCAGACGGTGCTGCGCGGTGCGGGTGACATCCACCTCGCGGTCGCACTCGAGCGGCTCGCGCGCAAGTTCGGCGTGAACGTCGCGACCGACGAGGTCCAGGTCGCGTACCGCGAGACGATCGCCGGTCCGGCGGACGCCGAGGGCAAGGTCAAGAAGCAGTCGGGCGGGCACGGACAGTTCGCCGTCGCGCAGCTGCGCGTGACCCCGCTGCCGCGCGGTGCAGGGTTCGAGTTCGTGGACTCCGTCGTCGGCGGCTCGGTGCCGCGCAACTACATCCCGGCCGTCGAGCGCGGCGTGACCGAGGCCATGGCGACCGGCGGGCTGCGCGGGTACCCCGTCGTGGACGTGCGCGTCGAGCTGTACGACGGCAAGTACCACTCGGTCGACTCGTCCGACATGGCGTTCCGCACCGCGGCGGCCCACGGGCTCCGCGAGGCGCTCACCGCCGCAGGCACGGTGATCCTCGAGCCGGTCTCGGAGGTGACGGTCACGATGCCGGCCGCCTACCAGGGCGACGTGCTCGGGGACCTGTCGTCGCGGCGCGCTCGCATCTCCGCGACCAGCGCGCTGGACGACGGCCGCCACGAGATCCGTGCGCTGGTGCCCGAAGCTGAGCTCGCGCACTACGTCCTCGACCTGCGCTCCCTGACCGGTGGCCGCGGCTCGTTCACCGCGGTGCACCACCACGACGACGTCGTGCCGCCGCAGATCGTCGACCGGGTCACGACCGGGGGCGCGGTCAGCGGGGCGAAGGCGCACCGCTGACCCGGGACGGCGCACGCCGGCCGATCCACGCGTCCGCCCCGCCAGCGAGCGCGACGCCGATCGCGTACAGGATCAGGTCCAGGCCGTTGAAGGTTGTCCCGAGGACCAGTCGCGCGGGCCACCACGCCTTGGTCAGGTGCGCGGGGACTCCCGTGAGCTGCGCGAGCTCGACCGCGGCGCAGACCGCCCACGCGACCGCTGCCACGACCCACGTCCGCGCCGTCGGGCGGACGAGTGCGACCAACACGACGACAAGGACGGCGTAGCAGGCATCGCCCGCGGGTTTGGCGATGACGTCGAGGCCTGTCGCTGACCCGAACGCGCGGACCGCCAGTCCGACCGCGATCACAGCGATGGCCGCGAGCGCGAGCCGGGACCGACGACGACGTGCCGGCCCGGCTTCGTGCCTGACCCTCCGATGGACCGTCACCAAGTCTTGAGCGTCCGGCCCTCGTCGTCCTTGAACACTCCGCTGACGATGAGCACGAAGTCGATGAGGGTCCAGAAACCCAGGCCGCCCGCGGTCAGGAGCTGGATGACGCCCGTGCCGACCTTGCCGACGTAGAAGCGGTGCACCCCGAGCACGCCGAAGAAGAACGCGAGAAGCGCGGCGACGGTGCGGCTGCGTGAGCTGACGGCGACCATGGGGTACGGGAACATCACGGGCCTTCTCTCAGCGCGCGGGCAGGCTGGATGAGCAATGTAGCGCGCCGTCAGGTGGCTACAGGTCCTTGCGGCGGTAGAGCACGGCCGCGAGCGCGACGAGCGCGACCATGAGCGCGAGCGACGTCAGCACCGGCCACAGGACGTTCGTCGACGTGCCTGCGGCGAGCGCCGTCGCGTCGTTGCCGAGCCCCGCGGGGGAGTACCGGGCGAGCGGCTTCCAGATGCCGGCGATCGACAGCAGCGCGTAGGCGCCGATCCCCGCGCCGGCAGCCCCCGCGTTGGACCCGATGAGCGTCGACAGCAGCGTCATGACGGCGATGAACAGCTCCCCGAGCACGAGGCTCACGAGCGCCGACGACCACAGGGCCGATCCGGGCGCGGTGCCGAACGCGACCGCCGTGAGTCCCCACGTCACGAGCGTCCCGACAACGAGGACGACGGCGAAGAACGCCGCATGGACCGCTGCCTTGACGACGACGAAGGCGCTGCGGGACACCGGCTTGGTGAGCACGAGGACGGCGGTGCCGCTCCTGCTCTCGGCGGACACGAGCCCGCCGTAGATGATGATGAGCGCGAACAGGGCGATCTGCGACAAGTTCTTGACCCACTGGGCGTAGGCGTCGAGGTAGGTCGGCGTCGGGATCTGGAAGCCGCCGAGCTGGTCGGCGGCGAGGGCCCCGACGATCTCGGGCGTGAACCGCGCGAGCAGCGGGCCCGTCAGCGCGAAGAACAGCAGGATGCCGGGCAGGACCCAGATGCGCCACGTGCGCAGGATCTCCAGGGCCTCCTTGCGGGCGAACACGACGGTCCCGCTCATCGCCGGTCACCCCCGACGAGCTCGACGAAGACCTCTTCGAGCCCCATCTCACCCGCATCCATCCGGACCAGTCGTAGCCCACGGGCCGCGACCAGGGCCGGGATCTCGCGCTGCGCGGCGTCGACGTCGGTCACGGTGACCTCGATGGCCGCGGGCGCACCGTTCCCGCCGGTGGACCCGTTCGACGCGCGGGCGACCGCAGCCGCCCACGGCAGGCGCCCGATCTCCTCGGCGAGCTCGTCCGCGCCGTCGGTCACCTCGACGACGACCTTCTGCGCGCCGTACCGCGCCTTGAGCTCGTCGATGGGCGCGTGCGCGACGACGCGGCCACGGTCGAGGATCGCGACGGTGTCGCAGACCCGTTCGACGTCGGCCAGGATGTGCGTCGAGAAGAAGACGGTCGTGCGGCCGCGCAGCGAGGCGATCATCTCCAGGACGTCCTTGCGGCCCATCGGGTCGAGCGCGCTGGTCGGCTCGTCGAGCAGCAGCAGCCGGGGTGCGTTCACGAGGGACTGCGCGACGCCGAGCCGCTGCTTCATGCCGCGGGAGTACCCGCCGACGGTCGTCGTGACACCGGTGAGCCCGGCGAGGTCGAGCAGCATCTCGACGCGGCTGTCGAGCACGTGACCGCCGAGGCCGAACAGGCCGCCGGCGAACCGCAGCAGCTCGGGCGCGGTCATCCAGTCGTAGAAGCCGGGCACGTCGGGCAGGAACCCGATCTCGGCGCGGACGGCGTTGCCTGCGGTGGCGACGTCGTGCCCGAGGACCTCGACCCTGCCGCTCGTGGGGCGCGCGAGGCCGGTCAGCAGACGCAGCGTCGTCGTCTTGCCGGCGCCGTTCGCGCCGAGGAACCCGAACACCGACCCCTCAGGGACGGTCAGGTCCATGGCGTCGAGCGCGTTCTTGTCGCCGTAGGTCTTGGTCAGCGCCGTGGTCCGGATCGCGGCGGTCATCGGGGGTCGGTGTCGTCGCGCTTGCCGTAGAGGGCGTCGGCGATGGACTCGGTCGGGGCCGGGCGCGACGTGGGCGGCGCGACGGCGGTCTCGGTCTTCACGCGGCCCACGACGAGGTAGAGGATCGCGCCGATGAGGCTGACCAGCAGGATCACCGCGAGCCAGATCCACTTGTTGCCCGAGACCACCCGGTCCGCAGGCCGGCGGTACAGGTCGATCAGGGCGACGACGTCGAGCGTGAGCTGGATGATGACGAGCACGACGAGCGCCGCCACCATCCCTCCCGGCAGGGTCGACAGGTCGGTGTTCATGCGAGAGGTCCGTTCATCGAGTGGGTGGACAGGTCAAGGCGTTGTTCCGCGGTGCGCCCGACGCGGGACACCCCGACGAGCAGAGCGAACGGCAGTGCCGCGCTCGCGGCCCGGCCCACCCACAAGGGCCAGACGCCGCTGCGGCCGCGGGCGGTGTGGACGGTCTGTGCGAGCACCGACAAGGCCGTCGTCGCGAGCAGCAGGCTCTCCGCCGACGCCGCGACCCGGTCGAGCGCGGGGCTCCGGCGTGCGTGGACCGCCGCGGCCATCGCCGTCGGGACGGCAGCGAGACCGACCAGGCCGAGCACGGTGGACGCGCGTGCGCCCTCGGCCGTCACGTCACCGGACAGGCTCCACCTCGTCGGCACGGTCGCCGGGAGGCGGCGCCAGCTCACCGCGGCGAGCGTCCCGACCGCAGCGAGGACTGCGACGGGTGCCGCCAGGGTCGCCGCGACCGTACGCGGCGGGACGGCACCGAAGGGCACGTCCTCGTCGTCGGGCCGGACGACCCCGGTACGCACCGCGAGCGCGCCGACGTTGACGGTCCACCCGACGCCCCACGACTTCGGGACGAGCACGCGGCGGTCGAGGGGGTTCCACCACCGGCTCGCCTCGCGCGCTGAGCTGGGCGGACGCACGTCGTACGGGACGCCGAGGAGCCGGCCGTGGGACGCGATGTGGCGGCGCGCGGGGCCGTCGTCCTGCGGGCTCGCGGCGGTGACCTCGGCGGCGAGGGCTTGCGGGGTGCCGAGCTCGGCGAGCACGTGGGTGACGTCGGCCAGGCTCCCGGCGTCACCCACACGGTCGACCACGTGGGCGCGCAGGTCGTCGACCGTGTCGTCGTCGACGCGCTTGCCCGAGGCCAGGACGGCGACCCGGAAGCGCAGGAAGTACTGGTCGATCGCGGCGGAGACGTCGTTGCCCGTCATGGCCTGCTCCCCCCGCGCAGGAGGCTGTCCATCGCGTCCCGCAGGTCGACCCACGCCTTCGCCATGCTGCCGAACGCGTCGTCACCGTCGACCGACAGCCGGTAGTACTTGCGGGGAGGCCCGGCCGGCGACTCGCGCCACACCGAGGTGATGAGGCCGGACTTCTTCAGCCGGGACAGGAGCGGGTAGGCCGTGCCCGCGCTGATCGCGAGGCCGGGGTAGGCGCCGAGCCGGTCGACGATCTCGGCACCGTAGGCCTCACCGTCGTGCAGGAGGGCGAGGATCGCGAGCTCGACGACGCCCTTGCGGAACTGGGACGGGATCGCCTCGCTGATGGCCATGCTCGCTCCCTTCGCCGCCCGCTCGTCGTTCCCCGCGTGCATCGCCTGCATCCTGGTATTGCAAGGTAGACGGTAGTGCAAGACGCCGCGGGAAGACAAGGGAGCTGCCGAGCGGACTACGCGACGGGGTCGTTCGGCTCGTCCGGTCTGATCCGCACGACCCCGGCGTCCAGGTCGACGTCGAACGGCGGCGCCTCGGAGGGTCGCTGGACGATGGCCGTCCGCTGCCACTCGCGCTCGCGCGTCACGTTGCTGCGGCTCGGCTGGAACACGTCGATGAGCTCGCCGAGCATCCCGGACACCGCCGAGTCCGCACCGTCGCGCCGCGCGCCGCGGTGCGACGTGAGCTGCGCGATGCCCACGGCGACGAGAGCCGCGACCACCACGCCCACCGCGAGGGTCATCACACCAGCGTACGAGCGTCGGACCTGGCCGCTACGGTCGGGGCATGTTCCTGCTCGACGACGGTGCGATCGTCCACAGCGCGAGCGACCTCACGGCCGCCGCGACCTGCGAGTACGCGGTTCTGCGGGTGCTCGACGCGAAGCTCGGACGGGCAGAGCCGGTCGAGCCCGCGGCCGACGCGATGCTCGCACGGGCGGCCGTCCTCGGCGGCGCCCACGAGCAGCGCGTGCTCCAGCAGCTCCGCGACGACCTCGGTCCGTGGGACCCGTCGGCGGGCACCGGCGTCGTCGAGATCGAACGGCCGGCAGGCCGGCTCGCGCGCGACCGGTTCGCGCTCGAGGCGGCACACCAGGAGACGCTCGCCGCGCTGGGCGCGGGGGCGGACGTGGTCTATCAGGCCGGGTTCTTCGACGGCCGGTTCAGCGGGTGGGCCGACTTCCTCGTGCGGGACCGGGAGGCCGAGCTCGGCGCCGAGTCTCCGTATTACGCGGTGTACGACGCCAAGCTCGCCCGGCACGCCAAGATCCCCGCGCTCCTCCAGCTCGCCGCGTACGGCGACCACCTGCGCGCCGACGGGGTCCGCGTCGCGCCCGACGTGCACCTGATCCTCGGCGACCGCACCGTGACGAGCCACCGCCTCGACGACCTCGTGCCGGTCTACCGCGAGCGCGAAGACCGCCTGCTCTCGATCCTCGCGACCCACGTGGCCGACGACGCCCCGGTCGTCTGGGGCGACGTGCGCTTCCGCGCGTGCGGCCGCTGCGACGTGTGCTCCCCCGAGATCGAGCGGACCCGGGACGTGCTGCTGGTCGCGGGCCTGCGCTCGACGCAGCGGGCCCGCCTGCACGACGACGGGATCCGCACGATCGACGAGCTCGCCGCGAGCGCCGGGTCGGTCGCGGGGATCGGCGCAGCGACGCTCACGTCGCTGCGGGCGCAGGCCCGGCTGCAGGTCAGGCAGTCGCCCGCTGAGCCAGCCGAGGCCGCACCGCGGCAGGTCGAGTTCGAGCTGTTCGCGCCCGCCGTCGTCGGCACGCTTCCCCTGCCTGACCCCGGCGACATCTTCTTCGACTTCGAGGGTGACCCGCTGTGGGCCGAGCCCGACTCGACGGTGTGGGGCCTGGAGTACCTGTTCGGCGTCGTCGAGACCCCCGCCACGCCCGACGCGGTGCCGGTCTTCCGCCCGTTCTGGGCCCATGACCGCGCCCAGGAGAGGCAGGCGCTGGTCGACTTCCTCGACTACGTCGGTGCTCGCCTCGCGGTACACCCTGACCTGCACATCTACCACTACGCGCCCTACGAGAAGTCGGCCCTCCAGCGGCTGGCCGGCCGGCATGGGGTCGGCGAGGCCACTGTCGACGACCTCCTGCGGCGCGGCGTGCTCGTCGACCTCTACGCGACGGTCCGCGCGAGCCTGCGCACCGGGCAGCGCTCGTACTCGATCAAGAAGCTCGAGCCGCTCTACATGGACACCGCGCGCGACGAGGGCGGGGTGACGACGGCCGGCGACTCGATCGTCGAGTACGCCGACGCCTGCGCGCTCCGGGACGCGGGCGACCTGGTGGGGTGGGAGAAGCGGATCGAGCAGATCGCGGTCTACAACGAGTACGACTGCGTCTCGACGCTGCGGCTGCGCGACTGGCTGCTCGCACGCGCCGCCGAGCAGGGAGTGACGCCGCACGCGACCGTTCCTCCCGACGCCTCGGACGAGGGCTCGGTCGACGCCCAGGCTGACGGTGACCCGCTCGTCGACGAGCTCCTCGCGTTCGCCGACGACCGGTCGATCGGCGCGTCGGGCGCATGACCGAGGACGAGCCCGGTCGACCTGGGGACCGCGAGCCCCTCGGCCTGCAGGCGCCCGCGCCGCTGGGCGTCCCGGTCGCGGGGCGCACACCGGACCAGCAAGCCGTCGCGATGCTCGCAGCCTGTCTGGGGTACCACCAGCGCGAGGAGAAGCCGTTCTGGTGGGCGCACTACGACCGCCTCATCAGCGACCCTGACGAGTGGACGGACAAGCGCAGCACCTTCGTCGCCGACTCGGTGAGCGTCATCGAGCCGTGGCACGTCCCGGCGGGCAAGAGGGCCGCGCGGCGTCGGCTCCGGATGGTCGGGCGGATCGAGCCCGGCAGCGACCTGCGCATCGGCGCCGAGCCCTACACCCTGTACGACGCGCCGCTGCCGCCGGGTGCGCACACCAGCGTGCGCGGCACCCGCGGGTGGACCGCGGGGATCACGGTGCTGGAGGTCGGCGTCGAGGCCGACGACGGCGCAGCCGACGCCCTCGGCACGGACGCGCACACGCGAGCGCACACAGACGGCCCGCGCTCCGCGCTCCGCGACGTCCTCGTCGTCGCGGACCAGCCCGCGATGGCCCACGCCCGCCACGACTGCCTCCCGATGGCCCTCGCCCCGAACGCACCGCCCAAGACGGCGGGCATCGCGCGCGTGATCCGTGAGCTCGCCGAGCACGTCGCCGCGGGCCTGCCCGCCCTTCCCGATCAGCCGGCTCTCGACCTGCTGCGGCGTGTACCCCCACGTACCCGGAGCGGGCACGCCCTCCCCGGGGTGATCGAGGGGCCATGCGGGTACATCGACGCGATCACGACGGCGGTGCTCGATCTCGACGGCTCCTACCTCGCCGTCCAGGGTCCACCAGGCACCGGCAAGACCTACACGGGGGCCCGGGTCATCGCCGCTCTCGTCGACGAGGGCTGGCACATCGGGGTCGTCGCGCAGTCGCACGCCGTCGTCGAGAACATGCTGACCGCGATCGCCGGGGCAGGCGTGCCCGCTGCGCAGCTGGGCAAGAAGCCCAACGGCACGCCCGGACCGGTCACGTCCTGGTGCAGCCTCGCACCCGACACCGCGTTCGGACGGTTCTACGCGGCGCAGTCCGGCGGGTACGTCGTCGGCGGGACGGCCTGGGACTTCACCAACACCACGCGACTGCCGGGTGCGCCGCTCGACCTGCTCGTCATCGACGAGGCCGGGCAGTTCGCTCTTGCCGACACCGTCGCCGTGTCGGTCGCGGCGCGGAACCTCCTGCTGCTCGGCGACCCGCAGCAGCTGCCGCAAGTCACCCAGGGCACCCACCCCGAACCCGTCGACCGCTCAGCGCTGGGCTGGCTCACCGACGGTCACGACACCCTGCCCGACGAGCTCGGCTACTTCCTCGCGCGCAGCTGGCGGATGCACCCGGTACTGTGCGCCGCGGTCTCGCAGCTGTCCTACGACGGCCGGCTGACCAGCGTCGACGCCGCTGCCGAGCGATCGCTCGACGGGATCGACCCGGGCGTGCACTGCGTGCGGGTCGAGCACACCGGCAACGCGGTCTCCTCGGTCGAGGAGGCAGACGTCGTCGTGCGGCTCGCTCGCGACGTCATCGGGCGGCGTTGGATCGACCCGCGCCGGGATGCCCCCGCCCTCGCGGTCGACCGGCCGCTCGCCCAGGGTGACGTGATGGTCGTTGCCGCCTACAACGCCCAGGTGTGGACGGTCCGCCGCGCCCTCGACGCCGCCGGGCTGCGCGCGGTCCGGGTCGGGACGGTGGACAAGTTCCAGGGCCAGGAGGCGCCCGTCGTGCTCGTGTCGATGGCCGCCTCCTCGCCCGACGACGTGCCGCGCGGCATGGAGTTCCTGCTCGACCGGAACCGGGTCAACGTGGCGGTGTCGCGCGGGCAGTGGTGCGCGGTCGTCGTGCGCTCGACGGCGCTCACCGACTACCTACCGACGACGCCCGACGGGCTGGAGGAGCTCGGGGCGTTCATCGGGCTGTGCGCGACGGGCACGCCGGCACGCTGATCGCTGGGCGCCCGCCGGGTCCTGGCCGCTCAGGCGCGCGGAACCGCAGCCGCGGCGAACGCCAGCGCATCCGGGAGCACGCGGCGCCAGTAGCCCTCGGTGTGGGCGCCGGGGTCGAAGTGTGCGGCAGCCGCCCCGGTCCCGGCGGCGAGCTCGCGCGCGGCCGCCACGAACGGGTCCTCGGTGCCGCACCACACCCCGAGAGTCGAGCCGTCGATCGCGTCCAGGTGCCGCAGGGGTTCGGACGCGGTCCAGTCGGCCTGGTCCACGAAGACGTCGCGCACCTTCGCGTCACCCCAGCTACGGAACAGCGCGGGACTGAGGGCGATGACGGCCGCGGGGGGCTTCGCGGCGAGCCGTGCCCACAGCAGCGCGCCGAACGCACCCATCGAGATCCCGAGCGCGCCGAACACCGTGCCGAACCCGGCGTCCCCGAGCCAGCCGGGGACCTCGTCGCGCAGCATGGCCTGCGGGTCGTCGGACCCGACCCTGTGCCAGTAGCGGTCGCCGCCGTCGACGGCCGCGATCGCGAACGGCGCGGCACCGGCCTGCACCGCCGCGGTCAGGAACTCGGGCAGCCCGAGGTCGACGAGCGTCTGGGCGTTCGCGCCGCGGCCGTGCAGCGCCAGCAGGACCGGGAGCCCGGCCGCGCCGACCCCTGCGGGCGACATCGTCGCGAGGCTCACCCGGGCACCGCGCGCGGCCGACTCGACGCTGCGCGTCGTCACGGTGCCCGCCACCACGTCCGGGACCTCGCCGTCGGGCCCGTCGAGGCCGAGGCGGCGGCGGATCCCGGCCGATCCGGGCACGACGCCGGTCGCGACCCCCGCGGCACCGAGCGCTCCGGCGCCCACCAGGACGACGGCTCCCGTCAGGACAGCGCGGCGACTGACGGGTGCACCTGCGGGCATGACGCCCAGAGTAAGCGGGTAGCCGCGGCGGCGGTTCTGAGGGGGTGCCCGATGCGTGCCGATCCGCCCGCCGTGCACCACCCCTGCGCGCTAGCGTGCAGGGGTGAACCAGCGGCCGCTGTCCCAGGTCCTCGTCGGTCTCCTCATCATCGCTGTCGGCGTGAGCGCGCTGCTCGTGCAGGTGGGCGCCGTCGATGTCGACCTCGGCAAGCTCGTCGCGACGTGGTGGCCGCTGCTCATCGTGCTGGCCGGGGTGGCGGCGCTCGCCTCGGTGCCTCGGGCCTGGATCGGGCCCGTCACCGTCATCGCCGTCGGCGTGCTCCTGCAGCTCAGCACGCTCGGGCTCATCACGGTCGACCTGTGGTCGATCGTCTGGCCACTCGCGATCATCCTCTTCGGCATCACCGTGCTCATGGGGCTGGGCACACGAGGGGGCGAGGACAAGACCATCAACTCTGCAGTCATCTGGTGGGGGTCCGAGCGCCGCACCACGAGCCACGACTTCAGGGGCGGCAGCCTGAGCGCGATCATGGGCGGGATCAGCGCCGACCTGCGTGAGGCCGACATCGTCGACCGAGCCGAGATCTCGGTCTTCGTCTTCTGGGGCGGCGTCGACATCAAGGTGCCCCCGACCTGGCGGATCCGGGTGGGCGGACTGCCGCTGCTCGGCGGGTGGGAGGACAAGACCTCGCAGCAGCCGGGGCCCGACGCCCCTGAGCTCGTCGTGCACATCACCGCGATCATGGGCGGCGTCGACATCAAGAACTGATCGACCACCCACACCCCCGCGCCTGGCCGCATCGGTTGACCGACCCGCGGCGCGGTTCTTGCCGTGTCAGCGGGGCGTGGCAGCCTGCGGGGGTGCCGAACCCCGATCGCGACCCGTGGAACGCTCGCTGGCCGCAGCGACGGACGTCGGGGCTCCCCCACGCGCGGGGGTCGAGACGCCGACGCACGCGGACGCTGTGGTGGGTTGCCGTCCTCGTCGCGACGGTCGGCGTGGGGCTCGGGCTCCCCGCCTGGACGCAGGCCGTCGAGGCGGCGCGCTACCCCGTCTCCGCAGCCGACCTCGCGTCGGGACGGTCCGCGCTGGCTGCTCTGCCCGTCAAGGGCCGCGCGCCGACGACCGGCTACGACCGCAGCGCATTCGGTCAGGCCTGGGCGGACGTCGACCGCAACGGCTGCGACACGCGCAACGACATCCTCGCGCGGGACCTGACGGGTGCGACCTTCAAGCCCGGGACCCATGACTGCGTCGTCCTGGCCGGGACTCTCGACGACCCGTACAGCGGTGAGGTGCGGCAGTTCGTGCGGGGCGCAGGCAGCGCGGCCGTGCAGATCGACCACGTCGTCGCGCTGGCCGACGCCTGGCAGACCGGCGCCCAGCAGTGGGCTCCCGAGACCCGCGAAGCGTTCGCCAACGACCGGGCCAACCTGCTCGCGGTCGACGGTCCGCTCAACCAGGAGAAGGGCGCGGGCGACGCCGCGACCTGGCTGCCGCCCAACACGGGCTACCGCTGCGTGTACGTGCTGCGGCAGGTGCGCGTGAAGGCGGCGTACGGCCTGTGGGTCACGGCCGCCGAGCGCGACGCGATGCGGCGCCAGCTCGACCGGTGCGTCGTCGCAGCGGTCAGGGCGCCGTGAGTCCAGCAGCAGGCGCACCTCGGCGTGTCAGGGCCTACGTCTTCAGCCCGCTTCGCGGTGGGCGCACACCGGTCAGAGCGTGGTGACGAACCCGTCAGGCGACACCTGCACCCGGCCGGCGTCGACGGCCGTTCCGAGAGCCGCCAGCAGCCGCGTGCGGTTCGCCTCCGTCAGGCGTGCCCGGCCGAGCACGGCGAGCGTCGCGCGCAGCAGCTCGGCCTCGGCCACCCCGGCGGACGCCCGGACGAGTGCGACCATGACGTTCGCGATCTCGCGCGTCGGAACCTGCTCGAGCGCCCGCGTCGTCCCCGGGGCAGCACGCCGGTAGCCCGTCCAGGTCGCGCGGTCGAGACCACGCGGCCACGCAAAGCTCTCGGCGTCGCCGGCCGCGCCGTCCCGTCCGGTCGGTGCACCGCCCGCGAGGAGGTCCGGCGGCACCTGCGCGGTGATCGCGGAAACGCGCGCCGGGGTCATGCGTGGCAGGCCGAACGCCGTAGCGACGAGGCGCGTGAGCCGGTCGAGGTGCACCGGTCCCTCGGCCGCGACGACCTCGTCGATGACCGCGCGGACCTGGCCGGCGGCTCGGTCGCCGGGCAGTCCGTCGAGGACCGTTCGATCGCCAGCGACCCGCGGCTCCCACGGTGCGAAGGGCGCCGGCTCCGCCGGCTGAGGCTGCTCCGTCGGCTCGGGCGAGCCCGCCGACTCAGCCGAAGCTGCCGGGCCAGGCAGGACCGCCGGCTCGGCCAAGACCGCAGGCTCGGGGTCGACCGTCGAGTCAGCCAGGCTGGCGGGCTCGGGCAGGACGGCCCGTTCGGCTTGAATCCTCGGCTCGGGCTGATCCGGCGCCGGCCGGGGCAGCGACGAGATCGCTCGCCGCAGGTCGGATTCCCGAACAAGCCCGGAAACATGCACCTGACCAGCGGTTTCACGTGGAACATCGGCGGCGGCCACCTCGACGGCCGCGATGAGGTCGTCGAGCACGTCACCCGGTTCGGCGAGCCACGCGGGCAGCCAGACGCGCTCGACCGCGGGCCACCGCAGCATCCGTCCGAGCACCTCGAGCGGCAGGCCGTCGCGGTCACCGACCGTGCGCCGCGCGGCCCATCCGGGCCCATCGAGCAGAACCGCGACGAGCGGACGGTCGGGGGCGCTCGGGTCGGCGATCACGAGGTCGATGCGGAACTCCGAGAGGCCCACGTCGGTCCGGACCACGTACCCGCGCACCCGCAGCGCGTCGGCGACCTGCTCGCGGTGCCGGTCGACGACGGCCGGGCGCCGGCCCGCGACCGAGACCGTCCGGGAGCCGGTCGCCGCCAGGTCGAGGTAGGCGCGCAGGTGCTTGATCCCGACGCTCTGCGTCTCCTCGGCGCGCAGCTGCTCGGGGTCGAACGACGTGAACACGACGACCTGACGCCGCGCCCGGGTGATGGCCACGTTGAGCCGGCGCTCACCGCCGTCGCGGTTGAGCGGCCCGAAGTTGAGGGGCAGGTAGCCCCGATCGTTCACGGAGAACGCGGTCGAGAAGAGGATCGTGTCGCGCTCGTCACCCTGGACGTTCTCGAGGTTCTTGACGAACAGTCCCTCGCCGCTGGCCGTCGCAGCGGCGGACCCGTTGGCGTCGGCGCCGGCACCGTCTGGTGCGCGGCCGTCGAGGGCCTCGACGAGCCGGTCGTCGCCGGAGTCCCGCAGCATCGACTCGATGAGCGTCCGCTGCTGGGCGTTGAACGTCACGACGCCGAGCGACGGCACCCGCCCGGGCTGCGCGTCGAACCGGCGCCGGATCTCCTCGACGACAGCCTGTGCCTCGACGGGGTTGGTGCGCGGGAGGCCGCTGGTCCCGTCCTCGCGTCGGGCCGAGCGGTGGAACGTCCCGTCCACGCGCACGAGGCTGACTCCGTACCCACCGGGGCCGGGGTCGGCCGCACCGGACGACGGCGCGGGGAAGGAGCTGAGCCGGTCCTCGTAGTACTGGTGGTTGCTGAACGCGATGAGCGACTCGTCCTGGCTCCGGTAGTGCCAGCTCAGCCAGTGCCGCGGCACACGCGCCTGGACGCACTCGGACAGGATGCTCTCCTCGTCCTCGACGGTCAGGGCGCCGAGCACGCCGTCGTCGGGGTCGTCGAGCGGGTCCCCGCCACTGACCTCGGCGAACGACGTCGGCGGCAGCTGCTGCGAGTCGCCGACGACGACGACGCTGCCCGCCCGGCCCATGGCCCCGACGGCGTCCGCGACGCGGATCTGCGACGCCTCGTCGAACACCACGAGGTCGAACAGGTGCTCCTGGACGGGGAAGAACCGGGCGAGGGAGTCCGGGCTCACGAGCACGCACGGCAGCACGCGCGTGATGAGGTCCCCGTACGTCGCCATGAGCCCGCGCACGCCCAGCCCGCCGCGCTGCCGGGCGAGCTCGCGCCCGAGCGCACCGATCTGCCCGACGGCGGAGGCCGCATCGAACGCTCGCGCCCGGACGATCTCGCCGGGGATCGCCGCGCGCTGGAGGTCGCGGACCGTGCGCGCCGACGTGGCGAACCGCTCGATGGTGTGCTGCTGGACCAGGGGGTCGAACCCGTCGAGCCCGGTGGCCACGCGGCGCTCGCGAGCCGACGCGAGCGCGACGCCCCGACCGAGCGCGTTGACCGCGGCCGTCGAGTCGACGGTTCCGAGGAGCAGCGCCTCGCGCGCGGCGAGCAGATGGGCGTGCCGCAGCGGCTCGAGCGCCCCGACGAACGCGACCCAGCGGGTCAGGGGCACGGGGTCGACCTCGGCGACGCGATCCGCGCCGCGCCGGACGGGCACAGCATCGTCCGCAGGCCGTGCGGCCCGGCCCTCGGCGGTCGCGATCCAGCGCCCCACGACGCCCACGTCCGCGCTCCACCGCGCGACCTGTTCGGGCGTCGACGCCACGGTCGTCATGAGCGCCGTCGCCGCCCGTGCGAGCTCGTCGAGCGCCTCGACCGTCCCCACCGCCATCGCGCCGCGCACCCCGTCGGACAGCAGGTCACGCAGCGCCCGGACGAACGGGTCGGCGGTCGGGTCGTCACCGTCGGGGTCGACCGCCGCACCCGCCCACGTCAGCCACTCGACCTGCGCCGTGAGCTCGTCGAGCGCCTCGGGCACCATCGGGTTCCAGGTCGCGGGCAGCGCGACCCCCGCGAGCTGCTCGGCGCGGAACGCCAGGTTCTCGGCTGCAGCCTGCAGCGCGGCGAGCGACGCCGTGAGCTCGGGGACCCGGGCCGGCTTGACGATCGCTCCGAGCCGCAGGCCCGGTCGCAGGTGGTCGGCGATCGCTGCGAGACGCCGGCGCCGTACGAACCAGCTCCCCGCGGCCGCCGCGTGCGCCTCGACGGCGAGCTCGCCGAGCGGCAGCCCGAGCACGTCGGGCACCACGAGCTCGAGACCGGGGTGCGGCGCAGACCCGAACGCGGCCACCTCGTCGACGAGGGCCTCGGCGGCCTCACGCCACCGGGGCGCGCGGGTGTCGTCGAGCTCGTCGAGCGTCACGCCGTCGGCCGCGGCGAGGTTGGCGAGCGTCGCCAGGTCCACGTGGTGGCGAGCGGTTCCCAGGGCGGGCGTCGCAGGCCCGACGTGCAGGGTCGCCGTCCGCAGGGCGGCGTCGACCGCGCCGACTGCACGCGCCACGGCCGGGACGTCGATCCGCGCCGGGTCGGCGAGCCCGACGAACCCCCACGGGTGGTCAGGCCGCGGACGGGCCGGCTCGGCAGTGTCCGGGAGCAGCTCGAGTGCGCGCCGGATGCTCGCGAGCCGCGTGGCCCCCGCGGCGTCGAGCAGGTCGACCGGGACCGGGAGCACAGGCCCGAGCGCCGCCCCGCCGACAGCGCCGCCGCCGAGCGCGAGAAGGCTCGTGCGCGCCGAGTAGAAGGACAGCCCCGCACCGTTCGGCGCGTGCAGACGCTCGGCGTACCGGGCCAGGGCGGTCCGGGCCGCGCGCAGTGTCTCGAGCTCAGCCCCAAGGCCCTGCTCGTCGACCTCGGCGGAGTGATCAAGCGCGGCTCGTACCTGGGCACGCACCGCGGACGGCTTGCTGCCCTTGTCGTGCAGGTCGAGCGAGAACGGGCCGAGGCCGACCTCGTCGAGCCGTGCCCGCACGACGTCGAGGGCCGCACGCTTCTCGGCGACGAACAGCACCCGCTTGCCGTCGGCGACCGCGCGCGTCAGCAGGTTCGTGATGGTCTGCGACTTGCCGGTCCCGGGAGGTCCCTCGAGCACGAAGGTCCGCCCCGCGACCGCGTCGGCCACCGCGGTCAGCTGGGACGCGTCGGCCGGCACCGGGCACGCCGCCGCGAGCTCGTCGAGGTCCGTTCGCGCCGGGTCGACGTCGGGCGCCCCCGGCGCTGCCGGGTCGACGAACCGGTCTGTCGGCGTCTCGATCAGGTGCCTGACCAGCGGGTTGGTGGCCAGCACCGACCAGTTCTCGTCGAGGTCCTTCCACAGCCGGTACTTCGCGAACTGCAGGACGGCGAGATCGACGGTCTCCTCGACCCGGTACCCGAGGTCCTCGGCCGCGAGCGCGGTGCGCATCGCGAGCAGCGCCGCGGCCAGGTCGATGCCGGCGCCGTCCTCGGTGGGCTCGGCGAGACCCGGCACGGTCAGGCCGTGCACCTGTCGCAGCTTCTCGAGCAGGCAGTAGTTGGGGGTGCTCGCACCGGCCTCGTCGAGCTCGATGCGGTACGCGCGCTCCCTCGACCGTGTCACGAGCCGGACCGGGACCAGCACCAGGGGCGAGCGCAGCTCGCGACCGTCGAGGGACCACACGAGCGAGCCGAACGCGACGTACAGGTTGTTGGCGCCGGTCTCCTCGACGATCGTGCGTGCCTTGTACGCGAGGGCGCGCAGCCGGCCGGCGTATGCCGTGGTCGGCAGGTCGGTGAACAGCGCTGTGCGCTGGTCGAACAGCTCGGCACGCTGGTCGCCCGGGAGGTCGCGGCCGGTGCGGATCCCGCGCGCGACCTGGACCTCGTCGAGCTGGTCGGCGGGGAGCAGGTGGACCGCGTGGCCGCCGTGCAGGGCGTCCTCGACCGTCCCCAGGTGACCTGCGGGGACCGCGAGCGCGACCGCCGATCGCGGCGTGAAGTTGAGGAGCCGGTTGCGCAGGGACAGGTCGAGCAGGGCGTTCTTCCACTGCCGCACGCGCGCCGGCACCGGCGGTGTCGTGGGCTCGGCCGCGGCCTCCGCCGTACCCACGGCTGCCGGGGCTCCGAGGTCTGCCGGCACCATCTCGGCCTCGCCCAGCGCGCCACCAGCAGCCGGGACCCGGTCATCGGTCAACGCGGCCCGCTCGGGCGCGCGGTACTCCGTGATCACGACCGTCCCGTCGGCACCCAGCGTCCGGGCCGGGAGCGGTAGGACACCGGCCCGCCGCGCCCGCCACACGTCGACGACGCCAAGGATCCGACCCAGGTCGCCGGTCAGCCACCGGGAGTACGCCGCAGGGTGCGCCTGGTCGAACGTCGCGGGCTCGTCGCGCACCGTCACGAGCGACGGGTCGACGAGCCGGATCAGCCCGAGGTCGACGAGGTTGACGATCGCCGCGACGTCGCCCGGGTCGGTCTGGGCGATCGCGCCGAGAGCGGCCTCCTCACGCCAGTAGCCGCAGAACGCGTAGCCCTCGGCGAGCCACAGCAGCGGGCGGACGCCGATCAGCTCGAGCGCGGCCGCGAGGACGACGACGGTGTCGAGGCACGTGCCGGAACCGCCGTCGAGGACCTCGTCGGGCGTCCGGACCTTCTGCCCGACCTCGGACCAGCTCGCGGGCGGCTCGATGGCGCGGACCTGCCGGGCCTGCATCGCGTCGAACAGGGCGCGCACCGTGGCGTCGACCCGCTCGGGGCCCTCGTCGTACGCCCGCCTCACCGGTCGCCCGGTGCGCTCCACGAGGAGGTCCGACGCCTCGGCGACGAGCGCCGCGACCGCCGGATGGTTCGGCATGACGAACGCCGCGAGCAGCTCGGTCGCGAGCAGGGGCGGCACCGCGACCCACTGCCGGGCCGCGAGCAGCTCGACCGGAAGCGAGCGCTCGGCGAGCAGCACGCCGTCGCCCAGCACACGCACCACGACCTGCGCGGGCCGCTGGGCCTCGATCTGCAGCATCGCGTCCGCGTCGAGGTGCAGGTCGATGTCCGTGAGCTGCGTCTCGGCGTCGGGCGCCAGGTCGACGAGCCGCTCCCACGCGGTGCCGATGCGACCCTCGACGTCGCGCACCTCGACCTGGACGCTCGCCCCCGCGACGGCGGGCCCGCGGTGTCGCACGGCGATGCGGCTGACGACCGCCAACCTGTTGTGGGCCATCGGGTAGGACAGGACCGGGGCGGCGTCGACCTCGAGGTCCGTGGCGGTCACGCTGGTCTCAGGAGGCATCGCGTCGAGGCTACCGACATGCCCGTCCGGCGCGCGACGGTTGCGGCGGGTCGCGGAAAGGAGCGTGCACCTCGTGGCCGGTTGCGGGCCGGGTGGTCGCGGGTTTCTATGAGGCGACGAGGACCCACCGAGACACCCACAGAGACGAGGTAGCTCATGGAACCCGACGACCAGACCATGTCCGAGCGGCTCGAGTCGGACAAGCTCCACGAGCGCGAGCGCGAGCCCGGGCACGCCCACCCCGTGACCGAGGTCGACGAGACCATGGCGGAGCGGATCGAGTCGGACCAGATCGACGAGCCGAGCGATGTGACCATCCGCACCGGGACGGGTCGCCACGTGCAGAACGCCGTGGAGGCCGAGGAGTCGCTCGCGGAACGCATGGAGTCCGACCAGATCGACGAGTAGCCGCGGCTCACGTCGTCGCGCCCGACGAGCCGACTCCGAGCGCGCGCCCGCACCCCTGGACGATCGCGCTCGCCTGAACGGCGCTACCTGACGTGCAGCGTCACCGCACGAGCAGCGTCGCCGCCCAGGCGAGCGCGCCGAGCGTCACGACGAGGAACGCCCCGACCCAGACCAGGCCCGGCACATGCGTCAGGCTCGCGAGGATGTCGGCGTCGGACGTGCGTGCACCGCGCGCTCGATGGCGGGACGCCTGCAGCTCGACGACCGCACGCGGGGCTCCGAGCAGCAGGAACCAGGTCAGTCCGTAGGCGAACCCCGACTGCCACACCGGGGTGGCCCACCAGGTGATCGCCACGAGTGCGCCCAGGCTGACGAGCACTGTCCACAGCCCGTACCAGTTGCGGATCTGGACGAGCAGCAGCCCGAGAGCGACCACGAGCAGCCAGAGCAGGCCCACGGCGTAGCCGCGTCCGAGCACCCACGCCGCGGCGAGCCCGAGCACCGCGGGGCCGGTGTACCCGGCGAACGCCGTGGCGATCATCCCGGGGCCGCGCGGCTTGCCGACCGAGAGCGTGAGGCCCGACGTGTCGGAGTGCAGCCGGACGCCCGCGAGGCGCCGCCCGGTCACCACCGCGACCGTCGCGTGCGCGCTCTCGTGGACGATGGTCAGGACGTGCCGGGTCAGGTGCCACAGCGCCGGCACGATGAGGCACACGAGCGCCACCCCTGCCGTGAGCAGCACGACCTCGCCCGACGGCGGTTCCTGCGTCGTCGTCGCGCGCTCCCAGATCTGCGTGATCAGGTCCACGGATCACCTCCGGGGCGAAGCCAACCAGATCCCCGGGTCCGGCGTGTCACGGCGGGCCGATCAACGCAGGCCGATCAACGCAGGGCGTTGAGCGACACGTCGGCGCCCGTCGCGGTGATGCGTGCCCCGCCCGGCACGACCGCGACCGCTGTGAGCACCACGCCGTCGGGCAGGCCGTTGACCGGGATCTGCAGTCCGCGCAGACCGTCCGCGAGCGCCGAAGGGAGCGTGTCGACCGTGACGTCGAGCTGGCCGAGCCGCACCGTCGTGACGTCCACGCGGATCACCCCGGCCTCGATGCGCGGGGCGAGGCGCGCGACGAGTGGGACGCCGAGCACCGTGGTCGACGCGGTCAGCGCGCCGCCGTCGACCCCGAGCTCGATCGCGAGGCCCGAGCTGTTCGCGGCAAGCCGTGTGAGCGTGGCCGGGGACAGGGTGCCGGTGACGACCAGCCGGTCGGCGACGGCAGGGCTGGCGACCGATACCCCGTGCAGGTCGAGGTCCACGTCGGTCACCTCGACGCCGTCGAACGTGACGGCGTCCGCGTGGACCGTCGTGCGGTCGATCGAACGGGCGACGAGCTGGGTCAGGAAGGGGAACCCGCCGACGTCGACGCGGGGTGTGCCGGTGACCTGCATCCGGGCTTCGATCTCGGTGACGACGCGGTGCTCGGCCGCCGACGCCGCCGCGCGGTCCGCCACGACCACACCGACCGCGAGGACGCCGAGGACCACCACCCCGACGACCACTCTTCGCGCGCGCATCGAGCCAGCGTACGGACCCGACCGGCGGGTGGTGTCGCGGGACGCCGCCACCAGGCGTCCCCGGCGGCCGATACGGTCGACCCATGACCACCAGCCGCCCCCTGCCGAGGCGATGACATGCCGCTGCTCGACGTGCTCGCGGGGTCCCCGCTCCTGACGATCTTCGTGGTCGTGGCTCTCGGGACCGCGGTCGGCGCGATCCCGTTCGGCCCGGTCCGGTTCGGCGCGGCGGGCGCCCTGTTCGTCGGCCTCGCGCTGGGGGCGACCGACAAGCGGCTTGGCGCCGGCCTCGGGCTGGTCCAGACGCTCGGCCTCGCCTTGTTCGTCTACACGGTTGGCCTCGCGGCCGGGAGCACGTTCTTCCGGGACCTGCGTCGCCAGCTGCCGCTCATGGCGGTCGGGATCGGGGCCCTCGCGCTCGCCGGCGGGACCGCGTCGGCGATCGGCGGGGCGTTCGGGCTCAGTGGCCCGCTCAGCGCCGGTGCGTTCACCGGTGCGCTCACGTCGACCCCGGCGCTGGCCGCGGCGACGGTCGCCGCAGGCACTCAGGAGCCAGCCGTCGGGTACTCGCTCGCCTACCCGGTCGGGGTGACCGTCGCGATCCTCGTCGTGGCGCTGACCGTCAACCGCCGGTGGCCCGCGTCGCGCGACCCTGAGCCCGCCGCCGGGGTCGGCCTGGACGCGACGAGCGCCGAGGTGCAGCGACCGACCCTGCTGAGCGAGGTCCCGGGGTTCGCGGCTCAGGACGTCCGGCTGTCCTACCTCGAGCGGGGCGGTCGCACGCGCGTTGTCGGCCACGACGAGCAGCTGCAGCCGGGCGACCGCGTCGTCGTCGTCGGCCCACGCCCGGCGGTCGACGCGGCCGTGGCGCACCTGGGCGTCCGGCTCGAGGAGCACCTCGCTGATGACCGCACCTCGGTCGACTTCCGGCGGTTCGTCGTGTCCGACCGCAAGGTCGCGGGCCGCACCGTCGCCGAGCTCGACTTCCCCGACCGGTTCGGCGGCGTCCTGACCCGCGTCCTGCGCGGGGACCTCGACCTGCTCGCGCGCGACGACCTCACGCTCGAGCTGGGCGACCGGGTGCTCGCGGTCGTCCCGCGCGAGGAGCTCGCGGCGGTGTCCCGGTACCTCGGGGACTCCGAGCACCGGGTCTCGGAGATCGACGCGCTCACGGTCGGCATCGGGATGGCGCTCGGCCTCGTGGTCGGGCTCATCACGATCCCCCTCGGGGGCGGCGCGAGCTTCGCGCTCGGGTCCGCAGCGGGACCGCTCGTGGTCGGGATGATCCTCGGGAGCCTCGAGCGGACCGGTCCGGTGGTCTGGGGCATGCCGCGCGCAGCGAACCTCACGATCCGTCAGCTCGGGCTGCTGCTGTTCCTTGCCGCTGTCGGGCTCGCGTCGGGCCAGGCGTTCGCCGCGCAGGCGTTCACCGCGACGGGGCTGCGCATCGTCGTCCTCGCGGTCGCCGTCGTCGGGATCTCGTCGGTCGTGTTCGTGCTCGGCGGGCGGCTCGTCGGGGCGAGCGCCCCCCGCACGGCCGGCGCGCTGGCGGGTCTCGTCGGGCAGCCGGCGGTCCTGGCGTACGCGGGCGGGCGGGTGACCGACGAGCGCGTCGAGGGCGGGTACGCCGCGCTGTTCGCGCTGGGGATCATCGTCAAGATCCTGCTCGTGCAGGTGCTCGTCACGCCGTAGCAGGCGCCAAGACGTCCGCTCTGGCTACGATCGTCCCCTCATGCGGCGGCGAGGCCACCACGACGGCAGGGGCAACGATGGCAGGCAGGCACGTCGGGTCGGTCGAGCCGGACCACGAGCACGTGGTGCTGGTCGACGAGTCGGGCGCGGTCATCGGTACCGCGCTCAAGGCTGAGGTCCACACCACCGACACCCCGCTGCACCTCGCGTTCTCCTGCTACGTCGTCGACAGCGACGGCCGCGTGCTCCTCACGCAGCGCGCACCGGCCAAGCGCACCTGGCCGGGTGTCTGGACCAACGCGTGCTGCGGGCATCCCGGGCTCGACGAGGACCTGGTCGGCGCGGTGCTGCGACGGCTGCGGCACGAGCTCGGCATCCGCGGCGACGTCGAGGTCAGCCCGCTGCTGCCGGACTTCCGCTACCGCGCGGTCATGGACAACGGGATCGTCGAGAACGAGATCTGCCCGGTGTTCCTCGCGCGCGTCCCCGCCGGCATCACCGTCACGCCGGACCCGTCCGAGGTCGCCAACCACCGGTGGGTGACGCCCGACGAGTTCCGGGCCCTCATCGCCGCCGGCGACGTGCCCGTGAGCCCGTGGGCAGCCCTCCAGATGGAGCGGCTGGCCGGGGACGACAGCTGGGCCGCCGCCGCGAGCTGACTGTTCCCTCGACAGCTGTGCCGGCCAGCTGCCGAGCGCACGGCTCGGCGTACCTGCTCAGGTCGTGAGGCGTCTCGTCTCGTAGGCCCACAGGGCGATCTCGACGCGGTTCCGCGCGCCGAGCTTGCCCATGAGGCTGGCGAGGTGCGTCTTGACGGTGCTGAGGCTGATCGACAGCGCACCGGCGATCTCGGCGTTGGTCAGGCCCTGGGCCACGGTCAGGAGCACCTCCTCCTCCCGCGCTGTGAGCCGTTCGATGGGCTGGGCGGGCGGCGGACCCGTCTGCAGGTCAGCGAACGCTGCCAGCAGGCGGACCGTGACGCTCGGCGCGATGAGCGCCTCGCCGTTGGCCGCCGCATGGATCGCCTGGGTGAGGAGCTCGGGCCCGGCGTCCTTGAGCAGGAACCCGCGGGCTCCCGCCTTGAGGGCGCCGTGGACGTACTCGTCGAGGTCGAACGTGGTGATGACCACGACCGCCATCGGGTCCTCGACGTCCGGTCCGGCGAGGGCCCGGGTGGCCTCGAGCCCGTTGACCTCGGGCATGCGGATGTCGAACAGGCACACGTCCGGTCGCAGCGCACGGGCGAGCGCGACCGCTTCACGGCCGTCCCGTGCCTCGGCGACCACCTCGATCCCCGGCTGGGCGTCGAGGATCATCCGGAGCCCGGACCGGACGATGTCGTGGTCGTCGGCAATCAGCACCCGGATGCTCATCGGGTCGGCCCCCGCCGCGGGAGCACCGCGTCGACTACCCAGCCCCGGTCGGGGCCAGGACCGGCATGGAGCGTCCCGCCGAGGAGCGCCGCCCGTTCCGTCATGCCCACGACGCCGAACCCGCCTCGGGGCCGGCCGGCGGTAACCGGGTCGCCGTCGTCGCTGACTGTCATGCGGACGTCGTCCCGGTCACCGGCAACCTGGACGACGATCCGCGTGGCGTGCCGGGCGTGCCGCGTCGCGTTGGTGACCGCCTCCTGAGCGATGCGGTAGCTCGCAGCCCCGACCGACGGGCTGAGGTTCGTCAGGTCGCCGGACACCTGCACCTCGACGCCGGGCTCGTCGGCCGCCGCCGGCCGGGCAAGACGGTCGATGTCGGCCGCGCCGCGCTGCGGCACCACCTCGGCATCGTGGGGCTCGCGCAGGACCCCCACCATCGTCCGCATCTCTGCGAGGGTGCGGGCACCTTCGGCCTCGATGACCTCGAGCGCCTCGACCGCCGCCCCGGGTCGCATCGCGGCGACGACGCGTCCGGCCTGCGCGCGGACCACCATCGCCGAGACGTGGTGCGCCACCGTGTCGTGCAGCTCGCGGGCCAGCTGCTCGCGTTCGCGCAGGCGGACCTGGTCGAGCTCGCGCTGTCGCGTCGTGGCACGCAGCCGCACGGACGCACCCAGAGCCGCGGGGATTGCGAGGATGACGACGCCGAAGAGCGCATCGCCGACCTGCGCATGGTCCACAGCGCTTCCCAGACCGCTGGAGGCGAGAGCGATGAGCGACCCGATGGCCACAGCACCGCCGGACCCCCACCGGAACAGCGCGTAGACGAGCAGCAGAAGGTAGACCATCGAGACGAAGGCGACCGGTCCGCCCGCGTGACCGACCACCGCGGCGAGGCTCACCACGGCAGAGACACCGAACCCGACGGCGATCATCGCGAGCGGACGGGTCCGTCGCCACAGCAGCGTGAACGCCAGCGCCACGGCCTCCACGGAGCCCAGCGGGAACCAGCGGGCGTCCTGCCGCAGCACGGTCTCGAGGACGGCTGCGCTGACGAACACCCCGACCAGGGCCCAGTCGCGCCAGACGCGGACCGGCGGCTGGAGGGCTCGAGGTTCGACCCAGAGCGGCCGGACCGCATCTCTCGTCACGCCTCCCAGCCTAGGGATCGCGCGCCGGCGCACATCGGCCGAAAGGACGAGCCCGTCACCGGCCCAGCGGCCGAGAGGTCGTCGCACCACGCGGCCGATGTGGGTCCGGGCGCGGCTCGCCACGCTGAGAGTGCGTCGGCGACCGGCCGACGCGTTCACGATCTGGAGGACGACCGATGATGTCGCAGAGCTTGTCTCCCCGGGAGAGCCTGAACGCCCGTCAGCCGCGAGCGCCTCGGCCGGGCGCCGTTCGAGCGGACAGGTCCGCTGCCGTGGCCGCCGGAGTCCTCTACGTCACCGGGACGGTGGCCGGCATCCTCAGCATGGTCGTCACCGGTGGGTTGCGTGACGCGCACGACCCGTTGGCCGCCGCCGCGGAGCACCCCGGTGCGGCCGTGACCGGCGCCCTGCTGGTGCTGGTCATGGGTCTGTCGCTCGCGTTCGTCCCGGTCGTGCTGCTCCCGGTGCTGCGCCGGGTGAACGAGGCGCTGGCCATCGGCTACCTGGTCCTGCGCGGGGCGCTCGAGACGGCCTGCTACCTCGTCCTCGCGGTCGGCTGGCTTCTCCTCGCGCCCGTGGGTGAAGTCGTGGCGGCAGGTCCGGGCACGACGTCCCCGGTGGGGGTGCGCCTCGGCGGCTTGCTGCTCGCCGGCGACGCCGTGGACGCGGTGCTCGCGGTCGTGTTCGGCTGCGGCGCCGTCCTGCTCTACGCGCTGCTCTACCGGTCGCGCCTCGCCCCCCGCTGGATCGCGGTGTGGGGCCTCGCGGCGATCGCGCTGTACGTCGTCGCGGACCTGCTCGCGATGTACGACGTCGTCGGCGCGGGCTCGACCGAGCAGGTTCTGATGCTCATGCCCCTGGCCGTCCAGGAGATGGTGCTGGCGGTGTGGATGATCGCGCGCGGATTCCGTCCGACGGCTGGTGCGACGATGGCCCAGCCGGCGGACGGTGCGCTCGTCTCGGCGTGAGGGTTGTCAGGCGACGACGGAGGCGGTCCGAGTCAGGCGCACGTGGCACTCCGTCGGCTCCTCGACGACGAACTCGACCGCGAGCGCTCCGTGCGCGTCGGCGGTGAGCTCCGCGAGCAACGGCATCGGGCGGTGCGGGGCGACGAGCACCATCGTGCCGCCGACCGGGATCGCGCTGAACGCACCGCGGACCGCGGCGTGGCGGACGGCGTGCGGGATCGTCCGCACGTCGAGCACGACCTCGGACTCGTCGTGCTGGCAGCCGCAGACATGACCCTCAGCGGCGGCCGGCGACGTGGGGCCGGTCTCGATCTCGACGTTCTCGGCAGGCATGCGGTCCTCCAGGTCGGTGGTGGGCCGCACCCGCGCGCGGCCGTCTCCGGAGTATTCACGGCGTAGACCGTACTTAACCGGGACCTTCGACCGTCGCCGGGCGGCGGTCAGCCCTGCGGCGCGTGCCGGTCCAGGAACTCGTACACCTCGGTCGTGTCGACGCCGGGGAACGCCCCGGTCGGCAGCGCGGCCAGGGTGCTCGCGTGCGGGCGGGCGCTCGGCCAGGCCCGGTCGGCCCACCGGTCGGCCAGCTCGGTCGGTGCCTGGCGGCAGCACGTCGGGTCGGGGCACCGCGAGACCGCACGCTCGGTCGTCTCGCGACCCCGGAACCAGCGCACGTGCTGGAACGGCACGCCGACGGACACCGAGAAGTCGCCCTCGGAGGAGCCCTGCACGCGCGACGTGCACCAGAACGTGCCGGTCGGGGTGTCCGTGTACTGGTAGTACGGGCTGAACCGGTCAGGGATCGAGAACACGATGCGCGCCGTCCAGTTCTTGCACACCGGCTGACCCTCGATCGCGCCGAGCGGGTCGGACGGGAACCGCACGCCGTCGTTCTCGTACGCCTTGTGCAGCGTGCCGCTCTCGTGGACCTTCATGAAGTGCACGGGCACGTCGAGGTGCCGGGTCGCGAGGTTGGTGAACCGGTGGGCGGCGGTCTCGTACGGCACGGCATACGCGTCGCGCAGGTCCTCGACCGACAGCCGGCGCTCGGCCTTGGCCTCCCGCATGAGCTCGGCGGCGCCGGCCTCGGGCAGCATGAGCGCGGCGGCCAGGTAGTTCGTCTCGACGCGCTGGCGCAGGAAGTCCCCGTAGTCGCGGGGCTCGGCGTGCCCGAGCACGAAGCTCGCGATGGCCTGCAGCAGCGCGGAGCGCGGGTCGCTCGAGGACGTGAGCCCGTGCGGCAGGTAGATCCGCCGGTTCGCCAGGTCCGTCACGGAGCGGGTCGAGTGCGGCAGGTCGTGGACGTAGTGCAGCGTGAACCCGAGGTGCGCGGCGATGTCCGCGGTCCCGCGCTGCGAGAGCGGACCGCCGGGGTGCTCGACCGCCCCGAGCAGCCGGCGCGCGTGATCCTCGAGCTCGGGGAAGTAGTTGTCCTGCGCCCGCATCGTCGCCCGCAGCTCGGCGTTCGCGCGACGGGCCTCCTCAGGCGTCGCGGCCTTCTCGGTGAGCAGCCGCTGGACCTCCGCCTGGAGCCGGACGAGGGCCTCGAGCGCGTCGGTCGGCAGCGACTTGCCGACCTTGACCGTCGGCATCTGCAGCGACGCGAACAGCGGACCGCGCTGGGCCCGCTCGAGCTCGACCTCGAGTGCCGAGCGGCGGCTCGGGGCCTCCTCGCGCAGCAGCTCCGCGACCGGCACGCCCAGCGCGGCGGCGATCTGACTGAGCAGCGACAGCTTGGGCTCTCGGTGGCCGTTCTCGATCATGGACACCTGCGACGCGGCCCGGCCGATCGCGGCGCCGAGCTCGTCGAGCGTCAGGCCGCGTGCGGTGCGCAGGTGGCGGATGCGGCGGCCCAGGACGAGCGTGTCGACCGCGTCGTCGGGCAGGGGCGCGAGCGTGGGGGTGATCGCCATCCCTCGACGGTGCCAGAACCCGCGGATTCTGTCGAGCAGAAGTTTCGTCGATCTTCTGCACGATTGACCGGTGAAGACCTGTTGACCTTCCCGCAGAGTGGTTCCACCAGGCCAGCAACCGGAAATCGAGGGACATCGTGAACGAGACAACGTCGTCGACGCACCAGCCCACCACGACCCGCCCGGGCGACCAGACCCAGACCGCGGCCGAGCTCGCCCAGCAGTGGGCGACCGACCCCCGCTGGGCCGGCATCCGCCGCGACTACACGGCCGAGGACGTCATCGCGCTGCGTGGATCGGTCCGCGAGGAGCACACGCTCGCCCGCAGGGGGGCCGAGCGCCTGTGGGACCTGCTCCACAACCGCGAGTGGGTCCCCGCGCTCGGGGCGCTCACCGGCAACCAGGCCGTCCAGCAGGTCAAGGCCGGCCTCGAGGCCATCTACCTGTCCGGCTGGCAGGTCGCGGCCGACGCGAACCTGTCCGGTCAGACGTACCCGGACCAGAGCCTCTACCCCGCGAACAGCGTCCCCGCCGTCGTGCGCCGCATCAACAACGCGCTGCTGCGGGCCGACCAGATCGAGACGTCCGAGGGCGAGCGCACCCGCGACTGGCTCGCTCCGATCGTCGCCGACGCCGAGGCCGGGTTCGGCGGCCCGCTCAACGCCTACGAGCTCATGGCGTCGATGATCGAGGCCGGCGCGGCCGGCGTGCACTGGGAGGACCAGCTCGCGGCCGAGAAGAAGTGCGGCCACCTCGGCGGCAAGGTCCTCGTCCCGACGAGCCAGCACGTGCGCACGCTGAGCGCGGCCCGGCTCGCGGCCGACGTCGCGGGCGTGCCGACCGTCGTCATCGCGCGCACCGACGCGCTCGGCGCCGACCTGCTGACGTCCGACGTCGACCCGCGCGACGAGCCGTTCCTCACGGGCGAGCGGACCGCCGAGGGCTACTTCCGGGTGCGTCCGGGCCTCGACCCGGTCGTCTCGCGGGCCATGGCCTACGCCGAGTACGCGGACCTGATCTGGGTCGAGACCTCTACCCCCGACCTGGACCTCGCGCGGGAGTTCGCCGAGCGCATCCACGACCGGCACCCCGGCAAGCTGCTCGCCTACAACTGCTCGCCGTCGTTCAACTGGCGCGCGGCCCTCGACGACTCGACGATCGCGCGGTTCCAGAAGGAGCTCGCGGCCTCCGGCTACGCATTCCAGTTCATCACCCTGGCCGGCTTCCACGCGCTCAACCACTCGATGTTCTCCCTCGCCCGCGGCTACGCCGAGCGCGGCATGAGCGCGTACGTCGAGCTGCAGGAGGCCGAGTTCGCGTCCGAGGCCGACGGCTACACCGCGACCCGTCACCAGCGCGAGGTCGGCACCGGCTACTTCGACCGGGTCGCCACCGCGCTCAACCCGGCCAGCGCGACCCTCGCGCTCGCCGGCTCGACCGAGAGCGCGCAGTTCGCGCACGCGCACTGAGATGTACGAGGTCCTCGAGCCGAGGCTCGAAGCACGCCGCACAGCACCACCCACCGCACAGACCGCCGCACCACGAGAGGAGCACGCCATGCCCACGCTGACGCCCACCACGACCCGTCCCACGGCCGTCGCAGCGCCGACCCTCGAGATCACCGGGCCCGTCGTGCCCGGCTCGGAGCAGATCCTGACTCCCGAGGCGCTCGCGTTCGTCGCGGAGCTGCACACGCGGTTCGCCGGTTCGCGCCACGACCTGCTGCTGGCCCGCCAGCGCCGCAGGGAGCGGTTCGCCAACGGGCTCGACCCCGACTTCCGCCCCGAGACCCGGCACCTCCGCGAGGACACCACGTGGCGCGTGGCCGGGCCGGGGCCGGGGCTCGAGGACCGCCGCGTGGAGATCACCGGCCCGACCGACCGCAAGATGACCATCAATGCGCTGAACTCCGGCGCGCGCGTCTGGCTCGCGGACCTCGAGGACGCCACGGCGCCGACGTGGGAGAACATCGTCGGCGGCCAGCACAACCTCGCGCTGGCCATCCGCGGCCAGATCGACTTCACGTCCGACGAGGGCAAGGAGTACCGCGTCGGGCCGACGACGCCGACCATCGTCATGCGTCCGCGCGGCTGGCACCTCGCCGAGAAGCACCTGCGGTTCACGGACCGGGCCGGCCAGCGCTCGTCGGCGTCGGGCAGCCTCGTCGACGCGGGCCTCTACCTGTTCCACAACGCCCAGGCGCTCATCGACGGCGGCCGCGGGCCGTACCTCTACCTGCCGAAGATCGAGGGCTACCTCGAGGCGCGGCTGTGGAACGACGTGTTCGTCTTCACCGAGGACCGGCTCGGCATCCCGCGCGGCACCATCCGCGCGACGGTCCTCATCGAGACGATCACGGCGGCGTTCGAGATGGAGGAGATCCTCTACGAGCTGCGCGAGCACTGCGCGGGGCTCAACGCGGGTCGCTGGGACTACATCTTCAGCATCATCAAGAACTTCCGCTCGCGCGGCCCCCGGTTCGTCCTGCCCGACCGCGGCCGCATCACGATGACCGTCCCGTTCATGCGCGCCTACACCGAGCTGCTCGTCGCGACGTGCCACCGCCGCGGTGCGCATGCCATCGGCGGCATGTCGGCCTTCATCCCCAACCGGCGCGACCCCGAGGTCACCGAGCGGGCGCTCGCGCAGGTCAAGGCCGACAAGGAGCGCGAGGCCGGTCAGGGCTACGACGGCACGTGGGTCGCGCACCCGGACCTCGTGCCGGTCGCCCGCGCGGTGTTCGACGAGGTCCTCGGCGACCGCCACGACCAGCGCGACCGGCTGCGCGAGGACGTGCGCGTCACCGCCGCTGAGCTGCTCGACATCCCGTCCGCGGGAGGCAGCGAGCCCGGCGCGGTGTCGGACGCCGGCGTCCGCGGCAACGTGTCGGTCGGCGTGCGCTACCTCGAGGCGTGGCTGCGCGGCAACGGTGCGGTCGCGATCGACAACCTCATGGAGGACGCGGCCACCGCCGAGATCTCGCGGTCGCAGATCTGGCAGTGGGTGCACCAGGAGGTCGTCACGGCCGAGGGGACGCGGCTCACCGGTGACTCGGTCGAGGACGTCCTGACCTCGGTGCTCGACGAGCTGCCGAGGTTCGAGGGCGACCGGTACGACGACGCGGCCGAGCTGTTCCGCGAGGTCGCGCTCGACGACGCGTACCCGACGTTCCTCACGGTGCCCGCGTACACCCGGTTCCTCGTGCACGTGCGTCCGCCGACGTCGTCGGCACCCGGCTCCACGGGCGCGTCGTCGGGCACGGCGACGGCGGCCTGACGGCGGCGACGTCACGGGATGACGGCGGCGGCCGTCCGGCAGAGAAAGGTCTTGTCGGGCGCCCGCCGCGGACGTACCGTCGACGCCACATGGGAAAGGAGGTGGTCCCCGAGTGAAGATTCTTGGGACGCGTGAGGTGACTGTCCGCTAGTCGCCCGAGCATTCGGACGGACTGACTCGGTCCCCCCGCAGTGCCACCTGGACCCCTGCCGGGTCGGGCGGCGAGCGAGTACCAGGCAGTCACCGCAGCCCGTGGGAGCCGCGATCTCGTCCTTCGCGGCAGGGACCCGTCAGGGGAACCGGCCCACGGGCTGTCCCATGCCCGGCGCCGTGAACGGCCCCCGATCGCGGACGCGCGGACATACGGCGCCCCGGACGGTGAGAGTCTGGACCCATGGGCCAGCTCAAGACACCTGCCGAGATCAACGCCATGCGGCCTGCCGGGAAGTTCATCGCGAGCGTCCTCGTGTCGCTGCGCGACTACGCGAAGGCCGGCGTGAGCCTGCGTGACCTCGACGCCCACGCGCATGCGCTCATCGACGCGGCCGGCGCCCACTCGGTCTACCTCGGCTACCACCCGTCGTTCGGCGCGATCCCCTACCCGGGCGTGCTCTGCACGTCGGTCAACGACGCCGCGCTGCACGGCCTGCCGTCGGACTACGTCCTGGTCGACGGGGACGTCCTGAGCGTCGACTTCGCCGCGCAGGTGCAGGGCTGGGTCGCCGACTCCGCGATCACGTTCCAGGTCGGCACGCCGACCGCAGCCGCGACGAAGCTCATCGAGGCGACCGAGAAGGCCCTCGCCGCCGGGATCGCCGCCGCGAGGCCCGGCAACCGCATGGGTGACATCTCCGCGGCGATCGGCGCCGTCGGGCGCGCGGCCGGGTACGGCATCAACGCGGACTTCGGGGGCCACGGGGTCGGCCGGACGATGCACGAGGACCCGCACGTCCCGAACCTCGGCCGCGCCGGGACCGGTCAGAAGCTCAAGCCGGGGCTGGTCATCGCGATCGAGCCGTGGTTCATGGCGGGCGGCGACGAGTACGTCATCGACCCCGACGGCTGGACCATCCGCACGGCCGACGGCTCGATCGCCGCGCATGCCGAGCACACCATCGCGATCACCAAGGACGGCCCGATCGTCCTCACCGCGCGCGACTCCTGACGTCCGCCCCGGTCACACCGGGGTTGTGGACAACCGTCGCACACCGGACGAATCCCCCTAGGTTGCTCTCGGGTTCAGAGAGCGAGACCAACCGGGGGGACACGCATGGCCGCAGATCTGCAGGTCGAGACGGCTGAGCTGCGCAGCAGGGGCGAGCTCCTCATCGAGTACGGCGCGACGGTCAGCGGCATCGACGGCACCGCCCTTGCGGCACGGCGCAGCCGCTACGGTCACCCGTCGCTGGCGAGCGCGGCCTCCGGCTTCGCCGAGCGGTGGGCGCGGGGCCTGCGCGCCACCGCGGACGACGTGCGAGCCAGCGGGACGGTCCTGGTGTCCACGGCTGGATGGCTCGAGGAGATCGATGCCGGCCTCGCCGAGGCAGCAGGCGATCCGTCGACGCCGCAATGAACACCGGCGTGCTCGCGAGGAGCCTGGGCGACACCCGCGATGCTGCGGTCCTGATCCCCGGCGACGCGGGCGCCGTGCGGTCCGATGCGCGAGCCCTGGACGAGACGGCTGAGACGCTGACGACAGTTGCCGAGGGCATCGGTGGAACCGAGGCGCGAGGCTGGACCGGCAAAGCCGCGTCGACGTTCTCCGAGACGACCACGGCGATGCGGACGCGCATCCTCGTGGCGGCGAACGCGATGGGCAGCGCGGCGAGCGCCCTGCACACCCACGCCTCGACCCTCGAGTGGGCTCAGGACCAGGCCCGGGCCGCGATCCGGTCGTTCGACGCCGCCGCTGCGTGTGCGGCCCCCGACCTCCTCGGCACGATCACCCCGACGGCCGGCCAGCATCTCGCCCTCGCGTCCCTGGATGATGCCCGCTCGCAGGTTCATCGCTCCGCCACCAACGCAGCCGCCGCCCTCCTGGACGCGTGCGTGGACGCACCGATCAGCCCGGGCCTGTGGAACCAGGTCGGCTACCAGTGGTCCGAGCTGTGGCGCGGCGCCGCCGAGTCGTTCGGCGGGCTCGGTCACCTCGTCTGGGACCACAGCTCCGTCCGACGTCAGCTCGACCCCGACGGCACCGTGGCGTCCGACACCGCCGTGGCCCTCGGCCTCGTCGCGGCGGTCAAGGATCCCGTCCAGCTCGGCAAGGACCTCATCGACTACGACACCTGGGCCACCAGCCCTGCGCGTGCGATCGGTCACCTGGCTCCCGACGCGGCGCTCGCTGCTCTCACGGCAGGCGGCGGGCTGGTCGCGGCGCGGAGCGCTTCTGCGGGGGTTCGCGTTGGCGACGGGATCGCGGACCTCGGAACGGCCGCTCGGACGGCCA
>NZ_DASUIR010000034.1:0-2221 GCF_036279715.1 Cellulomonas sp. | reverse complement strand
CGAAGGGGGCCGATGCGCCGTCCCACGTGTCGATGATCCGCGCTGCCTCGTCGATGGCATGTACGAGCTCGACGGCACGAACAACGATTGACTGGAACGGGTTTCGACATTCGTCGCCCAGTCCTGCATCGTGTGCCGCCTGTTGTGCGATCGGTCCCAGCTGGTCGTGGTTGAGCGCGTAGCGAGCCAGCGGCCCGACGACATACGGCGTCGTGCCGTCAAGGTGCGCGTGCAGCGCATTGGACCTGGCGACGTGCTCCTCCACAACGTTGGCGCCGAAGTCGGCAACCTCGAAGGCGCGACCGGAGCTGGTGACCACCGAGCCGCTCTCCAACGGGTACCCGTGCGGCGACCGCAGCGCGACGTACTCCTGGGGCTGCACCATGTCGGGGAACTCGAGGCCGCCCACGAGGGCGACGGTCGCGACGGCGTCGTCGCGGGCCCGGTCCAGCGCCGGACGGATGCTGTGGAGCTCCTCAACGGTCGGCAGGCGGTAGAAGCCGCCGACGCGGACGTTGACGGGGTGGATGGCCCGTCCCCCGACCAGAGTCATGAGGGCGTTGCCTGTCTTCTTCAGCAGGAGCCCACGCTCGACGATGGCGCCATGGTCGGCGGCCATCTCGATCGCCCCGGCATAGCCCAGGAAGTCGGGTGCGTGCAGCAGGTGGATGTGCAACGCGTGACTCTCGATCCACTCGCCGCAGTACAGCAGCCGGCGCAGCAGGCGAATCTCCTCGGGAACCGTGACGCCGCAGGCGTCCTCGATCGCCAGGCACGAGCTCATCTGGTAGGCGACCGGGCAGATTCCGCAGATGCGGGCCGTGATGTCCGGAGGCTCGGTCCAGGCCCGGCCGCGTAGGAACGCCTCGAAGAACCGCGGGGGTTCGAAGATGCGCAGCTCCACATCGGCGACGAGGCCGTCCTTGACCACGACGTGCATTCCTCCCTCGCCCTCGACCCGGGCCAGGGTGTCCACGTGCAGGACGTGATCGCCCTGATTGAGCTTGTGCGTCATGGAGTCGCCTCCTCATGCTGCTGGCTCTCGTGCTTTTCGTTGTGTTGCCGTGCGCCGTCGTGCCGTTCGCTCTCGCGCCGGAACGCCTCGGCGCCGGCGTTGAAGGTGCGAAACACCCGGAGCACCTGGGACTCGTCCATGCCGAGAACGCTGAGGCGGTCCGCCATCGACTCCGTGTTCGCGGTGTCCTGCGGGCCGAAGCAGCCGTAGCAGCCTCGCGCGAATGCCGGGCAGAGGGCGCCGCATCCGGCCAGCGTGACCGGCCCGAGACAGGGAGTCCCGTGAGCAACCGCGACGCAGAGCGACCCACGACGCTTGCACTCAACACACACGCTGTATGACGGAATGCGCGGGCGGCGGCCCTGGACGAACGCGGCGAGAACCTCCAGCAGCTGCGTGGAGTCGACCGGGCAGCCGTGCAGCTCATAGTCGACGGTCACGTGCGCGGCGATGGGCGTGGAACGCGCGAGGGTCTCGACGTACTCAGGGTGGGCATAGACGATGGAGCGGTACTCGGTGACATCAGCGAAGTTGCGCAGCGCCTGGATGCCTCCACTCGTGGCGCAGGCACCGATCGTGACCAAGAGGCGGGAGGCCCGGCGTACCTCCTGGATCCGCTCTGCATCGGCGGGCGTGGTCACCGAACCCTCGACGAGCGAGACGTCGTAGGGCCCCTCGACCACGGCGCGGGTGGCTTCGGGGAAGTAGGCGATCTCCACCGCTCCCGCCAGCGGGATGAGCTCGTCCTCGCAGTTGAGCAGGGTGAGCTGACAACCGTCGCAGGAGGCGAACTTCCAGACGGCCAGCTTCGGTCGACCATTCTCTGTCACGTCACACCTCCCGGAGTCCGAGCAGGCCAGTGACCTGCGCGTAGGGCAGCACCGGGCCGTCGACGCAGACGAACAGCTCGCGGTACTGGCAGTGCCCGCACAGGCCCACCCCGCAGCGCATGTTGCGCTCGAGGGAGACCCGGATACGGCTGGAACGCACACCGCGCCCGACGAGCGCGAGCGCCGTGTGCCGCATCATCACCTCGGGGCCGCAGATGAGGGCGAGCGTGGACATCGGGTCGAACCCGGCGCGCGGGATGAGCTTCGTCACCAGACCGACGCGACCCTGCCACGACTCCCGCCCATAGTCGACGGTGACGAGGACTTCCATCCCCTGGTCTTCCCACTGCTTCAGCTCGTCGACGAAGAGCAGCTC
>NZ_DASUIR010000033.1:0-22363 GCF_036279715.1 Cellulomonas sp. | reverse complement strand
GGGGCGAGGACGACGGACTGCATCCCGGCTGCGGCGCGCTCCCTGAGCAGGTCGTTGACGTCAGGCGCGAGCCACGGCTGGCTCGGCGGGCCCGAGCGCGAGCAGAACGCGAGCGTCCACTCCATCGGGTGCCCGAGGCGTTCGCCGACCTGGGCCGCGACGAGCGCGCCCACGTCGAGGTGCTGGTCCAGGTAGCTGGGACGCTGCGCGCCGGACGCCTCGTTCATGGTCGTCGGGATCGAGTGCGTGAC
The DNA here is from genome assembly GCF_036279715.1 of Cellulomonas sp. Lineage (GTDB taxonomy): Bacteria > Actinomycetota > Actinomycetes > Actinomycetales > Cellulomonadaceae > Cellulomonas_A. The sequence continues at coordinate 22,112 of NZ_DASUIR010000033.1, read as the reverse complement.
GAGCACGAGCGGCGCCGCGGCCGCCTCGGCGGGCGACCGACCTGTCCGCTCGGCGAGCGTCGAGTACGCCTCCACGACCGCGTCCACGTTCGCGCGCACGAACCCGGGGTGGTTGAGGTAGTGCCGGAGCTTGTCGACCACGAGGCCCGCTCCGCCGTCGTCGCCCGTGGGCGTCGTCGCGCCGAGGCTGACGAGCGTCGCCGCGAGGTTCTCGCGGTACTGGCGGCAGCCGGAGTAGGAGCCGTACGCGCTCGTGACGATCGCGAGGACCCGCTTGGCACCCTGGGCGCGCAGGTCGGCGAGGGCGTCGGCGGTGTATGGCTCCCAGTTGCGGTTGCCCCAGCCGACCGGGACGGTCACGCCGCGCCGGGCGAGCTCGCCGCGCAGCGCCTCGAGCAGCTCGAGGTTCTGCGCGTTGATCGGGCTGCGACCACCGAAGTGGGCGTAGTGCTCGCCGACCACGGCCAGCCGCTCGTCGGGGATGTTCTTGCCGCGCGTGACGTTGCGCAGGAACGGCAGCACGTCCTCGGGACCGTTGGGCCCGCCGAACGAGTAGAGGAGGATCGCGTCGTACGGCGCGACAGACGTCGGGGTCACGGTCGTGGGCACCGCAGCATCATCCCACCGGCAGAGCCCCGCGGGCGGCCGGACCGAGCTGGTCGTCGCCGAGTCGCCGTTGTCGACTGCCGACCCGGCCGCGTCGGGATGCGCGAGGGGTTCGTCCGGCCTAGCGTTTCCTCGGGCCACCGCAGCGATTCCCGCCGGACGCCGACGGGCACGACGCGCTCGACGAGCGCTCGAAAGGGGTCGACAGCACAGTGGGCACCCTGAACGCCGACGGACTGCGCAACTGGTGGCTGGGTCGCCGCTACCAGCTGCTCGCGCCCATCGGTCGAGGCGGGGCGAGCACGGTCTTCCGCGGCATCGACGAGCGACTCGCCCGGCCGGTCGCCGTCAAGGTCGTCGACCTGGCGGACGTCCGCCCGCGGGACATCCGGCGGTTCGCAGCCGAGGCGCGCGTCCTCGGTGGGCTGGCGCACCCCGGGCTCGTGGCGCTGCTCGACGTGGGCGCCGACCTCGGGCCCGCGCACGAGCCGCTCGCCTACCTCGTGATGGAGCTCGTCGAGGGGGTCACCCTGGCAACGATGCTCGACCGCGGACCCCTCGGCCCGAACCAGGCCGCCGACGTCGGCCAGCAGCTCGCGCAGGCGCTCGAGCACGCGCACGCCGCCGGCATCGTGCACCGCGACGTGAAGCCCGCGAACATCCTCCTGTCGGCGGAGCCCGTGGTGTCCGGGTACGTCGCCGGCCCCACGGTCACGACCAAGCTCGCGGACTTCGGCATCGCGGTCGGCCCGACGGCCGTGCTGGACGAGCACACGATGAGCGACCGGACCCGAGGCACTGCCAGCTACCTGAGCCCGGAGCAGGCGCTCGCGCAGCCGCTCGGGCCGGCGTCGGACGTCTACTCGCTCGGACTCGTCCTGCTCGAGAGCCTCACCGGCGTCCGCGCCTACCCGGGAGGCGCGCTCTCGAGCTCGCTGGCTCGCCTGCTCGACACGCCGGACGTCCCGGACCGGCTCGGCCCGCGCTGGTCCGCGCTCCTCCGGGCGATGACGACGATGGCGCCCGAGTCCCGTCCGACCGCATCCGACGTCGCCGAGTCGCTGCGTCAGCTGCGCCGCCCCGCGTTGTGGGACCGCGTGGCAGCTCGGCTGGACTGATCTGGCGGATGGACCGCTCAGGCCGTCCGGACCACCATCTCGGAGAGCGCGGCCGCGATCTGACCGGCCCAGGCGGCGATCGCACCGAAGTCCCGGTGGTCCCCCTCGCGGGCACGCGCCCCCGCGATGATCGAGCGCTCGGTGAACGCGAGGACGCTGCGGTCGAGTCGTCCCGCAAAGCTGCGGTGCCCGCGAGCGCCCAGCGTGTCCCGCAGCGCGAGCATCTCGTGGGGAGAGTTGGCCCGCGCGGCCGGCTGCGTGGCCAGACCCGACGAGAAGATCCAGACCGGTCGGCGTGCGAGGTCGTCGGCGTACTTCGCTGCGAAGTCCCGCGCAGCGGGGAGCCAGTGGGCCGTGTAGACGGCCGACCCGAGCACGACGGCGTCGTACCCCGTGACCCCGGTGACCAGGGCGGGGTCGAGCTCGTCGACGCTGTGGCCCGCGGCCGACAGCACAGCGGCGATCGCCGTGCCGATCTCCTTGGTCGCACCGTGGCGTGACGCCACCGTGACCAGGATCTTCATCGGGTTCACCTCCTGCTCGACTCGTCGTGCGAGCCGCAGTCCGACTGACCGCGTCTCGTTGTCCATCGTGCGCTCCGACGCGCCGGATCTCTTGGGCCGGAGGTCCCCCCGCCGACGTGACCGAGCCCACTCCGCGGGCATGAATCAGCACGCATCCGGGCTCACCGCGATTCCGGGCACGCAGACAGGGACAGAGCAGGGCATGCTTCGCCGTAGCCCCGGCGCCGCGCGGCACCGGCGGGGTCGAGCAGCGCCTGTTCCAGCGCTGGGATCAGCAGAGCGGAGCCCGTCCATGCGTCGTCACCTTCCGGTTGCCGTCGGCCTGCTGCTGACCGCGACCCTCGCCGTCACAGCCTGCAGCAGCGACAGCCAGGCCGTGGACGGAGCGAGCCCGGGCGCCGGCTCGCAGAGCACGACGGCCACCGCGGGATCCGTCCTGCCGACCGTGACCGGGGACTTCGGTGAACCGCCCGTCCTGACGTTCCCGTCGTCGGGTCCACCCGCGGAGCTGGCCACCCAGGTGCTCGTCGAAGGCGACGGCCGCGTGGTCACCGCCAAGGACGTGGTCGTCGCGGAGTACGTCGGGCAGGTGTGGGGCGGCGCGGTGTTCGACAGCACCTACGACACCGGGACGCCCATCGTGACCGCGCTCGCCGACCTCGTCAGCGGTTGGGCCAAGGGGCTCGCCGGCCAGAAGGTCGGCAGTCGCGTCCTGCTGAGCGTGCCCCCCGGCGACGGGTACGGCACGGGCGGCAACAAAGCCAGGGGGATCGCGCCGACCGACACCATCGTCTTCGTCGTCGACCTCGTCGATGCGTTCGGCGCCGACGCCGCGGGTCAGGCTGACGCTGTGCCCGACGACGCCGCGAGGGATACCGCAGGCCCGCAGGTCTCGGGTCCGCCCGGTGGCCCTGCCACTCTGACGCTGCCCGCGGGAACCCCCACGCCGGCTGACGTCCTGACGACGGTGCTCTACCGGGGCTCGGGGGCACCCGTGGCCGAGGGCAAGGTCGTGGGTCAGTCCGCGGGGGTCGACTGGACCGGGACGAGCATCGGGAGCACCTGGCAGACGGGCACGCCCAAGGTCTTCCCGGTCGCTCCCACCGACCCCACGTTCGCGGGCCTGATCGGCGTGCCGCTCGGCAGCCGCGTGCTGCTGCAGGTGCCGGCCGGGTCCGGCCCCGCGGTCGCCCTCGTGATCGACCTCGTCGCCCAGCCTGCGTAGTCGCGGGCCCCGGGTTCGCGGCCTCGGCCGGGCCGTCACGCCGTACGCTGGCCGGATGGCGAACGAGGACGGCCGCACCACGTATGTCCTGGTCGACGGCGAGAACATCGACGCGACGCTCGGCTCCGCGATCCTCAACGGCCGCCCGACCCCCGAGCAGCGACCGCGCTGGGAACGGATCCTCGACTTCGCGCAGCGCACGTGGGACCAGCCGGTCAAGGGGCTGTTCTTCCTCAACGCCTCGAACGGCACCATGCCGATGTCGTTCGTGCAGGCGCTCATGGCGATCGGGTACCAACCGATCCCCCTCGCGGGCGAGAGCTACGAGAAGGTCGTCGACATCGGCATCAAGCGCACCCTGACCGCGCTCGCCGCGCGCCAGGGTGACGTCCTGCTGGCGAGCCACGACGGCGACTTCACGCCGGAGATCGAGTCGCTGCTCGGCACCGACCGACGCGTCGGGCTGCTCGCGTTCCGCGAGTTCACGTCCAGCGCGCTCGCGCAGCTCACCGACCGTGGGCTCGAGGTGTTCGACCTCGAGAGCGACGTCCACGCCTTCAACGTGCAGCTTCCGCGCCTGCGGATCATCCCGCTCGCGGAGTTCGACCCGCTGCGCTACCTCTGAGCAGGGCGGCGGCGGCCTCGTACCGGTCCAGCACGATCGCGACGATCCTGTCGTCGGGGGCGAGCGGTGCGCTGACCAGGTCGGCGCCCGCCTCGAGCACACGGTCGTGGAAGTACCCGGGCGCGAGGAGGTACGACGCGATCACGACGCGTCCCGCGCTCTCGGCGCGCGCCGCGGCCACCGCGTCGGGCACGCGCGGGGTCGAGCCCGCGCCGTAGCCCACGGTGACGGGCCGTCCGAGACGTGCCGCCAGACCGGCGGCGACCTCCTCGACCGCGACCGCCGCTGCGGGGTCCGTCGACCCGGCCGCCGCGAGCACCACGGTGTCGCCCGGGGCGAGGCCCACCTGGGTCAGCCGATCGACGAGCACGTCGACGAGGCGTGCGTCGGGTCCGAGCGGTGGGGCCGCCGTCGCGGGGCGGTCCTCGACCGCCGCGGCGATGTCGACGCGCACGTGGAAGCCGACGGACAAGAGCAGCGGGACGACGACGGCCGTCAGGCCGAGCTCGGCGGCGCTCGCGACGACGTCGGCCACGGCGGGCTCCTGCACGTCGACGAACGCCTCGCGGACGACCAGGTCGGGCCGGGCGTCGGCGACCGCAGCGAGGATCGACCGGATGACGGCTCGGCCCTCCACGCTGTCGGTGCCGTGCGAGCAGCCCACGAGGACGGGAGGTGCGGTCACGACGACTGCCCTCTGCTCGACGGACGCGGCCGCCTGGTCCTGCGCGCTCACGTGGTCCCCGCGGTCATCAGCTCGAGCCGGTAGCCGCGCTTGACCACGGTCCGGATGAGGTCGCGCCCCGTGGTCTCGCGCAGGCGGGCGATCGCAACCTCGGCGGCGTGCGGGTCCTGCGAGACACCCGGCAGCACCGCCAGGACGTCCGAGCGGGGCACGACGGCACCGCGGGCGGCCGCGAGCAGCCGCAGCACCTCGAGGCCCGACGGCGAGAGCGGCAGCACGCGCCCGTCGAGCACGGCCGCGCCGCGGTGGACCTGGAGCGCGCCGCCGACCGTCTGGAGCGTCTGCAGCCCGCCGTAGTGGGCCACGAGGGTCCGGACGAGCGACCCGAGGCGGCCGCGGTCGGGCACGAGCGGGACGATGCCGCGCTCGACGAGCGGGCGCGCGGTGATCGGCCCGACGGCCGCCGCGACGACGGCGCCGCGCACGAACCGGCGTCGAACCGCGTCGGCCACCCCCGCGTCGTCGGCAGCGGCCAGCCACGCCGCGGCGCCCGGCGCCGAGGTGAACACGACGGCGTCGATCTCACCGGCGGCCGTCGCGGTGACCGACGCGGCGAGCGCCGCGGGGTCGGGAGGAGGACCCCAGCGGTAGACGACGAGGCTGCGGACCTGCGCGCCGGCGGCCTCGAACGCCTCGTCCAGACCGTCCGCGCCGGCGCCGTGGTGCTGGACGGCGACCTTGAGCCCGCGCACACCCTCGTCGAGCAGGACCTGCGCGATCTCGGCGCTGGTCTCGGACTCCGCGACCCAGTCGGCCTGGAGCCCGGCGGCCTGGATCGCGCCGCGCGCCTTGGGGCCGCGGGCGACGATGCGTGCCGCGGCGAGCGCGGCGGTCAGCTGCTCGCCGAGACCCACGGCGTCAGCCGCCTCGATCCAGCCGCGCAACCCGATGCCGGTGGTCACGACGACGACGTCGGGCGGGTCGGCGATGAGCGCGCGCGTCCCGGCCAGGAGCGCGGTGTCGTCCTGGTTCGGGATCATGCTGAGCGCGGGCGCGTACCGGATCACGGCGCCTCGGCGGGCCAGTGCGGCGCCGAGCTCGCCCGATCGACGGTCGGCCGTGACGAGCACGACGCAACCCGCCATGACCTGGTCGATGGGTTCGCTCACTGCGCCAGTGTGACTCGGGCATGTGTCGGGCGCGTGTCGGCCGGCGCGTCGAGCAGACCCTCGGCCGCGACCGCTCCGAGCACGATGACCGCGGGCGAGCGCACGCCCACCTCCGCCGCGACGGCCGCGATGCGCGCGAGCGGGGCCCGCGTGATGCGCTGCGCGGGCATCGTCCCGTTCTCGACGATCGCGACGGGCGTCTGCGGGTCGACACCCGCGGCGAGCGCCGCGGCGGCCATCTCAGCGAGCAGGCTCACGCCCATGAGGACGACGAGCGTCAGCGAGGACTCCCGGAGCCCCGCGAGCGCCGAGCTCGACAGCGCCTCGTGGCCGTGGACGACCTGGACAGCAGCGACGGTGCCGCGGTGCGTGAGCGGGATCCCGGCCGCGAGCGGCGCAGCGAACGCGCTGCTCACGCCCGCGACGACCTCGACGGGCACGCCGGCTGCCCGGCAGGCCAGCACCTCCTCGCCGCCTCGGCCGTAGAGGAACGGGTCGCCACCCTTGAGTCGCACGACGCGCTCACCGCGCAACGCCCGCTCGACCAGGATCTGGTTGATCTCGTGCTGCGGGACGGGGTGGTGCCCGGAGGTCTTGCCGACGTGGATGACCTCGACGTCGCCAGGCAGCTCGTCGAGCACGCTCGTCGGACCGAGGCGGTCGGTGACGACCACGTCGGCCTCGGCGAGCGCCCGCCGGCCGCGCAGGGTCAGCAGGTCGACGGCGCCCGGGCCGCCGCCGACGAGGACGACGCTTCCCGTGCCGGGGACGCGCACCCGCCCGCGGCGCAGGTCGACGCGACCGTCCCGGAGGTGCTCGGCGAGCTGGTCCCGGACGGACGCGCTGCGGCGAGGGTCGGCCGCACCCGTCGACACGACCCCGACGAGGACGTCGCCGCTCACGGTCGTGGCGGGTGTTCGCGCCGACCCGCTCGAGGCGTCGCCCAGGTTCACGCAGAAGACCCGCCGCTCGGACGCCCAGCCGACGACGACGGCGTCGGTCGCTCGGTCCCCCGTCGCCGTCTGCACGAGCCATGCGCCGTCGAGGTCCGCCGCCGCGACCTCGCCCGCCCGCCACTCGACGCGGCCGTCATGCACCAGCTCCGCGAGCTCCTCGCACAGCTGCGGGGCGACGACGAGGACGCGCGGGGATTCGAGGAGCAGGGCCTGGACGCGGCGTGCCGCGATGGGCCCGCCCCCGACGACCACGACGCGCCGACCGGCGAGATCGAGCCCCACGAGCGAGGTCATCGGGCGCCTCCGACCTGCACGACGCCGTCGGTGACGACCACGTCCCAGGTCCTCAGGTCGAGCGGAGCCTTGCCCGCGCCGTCAAGGCACCGACCGGTCTCGAGGTCGAACACCTGCTTGTACATCGGGGCGGTGAGAGTCGGTACGTCTGTACCGTCGATCGAGCGCGACCCGACGATGCCCCGCGACATCACGTGCGCGCCGCTGAACGGGTCGAGCTGCTGGACCGCGAGCACCCGGTCGTCGTGGAGCCGCACGAGGGCGACCTGCTCACCGCCCACGAGGGCCGCAGCACCCCGTTCCGGGGCGAGGTCGTCGAGCCGGCACACCGCCGTCCACCGGACGGTCCCGGCGTCGAGCTCCGCGGGGGCCGTCATGACCGCACCGCCAGCGTCGTGCCGGCGACCAGGACGGCGCCGCTCGTCCCGTCGTCGTGCGCGGCCCGCTCCGCCGGCGTCGCGGGTCGGGGCTGCCCCCGTTCCGCGACGTAGGCGAGCGACGGGTCGGGGGTCGTCGGGGCGTTGACGAACGACGCGAAGCGCAGCAGCTTCTCGGGGTCGTCGAGCGTCGCGCCCCACTCGTCCTCGTAGGTGTCGACGTGCAGGGTCATCTGCGCGTCGAGGTCGGCGGCGATCCCGAGCGAGTCCTCGAGGACCACCGCGCGCACCCCGCCGAGCCCGCCCTCGACGTCGTCGATCCACGGGGCGGTCCGCTGGAGGCGGTCGGCGGTGCGCACGTAGTACATGAGGAAGCGGTCGACCGTCCGGATGAGCGTCGCGGTGTCGAGGTCCTCGGCGAGCAGCTGCGCGTGGCGCGGGGTGAAGCCGCCGTTGCCACCCACGTACAGGTTCCAGCCCTTGTCCGTCGCGATGATGCCGACGTCCTTGCCGCGGGCCTCCGCGCACTCGCGCGCGCAGCCGGACACCCCGAGCTTGATCTTGTGGGGCGAGCGCAGGCCGCGGTAGCGCAGCTCGAGCTCGACCGCGAGCGCCGCCGAGTCCTGCACGCCGAAGCGGCACCACGCCGAGCCGACGCAGGACTTCACCGTCCGCAGCGACTTGCCGTAGGCGTGACCCGACTCGAAGCCCGCGTCCACCAGTCGGCGCCAGATCGCAGGCAGCTGGTCGATGCGCGCCCCGAACATGTCGATCCGCTGACCGCCTGTGATCTTCGTGTACAGCCCGTAGTCCAGGGCGACCTGGCCGATCGCGAGCAGCCCCTCGGGCGTGACCTCGCCGCCCGGGATCCGGGGGACGACCGAGTACGAGCCGTCCTTCTGCAGGTTCGCCATGACGTGGTCGTTGGTGTCCTGCAGCGTCGCGCGCTCCCCCTCGAGCACGTGCGCGGGCGCCGTCGTGGCGAGGATCGACGCGACGACGGGCTTGCACACGTCGCAGCCGCGAGCGTCGGGGCGCGTGCCGAAGCGGCGCATGACCTCGCTGAACGACGTGATCCCGGTGACCCGCACCGCGTCGTACAGCTGTGCCCGGGACATGTCGACGTGCTCGCACAGCGCGCGGCTGACCGTGACCCCGGCCTTCTCGAGCTCGGCCGTCATGAGCTTCTTGACGAGCGGGACGCACGAGCCGCAGCTCGTACCCGCCTTGGTGCAGGCCTTGACGCCCGGCAGGTCGGTGCAGTCGTGGTCGGTGACGGCCGCGCGGATCGTGCCTGCCGTGACGTTGTTGCACGAGCACACGGTCGCGTCGTCGGGCAGCTCGAGGCGCACCTCGCCGGAGGTCTGGGGCAGGAGGTAGGCCGCGGGGTCGCCGGGCAGCTCGCGACCGAGCATGGGCCGCAGCGACGCGTACTCCGACGCGTCCCCGACGAGCACCCCGCCGAGCAGGGTCCGGGCGTCGTCCGAGAGCACGAGCTTCTTGTAGACACCTCCGACCGGGTCGGCCCACACGATCTCGAGCGCGCCCGGTGTGTGCGCGAACGCGTCGCCGAAGCTCGCGACGTCGACGCCGGCGAGCTTGAGCTTGGTCGCGGTGTCGGCGCCCGGGAACGTCGCCGCGCCGCCGAGGAGCCGGTCGACGACGACCTCGGCCATCGCGTAGCCCGGAGCCACGAGGCCGATGCACGCGCCCTGGATGCAGGCGACCTCGCCCGCGGCAGAGATCGCCGGGTCGGCGCTCAGGCACGCGTCGTCGACGACGACGCCACCGCGCGGACCGGCCTCGAGGCCCGCCGCCCGCGCGAGCTCGTCGCGCGGGGTGACGCCCGTCGCGACGACGACGACGTCGACGTCGAGCCGTCCCCCGTCCGCGAACTCGAGCCGCCCGACGGCCCCCTGCCGATTCGCGCGCATGTTCGTCGTCGCGGTGTCGACCCGCACCGCGACCCCGAGCTGGTTGATGAGCCGCCGCAGCGCCTGGCCCCCGCCCAGGTCGACCTGTGCGGACATCAGGTGCGAACCGAACTGGATCACGGTGCTCCGTGCGCCGAGCGCCTGCAGCGCGCCGGCCGCCTCGAGACCGAGCAGACCTCCGCCGATGACCGCCCCGCGCACCGGCCGCCCCCAGCGCTGCGCCTGCTCCTCGACCCAGCCGCGCAGCGCCGCGACGTCGTCGAGCGTGCGGTACACGAACACACCGGGCAGGTCGTTGCCCGGGATCGGTGGCATGGCGGCACGCGAACCCGTCGCGAGGACGAGGTGGTCGTAGTGCCACGACCGTCCGCTCGCCGCGGTGATCGTCTGGCTGCCCCGGTCGATCGCGACGACGGCGTCGCCGCGGACGAGCCGGACCAGGGGGTCGGCCCACAGCGACTCGTCTCCGAGAGCGAGGTCGCTCGCGCGGCGACCCGAGAAGTAGCTCGTGAGCGCCACGCGGTCGTACGGCGCCCGCGGCTCCTCCGCGAGGACCGTCACGCGCCAGCTCCCCGCGGTGTCCCGGGCGCGCAGCGCCTCCACGAGCCGCTGGGCGACCATGCCACCGCCGACGACGACGAGCTGACGCACGGCGTCCGGGGACGACGTCAGGTCGGGCGGGACGGGCCGGGCGGTCGGGTCGTTCGCGTCCATCGTCAGCTCCGGGGTGGGGAGGGGTGGGCTCACGACCACGCTAGGGAGCGCGTGTTTCGATCGGTGGTCCCGCCCGGTTTCCCCTCGGGAACGGTCTGCGCACACCTCGAGATCACCCGGTGTGAGCCCGGGGTGCCGGGCGTCGGACGCACCCGCCATGCTGGAGCCATGACATCGGCCGTCGCCCTGCTGCGGGGCATCAACGTGGGCGGGAACCGCAAGGTCCCCATGGCCGAGCTCCGGGCGGCTGTCGAGACCGCCGGGCACACACGCGTGGCCACGCTGCTGAACAGCGGCAACGTGGTGCTCACGCTGCGGGACGGCGCCGGCGAGCCGGGCACCGACGTCCACGCGAGCCTCGCGGCCGAGGTCGCGGACGGCCTGCGCGCGCGACTCGGTCTCGACGTCGACGTCGTCGTGCGCACGCGGGCCGAGATCGACGCGGTGGTCTCCGCCAACCCGTTCCTCGAGGCCGCGCGCGACGACGCCGCGCACCTCGTCGTGATGTTCTACGCGACGCCGGTGCGGGCCGACCCGGGGTTCGACGTGGCCGCGTACGGCCGCGAGCGGATCGCCTGGGCGGGCTCGGACGCCTACGTGCACTACCCGGACGGCATCGGGCGCTCCAAGCTCACACCCGACGCGCTCACCCGGGCGGCGGGCCAGGCCGGGACCGGCCGCAACTGGCGCACGGTCCTCGCGCTGCGCGACCTGCTCCATGACCGCGACTGACGTCCTGCCCGGACCACGGGAGCCCTGCCCGCGACCGTCCCGCCCCGCTGCCGCCCTGCCCCGCGACCGCCCGTCCCCGCTACGTTGGCGTCATGACGACGCTCTTCACCAAGATCATCGACGGCGCGATCCCGGGTCGGTTCGTCTGGGCAGACGACCTGGTCGTGGCGTTCCTGACGATCGAGCCGATCACCGACGGCCACACGCTGGTCGTCCCGCGGGCGGAGATCGAGCAGCTCACCGACGCCCCCGACGACCTCCTCGCCCACCTCATCTCGGTCACGAAGACGATCGGGCTCGCGCAGCGTGCCGTGTGGGGCGCACCTCGGGCGGCGGTCCTCGTCGCGGGCTTCGAGATCCCCCACCTGCACGTGCACGTCCTGCCCGCCTGGGACGAGGCCAGCCTGACGTTCGCGAACGCTCGCCACGGCGTGCCGGGCGCCGAGCTCGACGCCGCGGGTGAGCGCCTCCGGGCCGCGCTGCGGGCCGGCGGGCACGCCGCGCACGTCCCCGCCACGCTCGGTTCGCCCGAGCTCTGACGCGTCCTCGAGGGGACCGCGGCCGATCGTTCAGGCCGCCGGGTCGTCCGGTCCGTCGGTCACCAGGCGCAGAACCCTCGCGTCCGCCGCGACGATGCGGTCGGCCGCGGCCAGGAGCGAGTCCGGGGTGTCCGCGCCCGCGCGCAGGAACCGACCCGACAGCGCATCGAGACGCCCCTCGCCGATCGCGACGACCAGGTCGGCGACCGCCTCGACCGGGGTCCACGCGGTCCGGTCGGCGTGCAGCGGCATCTGACCGGTCATGTCGGTCGCGACGACCCCCGGGGCCAGGTCGAACACCCTGAGCCCCGCCGCGCGGTACTGGTGGTCGAGCAGCCGCGTGAACCGCGAGAGCGCACCCTTGCTGATCCCGTAGCCCGTGTAGGCGTCCGAGACGCGATGCGCCGATCCCGAGCTGAGGTTGACGACCCGGCCCCCGCCGCGGGCGAGCATGCCGGGCAGCACCGCGTGCGTGACGAGCAGGGGCCCGCGCACGTTGGTCTCGATGACCCGCCACGCGTCGGCGACGTCGTCCGCGGCGAAGGCCAGCTCCGCGTGCTCGACGACGCCGGCGTTGTTGACGAGCAGGCCAAGACCGCCGAGCGGGGCCAGCTCATGCTCGATCGAGGCGACCGCCGCCGCGGCAGCCTCCGCGTCGACGAGATCGCCCGCCGCGACCGCGACGAGGATCGACGGGTTGGCCGCCCGGCAGTCGGCCGCTGCTGCGTCGAGATGCGCACGGGTCCGACCCACGAGCCCGACGGACCAACCGGCCCGGGCCAGGCCGAGCGCGATGCCCCGACCGATGCCGCGGCCCGCGCCGGTGACCAGGGCTGTGCGAGGAGGGGTGCTCATCCCCCCACGCTACCGACGGCACACTGCGGACCGGCCGGCCGCATACTCGTGGGGTGCGACGTCCAGGATCTGTCGGGGAGGCACGGCTCGCCGGGACCGCGACGACGGCCGGGATCGCCGGGATCGCCGCCGGCGCGCTGACGCTCGGCGTGGCCGCGCTCGTCGCCGCCGTCGTGTCACCCGCGTCGGACCCGCTCGTCGCCCTGGGCGGGACCTTCATCGACGCGACCCCCGCCTGGCTCAAGAACGTCGCGGTCAGAGTGTTCGGCACGTCCGACAAGCTCGCGCTGACCATCGGCATGGTGATCGTCGTCGCGGCGCTCGCGGCGCTCGCGGGAGTCCTCGCGCGCCGCCGGTGGGAGCTCGGCGCGGCGCTCGTCGTCGTGCTCGGGGTCGTCGCCGCGATCGCTGCGGCGAGCCGTCCGGGCGCTGGTTCGCTCGCGCCGGCGCCGAGCCTGCTCGGTGCGGTCGCCGGGCTTGTCGCGCTGCACGCGCTGATCCGACGGCTCCCCCCGCCGTCTCGCGCTCCGGCCGCCTCGCAGCCGGACGACGACGTGCCGCTCCCCCGGTACGCCGACCGGCGCACGTTCCTGCGCGCGACCGGGCTCGTGGCGCTCGGTGGCGCGCTCGCTGTGGTCGGCGGGCGAGCCCTCGGCGCGGGCCACCGCACCGTCGTCGCGGCACGTGCTGCCCTGCACCTCCCCGGCGCCGCACGGCCCGCCGCGCTGCCCGCGGGCGTGGACGCCTCCCTCGACGGCACCCCGGTCGCAGGAGTCGACCCCTGGGTCACCCCGAACCCCGACTTCTACCGGATCGACACCGCGCTGTCGGTCCCGGACCTCGACCCGAGCACGTGGTCGCTGCGCGTGCACGGGCTCGTCGAGCACGAGGTCATGCTGACGTTCGCCGACCTGCTCGCGGCGGACCTCGTCGAGGCATGGGTCACGCTCGCGTGCGTGTCGAACGAGGTCGGCGGCAACCTCGTCGGGAACGCGAAGTGGCTGGGCCTGCCGGTCCGGGAGGTGCTCGCCCGTGCGGTGCCGCTCCCGGACGCCGACATGGTCCTGTCGAGGAGCGCCGACGGGTTCACGGCGTCCACGCCGATCGAGGTCCTCACCGATGCCCGCGACGCCCTGCTCGCGGTCGGCATGAACGGCGCCCCCCTGCCCGTCGAGCACGGCTTCCCGGTGCGCATGGTCGTCCCCGGGCTGTACGGGTACGTGTCGGCGACGAAATGGGTCGTCGACCTCGAGGTGACCCGGTTCGCAGACGCGACCGCGTACTGGACCGACCGCGGCTGGTCGGACCACGGCCCGGTCAAGACCGAGTCGCGCATCGAGGTGCCCCGCTCGGGCCCCAGCGTCAAGGCCGGGCGGGTCGTGGTCGCCGGAACGGCGTGGGCGCAGCACCGAGGCATCGTCGGCGTGGAGGTGCGGGTGGACGACGGCCCGTGGCAGGCCGCAACCCTCGCGGCCGACGGCGGCATCGACAGCTGGCGCCAGTGGGCCCTCGCGTGGGACGCGACCCCGGGCGACCACACGCTGCAGTGCCGTGCGATCGACCCCGACGGTCCCCAGACCGACGAGGTCGCCGACGTCATCCCCGACGGTGCCACCGGTCTGCACACGATCCCCGTGCACGTGAAGCCGGCCTGACCCCGCCGGTGCCGGTGACGCGCGAGGGCGCTCGGTCGGTTGCGCGCGATGGCGCCGACCTGCGACGTTGGGGCTTCGCTGCTCCCGACCACCGGAGGCATGGATGGTGACGACCCCGGTTCCCGGTCCGCCGCTGCGCGTGCGCCTGCCGGCGGTCAACCCCGCGGTGCTGCGGTTCCTCGCGAACGAGGCCGGGAGCGCGGTCTTCCTGCTCGCCGGGACCGTCCTCGCGCTCGGGTGGGCCAACTCGCCGTGGGCCGACGCCTACACCTCGCTGTGGTCGACGAGGGCAGGCTTCCACGTGGGCTCGGTCGGCCTCGACCTCGACCTGCACCACTGGGTCAACGACGCGGCGATGGCGGTCTTCTTCCTCGTCGTCGGGCTCGAGATCAACCGGGAGGTCACGAGCGGCGAGCTGCGGTCACGGCGCACGGTGGCCGTCCCCGCGCTCGGCGCGCTCGGCGGCCTGCTCGTCCCGGCGCTCATCTACCTCGCCTTCAACGCGGGCACCGACGCGGCCCACGGGTGGGGCATCGTGATGTCGACCGACACGGCGTTCCTCGTCGGGATCCTCGCGCTGTTCGGGCCCGCGTGCCCCGACCGCCTGCGGCTGTTCCTGCTGACGCTCGCGATCGTCGACGACATCGGCGCGATCACCGTGATGGCCGTCTTCTACACGAAGCACGTCGACCTGGTCGCGCTCGCCCTGGCCGGGCTCGTCGTCGTCGCGATCCTGGCGATGCGGTGGCTGGGTGTCTGGCAGCTCGCGCCCTACGCCCTCGCGGCGGTCGCGCTGTGGCTCGCGGTGCAGTCGTCTGGCGTCCACCCGACGCTCGCGGGCGTGCTCGTCGGGCTGCTCCTCCCGTCACGGAGGTCCCGGCGCGAGGAGGTCGAGGACGTCGTGCGGTTCGCGAAGCGGCTCGCGCACGACACGTCCGCGGAGCGCGAGCACCTGACCGAGCTCGCCGCCCGGGCCGCGGTGCCGCCCAGCGACCGGTTGCAGCGCGTGCTGCACCCCTGGAGCGCGTACGTCGTCGTCCCGGTGTTCGGGCTCGCGAACGCCGGCGTGCGCCTCGACCCCGAGACGCTGCGGTCCGCCGCGTCATCGGCCGTGACCATCGGCGTCGCGGTCGCGCTCGTGGCCGGCAACACGATCGGGATCTTCGGTGCGTCGACCCTCGCGATCCGCGCCGGGCTCGGCGTCCTGCCGGGCCGGGTGCGGTACGGCCACCTGCTCGGCGGCGCCGTGCTGGCCGGCATCGGCTTCACGATCTCGCTGTTCATCGCCGACCTCGCGTTCACGGACACCGCGCTCGTCGAGGAGGCCAAGATCGGCGTGCTCGCCGGGTCGCTCGTCGCCGCGGTGCTCGGGTCCGTCCTGCTGCGGATCCTCGGGGAGCGCCTGCCGCTGTGCTCCCCCGAGTCCGACGGGCCGCCACCGTCCTTGCCGCCGCGGCCGTGGGTGGCGCCCGCGACCTGAGCGGTCAGCCGGAGGTCGTCGCGGCGACGAGGGCGGCGAGCTCGACCGGCCCGCGATACCGGACGCCGTCGATGAACAGCGTCGGGGTGCCGCGGACGTCGTGCGCCAGACCCTCGGTGTAGTCGGCCTCGACGGCATCGGCGAACACCTGAGCTCCCTCGCCGGCCACCTGGGCCGGGTCGAGGCCGAGCGTGACCGCGTAGTCGCGGAGGTCGGCGTCGGTCAGGTGGTCCTGGTGGGCGAACAGCAGGTCGTGCATCTCCCAGAACAGACCGTGGGTGCCCGCGGCCTCAGCCGCGAGCGCGGCGGTCAGCGCGTGCGGGTGGACCTCGAACAGCGGGAAGTGCTTCCAGACGAGACGCACGCGCCCGTCGGAACTCTCGACCAGCGCGCGCAGGACGGGGGCCGCGGCCCGGCAGTACGGGCACTCGAGGTCACCGTGCTCGACCACCGTGACCGGCGCATCGAGCCTTCCGAGCACATGCCTCGCGTCGTCGGCCATGGCGCCCATCATGGCAGCCGGCCCGTGCCGCCAGCCGTGTCGTCAGCCACCTCGTCGTAGCCTGGCGTCGTGACGACCATCCTCGCCCGCATCGTTGACACCGACCTCGACGTCTCCGCGCACCTCGCGGCCGTCGCGGACCCTCGTGCGGGCGCCGTGGCGGCCTTCGTCGGTCAGGTCCGCGACCACGACCCCGACGCCGACGGCCAGGTCACGGCGCTCGAGTACTCCGCCCACCCGGACGCGGAGCTGGTGCTGCGCCGGATCTGCACCGAGCTGGCGGCGGACCCCGAGGTGCTCGGCATCGCGGTGTCCCACCGGACGGGGGCGCTCGCCGTCGGCGACCTCGCGATCGTCGCGTGCGTCGCGACGGCGCACCGGGCGCGCGCGTTCGACGTCTGCCGTGAGCTCGTCGAGCGGGTCAAGACCGAGGTGCCCATCTGGAAGCGGCAGAAGCTCGCGGACGGCACCCACACGTGGGTCGGTCTCTGACGGGACCGACCCGGCGCGTCAGCGGACCCGGGTGCCCGGACGCTCGACCCGCTCCCAGCCGCGGCGCGTCGACCGCGTGCCGAGCCGCTCGTCCCGCGACCGGTACACCACGTACGGCCGTGTGAGGTAGCCGAGCGGCGCCGAGAACACGTGCACCAGGCGGGTGAACGGCCACAGCGCGAAGAGCAGGTTCGCGGAGATCACGTGCACCTGGAACGCGAGCGGGACGCCCGACATGAGCGACGCGTCGGGTCGCAGCGTGAGGATCGAGCGGAGCCATGGCGAGACGGACCCGCGGTAGTCGTAGCCCGCACCGAGGATCTGGTGCTGGATCACAGCGAGCGCCCCGAAGCCGAGCGCGGCTGCGAGGGCCACGTACATCGTCTTGTCCATGCGCGTCGTCGCGATGAAGACGGGTGCGACGGTCCGCCGGCGGTAGATGAGGATCACGAGCCCCGCGACCGTCAGGGCCGCGGCGAACGATCCGAGCACGGTCGCGCCGAGGTGGTAGACGTGCTCGTGGATACCGATGGCGTCAAGCCATGTGGCCGGCACGAGGAGCCCGACGGCGTGCCCGCCGGCGACCATGAGGATGCCGACGTGGAACATCGGCGACCCGGCCCGCAGGAGCCGGTTCTCGTAGAGCTGCGACGACCGCGTCGTCCAGCCGAACTGGTCGTAGCGGTAGCGCCACACGTGCCCGACGACGAACACCGCGATGGCGGCGTACGGCAGAGCGACCCACAGCACCGCGTCCAGTGCGCTCATCGACGGACCTCCACGTTCTCCGCGCCGCCCGGCGCGAACGGTTCGAGCGGACCCATCGCCGACAGCCCGACCATCTCGGTCGGCGGGCCGGCGCTGATGAGCTCGAGGTAGCGGCGCTCGGTCTCGGCGTCCACGGGGGGCAGCGTGAGGCAGACCGCCTCGATGATGTCGGCGTACGGGCTCCCGACACCGGCGACGGCCGACCGCAGCACCTCGAGGCCCTGCCGGTGCGTCGCGAGCAGGCCGCCCGCGATCGTCGCGTCGCCCCGCGCGGAGAACTCGAGCACGACGGGCAGGTAGTCGGGTAGCTCGCCCTCCTCGACGACCCAGCCCGCGGCGCGGTACGCCTCGACGAACGCCACGAGCGACATGCCCCGACGGCGGGTGTCTCCCGCGCCGAAGTACGTGAGGTAGAGCGCGCACTTGCGCTTGAGGTCGAACGTCGCGACGTAGTGCGCCGGGAGGTCCGGGTGGACCCCGGCCGCGTCGAGGAACCGCTCGAAGCGCATCCGCACCGGGCCGGGCAGCGAACCCACCGCGGCGCGGACGTCGTCGTACCGCGCGAGGACGTCGTCCGAGGGGTAGTCGAGCAGGATCGACGCGGCCATGTGGGCGACCGCGCGGCCGTGCGCGTCGAGCCGAACGGGGACCACGGGGGCGAGCACGGGGGTCTTCATCGCGGCTCACCGCCCTGGTCTCCGGTGGACGGCGGGAACAGCCCGTTGGGCGTGCCGTTGCCGTCCCAGTTGAGCAGGTTGACCCGGCCCGACCCACCCGTCGGGCTCGACGGTCCGTCGCTCGTCTGGCGGTCCTTGAGCGCGTGGAACGTCTCGACCGCGACGGGCACGGGCGAGCCGCTCGACGAGCCGAACGGGCCCGCGCCACCCATGCCGGGACCGCCCTCGAAGTCGAGCGAGCAGCTCGCGCCGAGCTCCTCGAGCTTCGCCGCGGTCTCGGCGTGCGCGGACGGTATGACGTACCGGTCCTCGTACTTCGCGATCGCGAGCAGCCGGTACATCTCCTCGACCTCGACGCCCGTCATGCCGACGGCCGTGGCGATCCGCTCGTCGCGCTCGTTGTCGAGGTTGATCCCGCGCATGTACGAGCGCATCGCCGCGAGGCGCCGCAGCGTGGCAGCCACGGGGGCGACGTCGCCCGCGGAGAACAGCCCCGCGAGGTACTCGAGCGGGATCCGCAGCTTGTCGATCGCCGCGAACAGCGTCCGCGCGTCCTCGCCGTCGCTGCCCGTGCTCGTGATGATGTCGACGACCGGCGACAGCGGGGGGATGTACCAGACCATCGGCATGGTGCGGTACTCGGGGTGCAGCGGGAGGGCCACCCGGTACTTCTGGATGAGCGCCCAGATCGGGCTGCGCTGCGCCGCGTCGATCCAGTCGCGCGGGATGTCCGCCGCCTCGGCCGCCGCGACGACGGCCGGGTCCATGGGGTCGAGGAACACCGAGCGCTGCGACTCGAGCAGATCCTTGTCGTCCTCGACGCTCGCGGCCTCGAGGACCTTGTCGGCGTCGTACAGGATGAGGCCGATGTACCGCAGCCGCCCGACGCACGTCTCCGCGCACACCGTCGGCAGACCGACCTCGAGGCGCGGGTAGCAGAACGTGCACTTCTCGGCCTTGCCGGTCTTGTGGTTGAAGTAGACCTTCTTGTACGGGCACCCGGACACGCACATGCGCCACCCGCGGCACGCGTCCTGGTCGACGAGCACGATGCCGTCCTCGACGCGCTTGTACATCGCCCCGGACGGGCACGACGCGACGCACGACGGGTTGAGGCAGTGCTCGCAGATGCGCGGCAGGTAGAACATGAAGGTCTCGTCGAACTCCATCTTCACGTGCTCGCTCATCGTGGCGAGGATGGGGTCGTCGGCGGCGGTCTCCTGCGACCCGCCCAGGTCGTCGTCCCAGTTGGCCGACCAGCCGATCTTCATGTTCTTGCCGGTCAGCAGCGACTTCGGTCGCGCGACCGGGGTGTGCTCGCCCTGCGGCGCGGACAGCAGCACGTCGTAGTCGTACGTCCACGGCTCGTAGTAGTCCTGCAGCGAGGGCAGGTTCGGGTTGGAGAAGATCCGCGCGAGCTTCGCGAACCGCCCGCCCGCCCGCAGCCGCAGCCGTCCGCGCTTGGTGCGCGTCCAGCCGCCCTCCCACCGGTCCTGGTCCTCGTACGAGCGCGGGTAGCCGAGCCCCGGGCGGGTCTCGACGTTGTTGAACCACACGTACTCGACGCCGGTGCGGTTCGTCCACGCCTGCTTGCACGTGACCGAGCACGTGTGGCAGCCGATGCACTTGTCGAGGTTCATGACCATCGCCATCTGAGCCATCACACGCATCAGTACTCGACCTCCTGGCTGCGGCGACGGATCGTCGTCACCTCGTCCCGCTGGTTGCCCGTCGGGCCGAGGTAGTTGAACGCGAAGGACAGCTGCGCGTAGCCACCGATGAGGTGGCTGGGTTTGAGCAGCACGCGTGTCAACGAGTTGTGGATGCCGCCGCGCAGGCCAGAGGTCTCGGAGCGGGGCACATCCACCGTGCGGTCCTTCGCGTGGTACATGTACACCGTTCCCTCGGGCATGCGGTGAGAGACGATCGCGCGCGCGACGACGACGCCGTTGCGGTTGTACGCCTCGACCCACTCGTTGTCCTTGACACCGATCCGGTCGGCGTCGAGCGGCGACATCCAGATCGTCGGGCCGCCCCTGGACAGCGAGAGCATGAAGAGGTTGTCCTGGTACTCGGAGTGGATCGACCACTTCGAGTGCGGGGTCAGGTAGCGGACCGTCACCTCGGCCATGCCCTCCGACCCCGGCGCACCGCTCGGGTCGGTCGTCCCGAGGGCCTGGTCGCCGAACAGCCGGTGCAGGTCGAGCGGCGGCCGGAAGACGGGCAGCTGCTCGCCGAGCTCGACCATCCAGTCGTGGTCGAGGTAGAAGTGCTGACGGCCCGTGAGCGTGTGCCACGGCTTGAGCCGCTCGACGTTGATCGCGAACGCGGTGTACCGGCGTCCGCCGTGCTCCGAACCCGACCACTCGGGGCTCGTGATGACGGCCACCGGACGCGACTGCACGTCGGGGAACGTCACCCGCTTGCCCTCATGGTCCCGCGAGAGGTCCGCGAGCCGCATGCCGCTCTGGTGCTCGACGCGCTCAAAGCCCTGCGTCGCGAGGCGCCCGTTCGTCGTCCCCGACAGCGCAAGGATCATCTCGCAGACGTGCACGTCCCGGGTGAGCAGCGGCCGGCCCGCCGCGACCCCGGTCGCGACCGTGCCGTTGACACGGGCGAGCTCGGCGACCTCGACGTCGGGCGTGTAGGTGACGCCCTTCGTGACCATGCCCTTGGCTGCGAGCGGTCCGAGGGCACCCCACTTCGCCGCGAGCGCCGGGTAGTCGCGCTCGACGACGACGAGCTTGGCCATCGTCACGCCCGGGATCAGGTCGCCGTCGGGTCCGCCCGGCATCGCGCCGACGGTCCCGTGCGGGTTCGCCATCTCGTCCGTCGTGTCGTGCAGCAACGGCACTGCGACGAGGTCCTTGCGGACCCCGAGGTGCTCGACCGACATCTCGGAGACGAGCCGCGCGAGCGTGCCGAACGTGTCGAAGTCCGTACGGGTCTGCCACGGCGGGGCGATCGCGGGGTTGAACGAGTGCACGAACGGGTGCATGTCGGTGCTCGACAGGTCGTGCTTCTCGTACCAGGTCGCGGCCGGGAGGACGACGTCGGAGAACAGGGTCGTCGACGTCATCCGGAAGTCCGAGGTCACGAGCAGGTCGAGCTTGCCCTCGGGTGCCTCGTCGTGCCACGTCATCGACACGGGCCGGCGGCCCGGCCCGGCGGGTTCGGCGCGCACGGCCGAGTCGGTGCCGAGCAGGTGCTTGAGGAAGTACTCGTTGCCCTTGCCCGACGAGCCGAGGATGTTGGCCCGCCAGACCGACAGGACGCGCGGGAAGTTCTCGGGAGCGTCCGGGTCCTCGACGGCGTAGTGCAGGCGACCGGCGCGCAGCTCGTCCACGACGTACGCGGCGGGCTCCATTCCCGCGGCCTCGGCCTCGTCCACCAGCGTCAGGGGGTTGCGGTCGAACGTCGGGTAGCTCGGCATCCAGCCGCGCTTGGTGGACTCCACGAGGCAGTCCGCCGTCGTGCGCCCCGCGAAGGTCCCGGTGGCCAGCGGGCTCGCGAGCGCGTCCGCGGGCAGCCCGTCGTAGCGCCACTGGTCGGTCGCGAGGTACCAGAACGCGGTGCCGATCATCTGGCGCGGCGGACGCACCCAGTCGAGGCCGAACGCGTACTGCGTGAACCCCGTGAGCGGCCGCACCTTCTCCTGGCCGACGTAGTGCGCCCAGCCGCCGCCGTTGACCCCCTGGCAGCCCGTCATGGCCGTCAGCGCGAGGAACGCGCGGTAGATCGTGTCGGAGTGGAACCAGTGGTTGGTGCCGGCGCCCATGACGATCATCGAGCGGCCGCCCGAGCGCTCGGCGTTGTCGGCGAACTCGCGTCCGATCCGCTCGGCAGCGGCCGCGGGGACGCCCGTGAGCTCCTCCTGCCACGCCGGCGTGCCGGGGCTCGACGCGTCGTCGTAGCCCGTCGGCCACGTGCCCGGCAGGCCCTCGCGGCCGACGCCGTACTGCGCGAGCAGCAGGTCGAACACCGTCGTCACGAGCCGGTCGCCGAGCCGCTGCACGGGGACCCCGCGGCGGACGACCCCCGCACCGCCCTCGTGCTCGTGGCCCGCCGTCGGGGCGACGTCGAAGCGCGGCAGGTCGACCGCGACGCTCGCACCGTCGTACGTGGGCGACTCCGCGATCGACATGAGCGGCACGACGTCGCCCAGGTCGAGGTTCCAGCGGCCGG
>NZ_DASUIR010000032.1:0-3928 GCF_036279715.1 Cellulomonas sp. | reverse complement strand
TCGCGCAGAGAGCCAGACCGAGGACGGTGAGGCGCTGCGCAATGACGAAGACTTCGCCTACGTCGCCGCGTGGCAGTGGACCGGAAAGGACAACCCGCCCGTGCTGCGCAAGGAAGCCCTGCAATACGACGACATCGAGCTGAAGCAGCGGAGCTACAAGTGAAGATCACCCTGAAGATCTGGCGCCAGAAGAACGCCGAGAGCCCCGGGCGCCTCGTGGCCTACGAGCGTGAGGGCATCTCGGCGGACATGTCGTTCCTGGAGATGCTCGACGTGCTCAACGAAGACCTCACCCACCAGGGTGAGGAACCTGTGGCGTTCGACCACGACTGCCGCGAAGGGATCTGCGGGTCATGCGGGGTGGTGATCGACGGGGTCGCGCACGGGCCCGAACGCACGACCACCTGCCAGCTGCACATGCGCTCGTTCGCCGACGGCGACACGATCACCGTCGAGCCCTGGCGCGCCGATCCGTTCCCGGTGATCAAGGACCTGGTGGTCAACCGCGGCGCCTTCGACCGGATCATCGCGGCAGGCGGTTTCGTCAGCATCAACACCGGCGCTGCGCCCGAGGCGCACGCCACGCCTGTACCCAAAGAGGATGCCGACCGTGCGTTCGAGGCTGCGGCCTGCATCGGCTGCGGCGCGTGCGTGGCGGCATGCCCGAACGCCTCGGCCATGCTGTTCACGGCCGCGAAGATCACCCACCTGGGCGCACTCCCGCAGGGTCAGCCCGAACGCGCCGCACGTGTGGTGTCCATGCTCAACCAGCAGGACGCCGAAGGGTTCGGCGGATGCACCAACATCGGTGAGTGCGCCGCGGTGTGCCCGGCCGGGGTCCCGCTCGAGGTGATCTCCCAGCTCAACTTCGACCTGCGCAAGACCCTGAACCCGAGTGGGCGCCATTGACGCACCACCGGGCCACGCGCGCGACGGAGCGAGCTCAAGCGACTGCCGTGGTTCGGGTCGGTACCGGCTCGAGCAACCGATCCGGTTCCAGGTGATGAGGACGATGACCATCCGGATGACCGCACGGCACGCGTGGCCACCGGGACGGATGATTGATCCCGCTCGATGACCGAACCCTGGTCGCCGAGTCCGGTTCCCGCGCACTGGCTCTAGTCTCCATCCTGTGCCTGCCAAGAACACCCCACAGGACGCTCGGCGCGGTCTCGCCCACCATGACGTGCCCGATGCGCTGCGCAACGACGTCCGCCTTCTCGGTGGGCTGTTGGGCAGGGTCCTGCGCGAGGCGGGCGGCGAGGACCTCCTGGCAGACGTCGAGTCTCTGCGCGAGCTCACGATCCTGGCGCACGACGAACAGGGCATGGACGCGCTCGAGCAGGCGGAGGCGCTGGTCGAGGGCTTCTCGGCGCAGCGTGCCGAACAGGTCGCGCGCGCGTTCTCGTGCTATTTCCACCTGGCCAACCTCGCCGAGGAGTACCACCGGGTGCGCATACTGCGCGAGCGGGAGTCCCTCCATGCCCCGCACGAGCTCGCTCCGGACGACTCACTGCCCGCCGCGGTGGCCGCACTCGCTCAGGAGATCGGGTTCGAGGCCGCGGTCGGACGCCTGCAGGCGCTCGAGTTCCGCCCGGTCGTCACGGCACACCCCACCGAGGCACGTCGGCGCGCCGTGGCGAGCGCGATCAGGCGGATCTCGGAGCTGATCATGGAGCGCGACGCGCTGTACATCGGCGGGACCTCGCTTGCCGAGAATGAACGGCGCCTGCTCGCCGAGATCGACACGCTGTGGCACACGTCGCCGCTGCGTGCCGCCAAACCCACCGTGCTGGACGAGGTCCGCACCGTGATGGCGGTCTTCGACGCCACGTTCTTCGACGTGTTCCCGTCGGTGTACCGGCGGCTCGACGACTGGATCCTGGGCGACGCCGCAGGAACGAAGGCGCCGGTCGTCCGCCCGTTCGCCAGGCTCGGCACCTGGATCGGCGGGGACCGCGACGGCAACCCCAACGTCACACCGGACGTGACGCGCGCCGCCGCCGTGATCGCATCTGAGCACGTATTGGTCGCTCTGGAGGCGGCGGCGCGGCGCGCGGGCGACGCGCTCACCCACGACGGCAACGGCACCCCCGCGTCGCCCGAGCTGCTCACGCTGTGGCAGCGCCAGCGTGAGCTGTCGGAGACCGTGACCACGCACGTGGGCGGCAACGCGCAGAACGAGCCGCACCGGCGCGCACTGCTCGTCGTCGCGGAGCGCATCGGCGCAACGCGGCGCCGGGACGCTGACCTGGCCTACGCGAACCCCGACCAGCTCGAGGCGGACCTGGCCGTCGTGCAGCGCTCACTGCTCGAGGCCGGCGCCCCGCGTGCGGCCTACGGGGACCTGCAACACCTCATCTGGCAGGTGCAGACCTTCGGGTTCCACCTGGCCGAGCTCGAGGTGCGCCAGCACTCCCGGGTGCACGATGCGGCACTCGCTGAGATCGCCGAGCACGGCATCGACGGACCGCTCTCCGCGGTGACGCACGAAGTGCTGGACACCTTCCGGGCGATCGGCGCCGTCCAGCGCCGCCACGGTGCTCAGGCCGCCCAGCGCTACATCGTCTCGTTCACGCGCAGCGCACGGCACGTCGCGGCCGTCTACGAGCTCGCCGCGCTCGTGTTCCCGGATCCGACCCAGGCCCCGGTCATCGACGTCGTGCCCCTGTTCGAGACGTCCGCGGACCTGGAGGCGAGCGTCGACATCTTGGAGGGGATGGTTCAGCTGCCGGCGGTGCAGCGCCGCCTGGCGGTCAACGGCCGCCGGGTCGAGGTCATGCTCGGCTACTCCGACTCCTCCAAGGACGTCGGGCCTGTCGCGGCAACGCTCGTGCTCGACGTCGCACAGAGCAACATCACGCAATGGGCCCGGACCCATGACGTCACCCTGACCCTCTTCCACGGTCGCGGCGGGGCGCTGGGACGCGGAGGCGGTCCCGCCAACAGGGCGCTGCTCGCGCAGCCGCCCGGTTCGGTGGATGGCCGGTTCAAGGTCACCGAACAGGGCGAGGTCATCTTCGCCCGGTACGGGGACCCGGTGATCGCCGCCCGGCACATCGAGCAGGTCGCCGCCGCGACGCTTCTCGCCGGCGCCCCATCCGTGGCGGCGCGAAACGCGGCGGCGACCGAGCGGTTCGCACCCCTCGCGTCCGCGCTCGACCGGGCCTCGCGCGCCCGCTTCCGCGAGCTGGTCGGCGCCAAGGGCTTCCCTCGGTGGTTCGCCGAGGTGACCCCGCTGGAAGAGATCGGTCTCCTCCCGCTCGGCTCGCGCCCGGCCCGTCGCGGGCCAGACGTGGAGTCGCTCGAGGATCTGCGCGCCATCCCGTGGGTGTTCTCCTGGTCCCAAGCCCGCACGAACCTGGCGGGCTGGTTCGGCCTGGGCACAGCGCTCGATGAGGTGGCTGACCTCGCCGAGCTGCAGACCGCCTACGCGGACTGGCCGCTGTTCGCAACGATCGTCGACAACGTCGAGATGTCCCTCGCGAAGACCCATGAGCGCATCGCCGCGCGCTACCTGGCGCTCGGTGACCGCCCCGACCTCGCGGACCTCGTCCTCGACGAGATGGGACTGACTCGCCGATGGGTTCTCGCCATCACCGGCAGCGACAGCGCGCTGTCCCATCGCCGAGTGCTGGGGCGCGCCGTCCAGCTGCGCAGCCCGTACATCGACGCGCTATCCCTCCTGCAGCTCCGGGCACTGAAGCGACTGCGCGCGGGAGCCGCGCCCGACGACGTCGACGACCTGCGCCGCCTGCTGCTGCTGACCGTCAACGGAGTGGCCGCCGGCCTGCAGAACACGGGCTGAGCCGCAGCCCCCGGCGTTTCGCCAACCCCCGAGACCGCCCCGGCGCAGGATTGCGACGCAAGCGCCAGCACGTCGTCCGCACCCACCGGGCCAGCTGGGCGTGCTTGTCGGGAACTTCCA
>NZ_DASUIR010000031.1:0-32117 GCF_036279715.1 Cellulomonas sp. | reverse complement strand
TAGTTCGAGACGAAGTTGCCGCCGGGGTACCGCACCATGCTGACGCCGAGCTCACGCGTGAGCTCGGCGACGTCGCCGCGGAAGCCCTCCGTGTCGGCCGTCGGGTGGCCCGGCTCGAAGATGCCGGTGTAGACCGCACGGCCGAGGTGCTCGACGAACGACCCGAAGACGCGACGGTCGACGTCGCCGATCCGGAAGTCGGGGTGCAGGGTGATCCGGGCCTGCGCGTGGTCGGACATCGGGGGCTCCTGGGTCGGTCGGTCGGCCTTCGTCGGCCGAGTTTGCACAACGTTGTAAACACTAGGGCACGACGGGGTCGATGTGCGCTCGGCGACTGACGTCGCGGACAATCGGATGATGACCGACACAGACGGAACGGCGCGACGGCCCCGACGGCCGGCGATGCTGAGCCCGGCCCAGGCGGACGAGCTGCCGGGCGACCTCGACCCCGCGCTGCGGTCCGAGGTCGCCCACACGACTGCGAGCGCGATCGTGCACCAGGGCCGACGCGGCGGCGACGACCCCGAGCTCGTCGCGCGGCTCGTCGGACTCGTCGAGGCCGAGGGGCTCGACGTGGTGGCGGCCATGTGGGCCGACAGCCCGCCCCGGACCCTGCCCGGCGCGCTCTGGCGCCTGTACGTGCTGCGCGAGTGGGTGCGACGCGACCCGCAGACCCTCGCCGAGCGCTTCCGGCTCGGCGTCACGGCCGCGCCCGTGCACGAGGTCGTCGCCGGGGTCGCCGAGCCGACGGGACCCGCCGAGCTCCGCGACATGGTCGACGCCGTCCTGTCGGGCGTGTACACCGGTGACCTCGCGGTCGCGCTCGAGCGCGGTGCCGCGTTCTGCCGGGTCCTCGCGACGGGCGCGGCGTTCGACGCCGACTACCTCGAAGGAGCCGACGCGAGCGCGGCACAGCGCCTGACCCGCGGGGCGTCCTCGCTGGTCAGGACCGCCGACGAGCTCGAGGAGGCGGCCGGGCTGTGGCGCGCGGAACGCCTCGACTGACCCTCGCAGGGCGGCATCGTAGAATGAGCGACGACGTCGGGCCGCGGTAGCCCCGGGCTCCACACACAGCCGCTCCGAGCGGCCTCCGCGCCGACAGGCGCTCTGCGGTCCGGCGTCGCCCCCAGCACTTCGCTGCCCCCGCACTTCACCCCCTCGACGGCCTCCCGTCCACCTGCTGGCCGCTCACCGCGTTACATGTTCACCTCCGCGTTGCCCTAGCCTGTGGTGACATGTTTCCCCTCCACCGGAGCCCCCTGTGCGCCTGCGCCTGACGCCGCGTGACAACACGTTCTTCGATCTCTTCGCCGCCTCGGCGCAACACCTGGTGAC
The DNA here is from genome assembly GCF_036279715.1 of Cellulomonas sp. Classification (GTDB taxonomy): domain Bacteria; phylum Actinomycetota; class Actinomycetes; order Actinomycetales; family Cellulomonadaceae; genus Cellulomonas_A. The sequence goes on along the minus strand of NZ_DASUIR010000031.1, from coordinate 30,782 downwards.
AGGGGCCAACCTCCTCAGCGAGATGCTCGGTGCCGACCGCGCCGGCCGCAAGGAGATCAACAAGCGCATCGGCGAGGCCGAGCACCTGGCCGACGAGGCCACGCACTCGATCATGCGCCGCCTCAACCAGACGTTCGTGACGCCGTTCGACCGGGACGACATCTACATGCTCGCCTCGAGCCTCGACGACTGCATGGACTACATGGAGGAGGCGTCGGACCTCATCGTGCTCTACAAGCTCGAGGAGCTCCCGGCGCGCGTCTCGGACCAGGTCCAGGTGCTCCAGCGGGCCGCCGAGCTCACCGCCGAGGCGATGCCGCGCCTGCGCTCCATGTCCGACCTCGCCGAGTACTGGGTCGAGGTCAACCGCCTCGAGAACCAGGCCGACAAGGCCCACCGCAAGCTGCTCGCCCAGCTGTTCGACGAGATCACCGACCCGATCCTCCTCATGAAGCTCAAGGAGGTCGTCGAGAAGCTCGAGGACGCGGCGGACGCCTTCGAGAAGGTGGCCAACACGGTCGAGACCATCGCGCTCAAGGAGTCCTGAGCCCCGGTGGAGATCGCGCTCGTCGTCGTCGTGGTGGTCGTCGCCCTCGGCTTCGACTACACCAACGGATTCCACGACGCGGCGAACGCCATCGCGACGTCGGTGTCCACGCGGGCTCTGACGCCCCGCGCCGCGCTGATCATGGCCGCCGTGTTCAACCTGCTCGGGTCGCTCCTCGGCACGGGCGTCGCGCACACGATCGGTTCGGGGATCATCGACATCGGCCCAGCGGCCGGGGTGCACGGCCTCGTGATCGTCCTGTCCGGCCTGATCGGCGCGATCGCGTGGAACCTCGTCACCTGGTGGCTCGGCCTGCCGTCGTCGTCGACGCACGCGCTGATCGGTGGCCTCACCGGCGCCGGGCTCGCGTCGGCCACGACCGTCCACTGGGCCGTCATCATGGACAAGGTCGTCCTGCCGATGGTGATCTCGCCGCTCGTGGGCTTCGGGCTCGCGTACGTCGCGATGGTCGGCATCCTGTGGATCGTCCGGAACATGGCACCCACGAAGACCCAGCGACGGTTCCGGCTCGCGCAGACGGCATCGGCCGCCGCCATGGCGCTCGGGCACGGCCTGCAGGACGCGCAGAAGACCATGGGCGTCATCGTGCTCGCGCTGGTCGCGGGCGGCTTCCACAGCGGCACGGACATCCCCCTGTGGGTCAAGCTGTGCGCGGCGTCGGCGATCTCGCTCGGCACCTACTCGGGCGGCTGGCGCATCATGCGCACCCTCGGGCGCAAGATCATCGAGCTCGACCCGGCACGCGGGTTCGTCGCGGAGACGGCAGCGGCCACAGTCCTGTACACGACGGCGTTCGTGTTCCAGGCACCCATCTCCACGACCCACACGATCACCTCGGCGATCATGGGCGTCGGTGCCACGAAGCGGCTGTCGGCGGTCCGCTGGGGCGTCGCCCGGAACATCGGCGTCGCGTGGATCCTGACGATCCCCATGGCGGCCCTCGTCGCCGCGGCCGTCTACACGCTCGTCAGGGTCGTCGGGCTCGTCTGAGGCGCGGTCCGCCCGGGCCGGTCCGCCGGGCCGGCCGAACCTGCCGGGTCCCCTGGTCAGCCGATCGGCGGCCGGTGCGTCTCGGTGGCCACGACCCGCGGCCCCTTCTCGCTGTGCGCGACGTGCGCCACGAGCACCGCACCCGGCTTGAGGTACGGGTCCCTCGAGGGCAGCGCCACCTCGGCCGCGTGCACCGCGTGGGACGCCAGGACCTTGAGGACCGTCGGCAGGACCGGCCGGTGCGTGCACACGACGACGTCGCGGCCGGACCGGAGCAGCCCGTCGACCTCTGCCTCGACCCGCTCGGGTGAGCTGTCGTGCTCCGCCTCGGTGAGATGGACGGAGTCGCGCGGCACGATCGAGGTCGCCTCGGCATACGGCTCGATGGTCGTCCGGCACCGCGCCCAGTGGCTCGTCACGATGTCGGTGACCCCGAACGCCGACAGCACGGGGACGAGGGCCGCGGACTGCTGGACGCCGACCGGCGTCAGCGGACGGTCGAGCTCCGTGCCCGTCCAGGTCGACCGGCGGCGCGCCTTGCCGTGCCGCGCGATCACGACCGCACGCGTCACGAGCCGGCCCTTCGCGTGGGCGTCGACGAGCGCGTTGAGCGGCTCGCAGTCGAGCACGTTCGTGAGCTTCTTGGCGGCGGCGGCGACGTCGAGCCACCGGGTCCGGTCGATCTCGTCGGTCGAGGCGCGGGGCACCGGGGGGCGGGCGATCAGAGCCGCCGCGTCGGGCCGACCGGCGATCTGGGCGGCCCAGTACGAGACGCGCTTGATGCGCCCGTCGACGAGCGGGTACTCGAGCGACGGCAGCGGGATCCCGAGGACGACATCGTGGCCCGTCTCCTCGGAGACCTCGCGGACCGCGGCACCCGGGAGCGACTCGCCCGGGTCGAGCTTGCCCTTCGGCCAGGACCAGTCCTGGTACCGGGGGCGGTGCACGAGCACGACCTGGAGCCTGCCCTGGCGCAGCCTCCAGACCAGCGCTCCGGCCGCCTCGACGACGGGGGGCACAGCAGCCTTCACCGGGCGGCACCGAAGCGTCGACGCTGGCGCGCGATGAGGTCGGTCTGCAGGTTGCGCAGCGGGCCGGTCGGTCCGACGTGGTGGCGGACCCAGGTTCCGTCGGGCTCGAGGTGCCACGACGCGGTCCGGTCGTCGGCCGACTCGGTCAGCAGGTCGATCAGCTCGGTGATCTCATCGGGGTCGGCGATCCGCACGAGCGCCTCGACGCGCCGGTCCAGGTTGCGGTGCATCAGGTCGGCCGAGCCGATGAAGACCTCGGGTCCGTCCGCGCCCCGGGCCGGCACGCCGCCGCTCATGCTCAGCACGCCGTCGGACGAGGCGAACGCGAAGATGCGGGAGTGCTCGAGGAACCGGCCGAGGATCGAGCGCACCCGGACGGTCTCGCTCAGGCCCGGCACGCCCGGTCGCAGCGCGCAGATGCCGCGGACGACGAGGTCGATCGGGACGCCGGCCTGCGAGGCGCGGTAGAGCGCGTCGATCGTGTTCTCGTCGACCATCGAGTTGACCTTGATCTTGATCCACGCCGGCCGGCCGTCCCGTGCGGCGGCGGCCTCCCGGTCGATGCGCTCGATGAGACCCGAGCGCACCGAGCGCGGCGCGACGAGCAGCCGGTGGAACCGCGACTTGGGCGCGTAGCCCGACAGCTGGTTGAACAGTCGCGTGAGGTCCTGGCCGACGTCCGGGTCGCACGTGAGCAGGCCCAGGTCGGTGTACATGCGCGCGGTCTTCGGGTTGTAGTTGCCCGTGCCGACGTGGCAGTAGCGGCGCAGCCCGTCCGCCTCCTGGCGCACGACGAGGCTGAGCTTGCAGTGGGTCTTGAGCCCGACGATGCCGTACACGACGTGGACGCCCGCCTGCTCGAGCTTGCGCGCCCAGGAGATGTTCGCCTCCTCGTCGAACCGCGCCTTGATCTCGACGAGCGCGAGGACCTGCTTGCCTGCCTCGGCGGCGTCGATGAGCGAGTCGACGATGGGGGAGTCGCCCGACGTCCGGTACAGCGTCTGCTTGATGGCGAGCACCGCCGGGTCGGCGGCGGCCTGCTGCAGGAACGTCTGGACGGACGTCGAGAACGAGTCGTACGGGTGGTGCAGCAGCACGTCGTGCGCGCGGATCGCCGCGAAGATGTCGGTCGGGGTCGCGGACTCGACCTCGGCGAGGAGCCGGTGCGTCGAGGGCACGAAGTTGGGGAAGTGCAGGTCCGAGCGCTCGATGTCGGCGATGAGGTGCAGGCCCGTGTGGTCGAGCGGTGCCGGCATGTCGTAGACCTCGGCCGGCACGACCCCGAGCTCGCGCGTGAGCAGCTCCCGGATGCGGGGGCTCGTGCCGTCGGCGAGCTCGAGCCGCACCGGCGGGCCGAACCGGCGGCGCAGCAGCTCCTTCTCCATGGCCTGCAGGAGGTTCTCGGCGTCGTCCTCCTCGACCTCGACATCCTCGTTGCGGGTTACCCGGAACGTGTGCTGCTCGAGCACGTCCATGCCCGGGAACAGGTGGTCGAGGTGCTGGGAGATGACGTCCTCGAGCGGCACGAACGACGTGGGCCCGAGCTTGCCGCCGGTCGTCTTGGCGGTCGGTGCGCTCGGGCGGCCCTTCGCGTCGACCGCGATGTAGCGGGGGAGCAGCGGCGGGACCTTGACGCGGGCGAAGTGCTCCTTGCCGGTCGCGGGGTTGACGAGCATCACGGCCAGGTTGAGCGAGAGCCCGGAGATGTACGGGAAGGGGTGCGCCGGGTCGACCGCGAGCGGCGTCAGCACGGGGAAGATCTGGCGGCGGAAGTACTTGTGCAGGCGCTCTTGCTCGGCCTCCTGCAGCTCGTCCCAGCGCACGAGCGTGATGCCCTCGGCCGCAAGCGCGGGCTGGACCTGCTCGGCGAAGACGCGCGAGTGACGGGCCGTCAGCTCGTGGGCGCGGACGCTGATCTCGTCGAGCACCTGCCGTGGGCTCAGCCCGGACGCGGCGGTCACGGCGATCCCGGTCGCGATCCGTCGCTTGAGGCCGGCGACCCGCACCATGAAGAACTCGTCGAGGTTCGAGGCGAAGATCGCGAGGAAGCGCACCCGCTCGAGCAGCGGCTCGTCGGGGTCCTCCGCGAGCTCCAGGACACGCTGGTTGAACGCGAGCCAGCTGATCTCGCGGTCGAGGAACCGGTCGTCGGGCAGCGGTGTGCGCTCGGTGCGCTCGTACTCGGCCTGCGTCAAGGGGGCGTCGTCGGACGCGATGTGCTCAGCGATGTGCGCTGCGAGCTGGGGGGCGAGCGGGCGGCCGCCGCGCAGGCGCTCGACCACGCCGTCCGGGGCCCGGCCGTTGTCCGTCGCCATGACCTCCTCGACGACCGACGCGACCGACGCGACCGTCAGGTCGGCCCCGGCGGCCGCGCGAGCGGCACGCGGTCGCGTCTGGCGGGGCGCACGCGGCGTCCGCGCTCGGGTGGGCCTGGGGGGTATGGCGTCGGTCATCGACCTATCGTTCCACTCGTCGGCGAACTCGCGGTGCCGGACAGGGCAGATCCGGAACCGAACATCACATCGACCGCGCTGCGCTCGAAGCCTGCCCGCGTGTAGGTGCGCACCGCCGGTGCGTTGTCGGCCTCGGTGTAGAGGATCGCGGTCCGCAGGCCGGAGCCGGTCAGGTGGTCCAGGGCGAGCGCGGTCAGGGCCGTGCCGAGGCCGAGGCCCTGGGCGTCGGGGTCGACGCCCACGACGTAGAGCTCGCCGACGGCCTCGGTCGCGCCGTCGGAGGGGTGCACCTTGGTCCACACGGCGGCGAGCAGCTGTCCGTCGCGCTCGGCGAGCAGCAGGCCCGCCGGGTCGAACCAGGGCTCGCGCTCGCGCGCGTCGAGATCGGCCCGGGTCATGCGGCCCTGCTCCGGGTGGTGGGCGAACGCGCGTGCGTTGAGCCTGAGCCACGCGTCCTCGTCCTGACCCGGCATGAACGCGCGCACGTGAACGCCCGCGGGGAGCGTTGAGGCTGTCGGCTCGGGTGAGCCAGCCTGGCGGCCGGAGAGGTCGAGGCGCATCTGCCACAGCTCGCGCACGACGGTGAGACCGGCCCGCGCAGCGAGAGCGCGCGCTGCGGGGAGGTCGCCGTGCGCCCACACGGCCAGGCGACGAGGCGGGTCGACCGCGAGCGCGTCCAGACGCGCGAGCAGTGCCGTGCCGATGCCCCGTCGGCGTGCCGGTGGTGTCACGACGAGCTCGCCGCTCGCGTCGGCGGGGGCACCGAGGTCGAGCTGGGCGTACCCGACGACACCGTCGTCGAGCGCGAGCACGTGGACGACGTCCGCAGCGGTCGCGCCGTCGAGGCGCAGCAGCGGCTGCTCCGACAGCGGCGCGACGCCGTCCGCGGCGGCAGCCGTCGCTGCGAGCGACCGGACCGCAGCCGCCGTCTCGGGTGCGAGCAAGCCGTGCATCGTCTCGATCCGGACGCCGGGCTGAGTCATGAGAGTCATCCCACCACGCGCGTGTTGTCCGTGCGAGGCACCGGGTCCGGAGCCCGGTCAGCTCTCCTTGAGCATGTCGTGCAGCGTCGAGGTCTGGTTGCGCACGTCGTCCATCGAGGAGAGGAACAGGGCCGTCTGTTCCGCTGTGTCGCGGGTGCCGTCCGCGATGCCGCCGATCGCCCGGGAGATCTCCGCGGTGACCGCGGACTGCTCCTCGATGGCCGACGCCACAGTCGACTGGCTCTCGCTGATGCTCGAGATGAGCCCTTCGATCCGTTCGAGTGCCTCGACGCCCTCACTGGCCGCACGCTGGATCGCCGCAATCCTGGCCTCGATGTCGCCGATCGAACCGGCAGTGGCCGCGGCGAGCTGCTTGACCTCGTAGGCGACCACGGCGAACCCCTTTCCGGCCTCTCCGGCGCGGGCCGCCTCGATCGTGGCATTGAGCGCAAGCATGTTCGTCTGCGCCGCGATGCCGGTGATCAGTCGCAGGAAGTCGCCGATCTCGGTCGTGGACTGCTGCAGATCGCGAAGCTTCTGCACACCCTCGACCGTGGCGGCGACGGCATGGGTGGACTGCTCGCTGGCGCCGCTGGAGGACCGGGCGATCTCGGCCACGGCTGCGCGCAGCTGCTCGGTGGCTGCTGCTGCGGTCGTCGCCTGCTCGGACGTCATGGCAGCCACCCGGTCGATGCGCTGGGTGATCTCCTGCAGCACGCCGGTCGCCGACTCGACGCTCACGAAGGCCGAGTCGGCGGCGGAGTTGCGTGCTGAGACGTTGTCCCAGATCACGACGTAGCCGTGGCGGGTGCCCGCTGAGTCCGTGATCGCGCTGATCAAGGTCCGGAGAGTGATCCCCCCGAACGAGAACGTCGCCGCCCTCGGTAGAGCCTGTGGGTCGGCCAAGATGCGCTCGACCCGGGCCGGGTCCTTGTGGAAGCGATGGATCGAGCCGCCGAGCAGCTCGTCCACGCTCAGGCCGAACGCCTGGCGGATGGCGGGGCCGAGGTCCCGAAGGGTCTGATTCGCCTTACGGTTCCGATAGACCAGTGTCAGGTCAAGATCCGCGATGAAGCAGTTGGCGTTCACGCTGTCCACGACGGCGCGCAGGGGGTTCTGACCATCGGTCAGCAGCTGCTCGAGCGACACCGCCGCAGCCCGTCGAGGTGCGCCGATCGACAAGAACGCCATGTTTGCTTCTCTCTCGTGGCAGAACGGAACGGTCCGCACTCCCATCGGCGGTCCGGTCGCACCATGAAGGACTTGACCCCGATGAAGAACCGATCGCGGCGGACGGGATCGGGGGGTGGCTGCGCGCGGGAGAGGCACGCTCCAGTGAGCGCTATGGCGCGAGCGCGGCCGAGGCGGCCGTGAGGCCGTACGGGATCGCGGTGCGCGCCATCGTCCAGGTGTGGAACTGGCCCGGCTCGATGCGGTAGAGGACGGTCTGGCCGTGTGCGGTGAGCTGCGCGGCCAGACCGGCCGCCTCGGACGCGTCGCCGCCGCGCGCGGCAGCGCCCGCCGCGATGAACACCGTGACGGGGTGCTGGAACGTCATCGTCGGCAGGTACTTCCCGGGGGAGTGCGCGGCGATCTCCGCATCCGTCGCGAGCATCGCCCGCCCGCCGCTGCCCGGGTTGTCGTACGCCTCGAGCGCGATGATCGCGCCGTACAGCTCCGGGTGGCGCAGGCCCTGGTCGAGCGCGCAGAACCCGCCCGACGACATGCCGCCGATCGCCCGGTGGCTCCAGTCGGCCGCGGACGCGTAGTGGGCGTCGACCCACGGCACGACGACCTGGTTGAGGTACGTCTCGACCTGCGAGCCGCCGCGCGTCGAGTCGAGGCACTCGGTGTCCAGCCGGCCGGCGCCGTTCACCTCGGGGGCGACGACGATCATCGGGCGCACGAGGTGGTGCGCGATCAGCACGTCCATGACGTGGGCGATGTCGCCGCCGGACATCCAGTCGGCGGACGTGCCGGGCGTGCCGTGGACGAGGTAGACGACGGGGTAGCGGGTGGACCCGCGGGGGTCGTAGCCCGGCGGCGTGTACACCCACGTCGTCGAGGTGGGCATGCGCAGAGCAGCCGGCGCGGCGATCGTCACGGGCACGACGCCGCCGGTCGCCGCGGTCCCGACCGACTCGTGCGCGGTCAGCAGCAGTACGGCGGCGGCGACGGACGGGACGTACCCGACCCACGCGTTGAGCCCGAGGGCAGCCGCCACGACCAGCGCGAGCCCTGCCGCGGTGCGCGCGGGCCACGCGGGCCGCCCGCGGCGACGACGCCGCACCGCCAGGACCACGAGCGCCACCGCGACCCCGGCGACGACGACGGCCGGCCACCACGTGGACAGCAGGTCACGGTTGTCGCTCAGGGCGACGAGCACGTCGCGCGGAAGCGTCGGCTCCGTGACCGGGGGCGGACTGTCCACGACGCCATTGGCTCACATCGTCATGGGAGTCGCCTGGGATGTCAGCGCACGCTCCCTGGGAGCCGTGCTTGCGCGACCCGTGCGGCCGCGCCAGGCTCACGGGGACGCCATGATGTGCGTGTGCCCACACCGACCTCCACCCTGGACGACTGGCGTCGCCGTGACCGCGTCCGCACGCAGTCCGCGGTCGGCGTCGCGATCGTCGGGGTCGTGGGCATCGTCTCCGCGATCAGCGCCCCGCTGTACCAGCGCCTCGCGGTGGTGCTCGAGATCCTGCCGTTCCACGTGCCGCGCGCGGCGGCGTCGACCCTGGTGCTCGTGTCGTTCGCGCTGCTGCTGACCGCGCGCGGCCTGCGGCGAGGTCAACGGCTGGCCTGGGGTGCGACGCTCGCGCTGCTGCTCGTCTCCGCCACGCTGAACGTCGTCAAGGGCCTCGATGTCGAGGAGGCCGCGCTCGCGCTCGCGGCTGCCGTGTGGCTCGCGCCCCACCGCGGGGCGTTCCCCGTCATGCCGTCGACGTCCGCGGTCCGCCGGGCTGTCGTGCTCGGCGCGGGTGGCACCGTCGGTGCGCTGCTCCTCGGCACCGGGATGTCGATGGCGTTCGGGCACCGGCACCACCCCCGGATCGGCGAGTCGGCCCGCGCGGTCGCCGAACGGCTCGGCGGCAGCTCGCTCCTCCCGCTGCCCGGCGTCGGGCACTTCGTCACGCCGGCCCTCGTGGCGGTCGGCATCGGGATCGTCGTCTCGACGCTGTGGGTGCTGCTCTCGCCGCGCCAGGGGCGCCACCTCGCGGGTGCGGCGCACGTCGCCGAGCGCGAGCGGGCTCGGGCCGTCGTCGCCGCGTACGGCGGCGGGACGCTCGACTACTTCGCCCTGCGCGACGACAAGGACTGGTTCTTCGCGGGCCGCAGCGTCGTCGCGCACTCGGTCCGGCGCGGCGTGTGCCTCGTGTCGCCCGACCCCATCGGGCCGGCCGACGAGCGCGAGCTCGTGTGGGACGAGTTCATGGCGTACGCCGAGCGCGGCGGCTGGTCGATCGCGGTGATCGGGGCCGGCGAGGAGTGGCTCGGCGTCTATGAGGCGTCGGGTCTGCGTCCGGTGTACCTCGGCGACGAGGCGATCGTCGACTGCGCGACGTTCAGCCTCGAGGGTCGGTCGATGAAGAGCCTGCGCGGCGCGTACGGACGGGTCAGGCGTGCGGGGTTCACGGCGAGCTTCGTCAACCCCGGCGACCTCGGCCCGGACGAGCGGGACGAGCTCGAGCGGCTCGCGGTGGCGAACCGGCGCGGCGCAGCCGAGCGCGGGTACTCGATGACGCTGTCGCGGCTGTTCGACCCGCACGACCGGGACCTCCTGCTCACCGTGGTGCGGGACTCGGTCGGCGTGGCGCAGGCGTTCCTGCAGTGGGTACCGGCGGCGGGCCTCCACGGCTGGTCGCTCGACGTGATGCGCCGCAGCCCCGACCGCTCGCTGCCGAACGGCCTCATCGACTTCGCCGTGCTCGCCACGATCTTCCACGTCGCGCCGAGCGGCGGATCGCTCTCGCTCAACTTCGCGGTGCTGCGGGAGGTCCTCGTCGGCGAGTCCCAGACCGCCGGCGCACGGCTGTCCCGCGCGGCGCTGCGCGGCGTCTCCGGGCACGCCCAGGTCGAGTCGCTGTGGAAGTTCAACGCCAAGTACGACCCGCGCTGGCAGCCCCGGTACGCGGTGCTCGACTCGGTCGAGTTCGTGGCGACGCAGGGGCTCGTCATGGCGGGCGCCGAGGGCGTGACCGAGCTGCCCGTCGTCGGGCGGTTCCTGGGTCGCGGCGCGTGAGTGCCGCGCTGCTGGCCGCGGTGGCCGGCGCGCTCCTCTACGGGTCGGGGACCGTCCTGCAGGCGCTCGCGGCCCGGCGAGCCTCGGGACCAGGGGTGCTGCGGCACCCGTGGTACCTCGCTGGGCTCGGGTGCGACCTGCTGGGCTGGCTCGCGTCGCTCGTCGCGCTGCGGGCGCTGCCGCTCTTCACGGTCCAGGCGCTGCTCGCGGGCTCCCTCGTCGTCACGGTGCTGCTCGCGCGGGTCGTGCTGAGTGCACCGCTGCGCCGCGTCGACGGGGTGGCCGTCGTCGTCGTCGTCGGCGCGCTCGTCGTGCTGGCGCGAGCGGCGGGTCCCGAGTCGCCCGCGCGGGCGTTGCCCGACGCCTTCACGGGAACGGTCCTCGGCGCGCTGGGCGTCCTCGCCGCGGTGTCCGTCGCCGCCTATCGCCGCGGAGCGGGATGGCTGTTCGCGCTGCTCGCCGCCCTGGCGGCGTCGGGGGCGGCGATCTGCGCCCGGGCCGTGACGCTGCCCGCCGGCGCAGGGACGGGGGAGCTCGTCCGGGCAGTGGCCGTCGAGCCGCTCGCCTGGGCCGTGGCGGCGTTCGGGCTGCTGATGACCGTGGCCTACGCCCGTGCGCTCGAACGTGCCGGGGTCGGGGCGACCGCCGCGGTGATGGCGGTCGTCGAGGTCGTGGTCCCCGCCGCGGTCGGTCTCGGCGTCCTGCACGACGCCGTGCGTCCGGGGTGGCCCGTCGCCGCAGTCGTCGCGGCGGTGCTCGCGCTGGGCGCCTGCGTCGCGCTCGCCGCGAGCCCCGCGACGACGGCCACGGGGCACGTCCCGGTCGGACCCGCCGCCGCGAGGTAGGTCCGGGGTCGCGGCGGCGGCGAGGTCAGTCGGTGGCCGACGACGGCTCGGTCGGTGACGACGTCGGTGCCGCGAGCCCTGCCGAGATGAGGTCCATCACGGACGAGTCAGCCAGCGTCGTCGCATCCCCGACCGTGCGGTGCTCCGCGATGTCGCGCAGGAGCCGTCGCATGATCTTGCCCGACCGGGTCTTCGGCAGCTCGGCGACGACGAGGATCGTGCGGGGCTTGGCGATCGGCCCGATCTCCTTCGCGACGTGGTTGCGCAGCTCGGTCGCGATCTCCTCGGCGGGCCGGTCGGCCACGGCGTCGCCGCGCAGGATGACGAACGCGACCACCGCCTGGCCGGTCATCTCGTCGTTCGCGCCGACGACCGCGGCCTCCGCGACGCTCGGGTGGGACACGAGGGCCGACTCGATCTCGGTCGTGGAGAGCCGGTGGCCCGAGACGTTCATGACGTCGTCGACGCGGCCGAGCAGCCAGATGTCGCCGTCGTCGTCCTTCTTCGCACCGTCGCCCGCGAAGTACAGCCCGGCGAACCGGGACCAGTACGTGTCCTGGTAGCGCTCCATGTCGCCCCAGATCCCGCGCAGCATCGAGGGCCACGGCTCGGTCAGGACGAGGTAGCCGCCGCCGCCGTTCGGCACGGGCTTCGCGTCGTCGTCCACCACGTCGGCGGCGATACCCGGGAGGGGTACCTGCGCCGATCCCGGCTTGGCGGTGGTCACGCCCGGGAGCGGCGAGATCATGATGGCGCCCGTCTCCGTCTGCCACCACGTGTCCACGACGGGCGTCCGGTCGCCGCCGATGACGTGGCGGTACCAGACCCACGCCTCGGGGTTGATCGGCTCGCCGACCGAGCCGAGGACCCGCAGGCTCGACAGGTCGTGGGCGGCGGGGATGTCGTCGCCCCACTTCATGCAGGTCCGGATCGCCGTGGGCGCGGTGTAGAGGATCGACACCTTGTACTTCGCGATGATCTCCCACCACCGACCGCGGTGCGGCGTGTCCGGGGTGCCCTCGTAGATGACCTGCGTCGCGCCGTTGATGAGCGGCGCGTACACGACGTAGGTGTGGCCCGTGATCCAGCCGATGTCGGCCGTGCACCAGTAGACGTCCGTCTCAGGCTTGAGGTCGAAGACGTTGAGGTGGGTGTACGCCCCCTGCGTCAGGTAGCCGCCGGTCGTGTGCAGGATGCCCTTGGGCTTCCCGGTGGTCCCCGACGTGTACAGGATGAACAGCGGGTGCTCGGCCTCGAGGGCGACAGGCGTGTGCTGGTCGCTCGCGGCGTCGAGCGCGTCGTGCCACCACACGTCCCGACCCTCGGTCCATGCGACGTCCTGGCCGGTCCGGCGCACAACGAGCACGTGGGCGACCGTCGGCGCGCCCTTGGCGAGGGCCTCGTCGACCGCGGGCTTGAGCGCGCTCGCCGCACCGCGCCGGTAGCCGCCGTCGGAGGTGATCACGAGCTTCGCCTCGGCGTCGAGGATGCGCGAGTGCAGCGCCTCGGCGGAGAACCCGCCGAACACGACCGAGTGCGGCGCGCCGATCCGGGCGCACGCGAGCATCGCGATGACGGCCTCGGGGATGAGCGGCATGTACACCGCGACCCGGTCACCCGTCCCGACCCCGAGCGCGACGAGCGCGTTCGCCGCCTTGGACACCTCGCGCTGGAGGTCGGCGTAGGTGAGCGTGCGGGTGTCGCCCGGCTCGCCCTCGAAGTGGATCGCGACCCGGTCGCCGTGGCCGGCCTCGACGTGGCGGTCGACCGCGTTGTAGGCCGCGTTGATCGTCCCGTCAGCGAACCAGCGGGCCACCGGTGCGCCCGACCAGTCGAGGACCTCCTCGAACGGGGTCGACCACGTGAGCAGCTCGCGCGCCTGCTCGGCCCAGAAGCCCTGCGGGTCGGCCTTCGCCCACGCGTACCCCTCGGGTCGAGCGTTGGCCTGAGCAGCGAACTCCGGGTCCGGCGGGAAGCGACGGATCTCGGTCGACAGGTTCTCCAGGGCCTCAGCCACGGTGGTACCTCCTGGGCAGCGACGATGGTGCGTCGGGGACGGCTCTGTCCCTGCTCGGCACTCTAGTAGGACGAAGGTCCGCGGCGCGCGGTCGGACCCGGCGCAGTGCCCGCCGGCTCAGGCGACCCGGCCGCGCTCGCGGAACTCCCCGAGCACCCGACCGCGCCGCTTGGCCGCAACGGTCGCGACCCCGGCCATGAGCAGGAGGAACCCGACGAGCAGGATGGTGCCCGACGTGCCGGCCACGGTCGCGTGCGAGACGGTGTCGCGCGAGTTGGTCGTCGCGAGCCACCGCATGGTCTCGTTGCGGGCGATCCCGGGCGCGTACAGGAACACGGCGCCAGCGACCGTCGCGAGGATGCCGCCCGAGATCGGCGCCGCGGCGGTCCGCGCGCCGAGGTACACGACGACGGCGAGCAGGAGGACGGCGGCCGTCACGTAGCCGATCCCCCAGCGGTCGAGCGACGCGTCCCAGGAGTCGGACGCCCCACCGGCCTGGACGGCGAGGATGCGGCCCTGGCCGACGAGCGCCAGCGCGAGGGCGGCGCCCGTCGCGAGCACCCCGATCAGGACGCCCCACACGTGCCCGCCGAAACCGGTCGCGCGCGGGGCGACCGGCTCGGGGACGACGTCGGTGCGGGTCGCCGGTACGTCGGGCGGTGTGACGTCGGCGTGCGCCGGGTTCGCGTATGCGGGCCGTCCGGGCTCGCCGGCGGGCTCGGCCACCGGCTCGTGGACGACGGCCGGCGTCGCGTCCGCCACCTCGGTCCCCGGCGGGGGCGTCGGTGCGGGCCGCTCCGCGGCATGTGCCGCTGCCGCGCGGGCTGCCGCGCCACGGGTCGTGGTCAGAGGTGTCGTCGGTTCGATGACAGGGTCGGGCTCACCGCTCGGCAGGTGCGGGTCGGAGGTGCTCACGTGTGCTCCTTCGTCGCCGGGTCGGGCCACGTCGGACGACGTGGCCTACGACTCACCGTAGAGCGGTAACGGCCGGCTCGCCCACTGACGTCCTCTTCGCAGCGGTCTGTCCCGACGAGAGCGGGGGAATGCCCCGACCGGCCGCGACGACGTACGCCGCACCCACGAGCAGCCCGCCGCCGACGAGGTTCCCGAGCCCGACAGCCCCGACGTTCCGCGCGAACTCGGCCCAGGTCGCCCCCGGCAGCCCGCCGAGCAGGCCGAGCGAGAACGTCGTCATGTTGGCCACGACGTGCTCGAACCCGGACGTGATGAAGACCATGACGCACGCGAAGATCATGGCGATCTTGGCGCCCTCGCTCTGCAGCCTGGCGGCGGACCAGATCGCGAGGCACACGAGCACGTTGCACAGGATCCCGCGGAAGAAGAGCTGCGAGGTCGTCTCGGCCGCCTTGTGCTCGAGCATCGTGGCGATCATCCGGCCGCCCGCGGTCTTCGGGCCGAGCGCACCGGACTCGTGCACGATCGCGGCGAACACCATCGCGCCCAGGAGGTTGCCGACCATGCAGAACAGGAGGGTCGCGGCGGCCCGGGCCCAGGAGATCGAGCGGCCCAGCGCGCCCTGCGTGAGGATCATCATCGCGGAGGTCGCGAGCTCACCCCCGGCCATCACGACGATCGTCAGTGCGACCCCGAACACGAGGCCCTGCACCAGCGGCGTCCACCCCGAGTGGACGTCGGCCAGCGGCCCGCCTGCGGTGGCCATGATGAGGACGCCGATGCCGATGTAGGCGCCCGCGAGCATCGAGTGCACGAGGTAGACCCCCGGCCGCCGCGCGAGGTCGACCTTCGTACGGGCGGCACCCGTGTGGTACTCCACGGTCTCGGCGATCGTCAGCATGCCTCCAGGGTCCCTGGTGGACCGGCGCAAGTCCTGGGACGAAAGCCACGCGTGGCGCGCGTCACACGTGCGCGGGAATCGGTGGATGCCGGCGCAGGTTAGGTCGTCGTGCCTGTCCTCTTCGACCCGCTGACGCTGCGCGGGACCACGTTCGCCAACCGCATCTGGCTCGCCCCGATGTGCCAGTACTCGGCGGTCGACGGCGTCCCGAACGACTGGCACCTCGTCCACCTCGGCGCGCGCGCGTCGGGCGGGTTCGGCCTCGTGATCGCGGAGGCGACCGCCGTCGTGCCCGAGGGGCGGATCTCCGCGCGGGACACCGGGCTGTGGAACGACGAGCAGGTCGCCGCGTGGCGCCGCGTCACGGACTTCGTGCACGACCGCGGGACGCTCGCCGGTGTGCAGCTCGGGCATGCCGGCCGCAAGGCGTCCACGTATCCGATGTTCGCCATGCCCGGCGAGCAGCATGGGCGCGGCTCGGTCCCGCTGGCCGGGGGCGGCTGGCCCACCGTCGGCCCGTCCGCGCTCGCATTCCCCGGACTCGCTGAGCCCGTCGCCCTGAGTGCTGCCCAGATCGCCGACGTGCCCCGTGCGTTCGCCGCGGCCGCCCGGCGCGCGCTGGCCGCGGGGTTCGACGTCGTCGAGCTGCACGCCGCGCACGGCTACCTGCTCCACGAGTTCCTCTCGCCGCTGTCGAACCTGCGCACCGACGAGTACGGCGGGTCGCTCGAGAACCGCGCCCGGCTGCTCGTCGAGGTCACCGACGCGGTCCGCGCGGTGTGGCCCGACGAGCGGCCGCTGTTCGTGCGCGTCTCCGCGACCGACTGGGCCGAGGGCGGCCTGACCGTCGAGGAGGTCACCGAGGTCGCGAAGGAGCTGGCTGCGCACGGCGTCGACCTCGTCGACGTCTCGACGGGCGGCAACGTCCCCGCCGACGTCCCCGTCGGGCCGGGCTACCAGGTGCCTGCCGCCCGCGCGGTCCGGGCCGGGTCCGGGCTGCCCGTCACCGCGGTCGGGCTCATCACCGATGCCCGGCAGGCCGAGCAGGTGCTCGTCGACGGCGCGGCGGACGCGGTGCTCGTCGCGCGCGCCGCGCTGCGCAACCCGCACTGGCCCCTGCTCGCCGCGCACGAGCTCGGGGTCGACAACGACAGGGCCGGGTGGCAGCCGCAGTACCTGCGGGGGACCTGGGCTTAGTCGCCGTCGGCAGCGGGCGGTCAGGCGGCCGCACCCGCTACTGGGCCTGCGCCGCCTCGGCGACCGCGGCGGCGACGACAGCCGTGACGTCGGGGTGGAACACGCTCGGCACGATGTAGGTCGGGTTGAGCTCGGCATCCGTGACGACCGACGCGAGCGCGCGCGCTGCCGCGAGCAGCAGCGCCTCGGTGACCTTGTGCGACCGCGAGTCGAGCAGCCCGCGGAACACGCCGGGGAACGCAAGGACGTTGTTGATCTGGTTCGCGAAGTCGCTGCGGCCCGTCCCGACGACGGCCGCGTGCAGCGCGGCCTCGTCGGCGTCGACCTCGGGCCGAGGGTTCGCGAGCGCGAAGACGATGGCGTCTGCGGCCATCGTCGCGATGTCGTCGCCGGTCAGGATGTCCGGCGCGCTCACCCCGATGAACACGTCGGAGTCCGCGAGCGCGGCGCGCAGGGTCCCGGTGACCCCCCGCGGGTTGGTGTGCTCGGCGGTCCACACGAGCGAGGGCGCGAGACCGGGCCTGCCGGCGTGCACCACGCCGTCGATGTCCGCCACCACGATGTCGCGTGCGCCCGCCGCGATCAGCAGCTTGAGGACGGCCGTTCCGGCGGCGCCTGCGCCGGACAGGACGATCCGGACCGTGCCGATCTCCTTGCCGACCACCTTGAGCGCGTTCGTCAGCGCGGCGACGACGACGATCGCGGTCCCGTGCTGGTCGTCGTGGAAGACCGGGATGTCGAGCCGCTCCCGCAGC
This sequence comes from Cellulomonas sp., assembly GCF_036279715.1. GTDB lineage: Bacteria > Actinomycetota > Actinomycetes > Actinomycetales > Cellulomonadaceae > Cellulomonas_A. The sequence continues at coordinate 13,881 of NZ_DASUIR010000031.1, read as the reverse complement.
CGCCGCTCGATCTCGAAGCAGCGCGGCGCCGAGATGTCCTCGAGGTTGATCCCCGCGAACACGGGCGCGATGGCGCACACCGTCTCGACGATCTGGTCGACGTCGGTCGTGTCGAGCGCGATGGGGAACGCGTCGATGCCGGCGAACCGCTTGAAGAGGACCGCCTTGCCCTCCATGACCGGCAGGGCCGCGAGCGGGCCGAGGTCGCCGAGCCCGAGCACCGCGGTTCCGTCGGTCACGACGGCGATCGTGTTCCGCTTGATGGTCAGGCGACGCGCGTCCTCCGGGTGGGCCGCGATCGCCAGGCAGATGCGCGCGACGCCGGGCGTGTACGCCATCGAGAGGTCGTCGCGGTTGCGCAGCGGCACCTTCGACTCGATCGAGAGCTTCCCGCCGAGGTGCATGAGGAACGTGCGGTCGCTGACGCGGTCGACGACGACGCCGGGCAGGATGCGGAGCGCATCGACGATCTGCGCCGCGTGCTCCTCGCCGCGCGTCGCGCAGGTCACGTCGACCGTCATGTGCTCGTGGCCCGACGCCGTGACGTCGAGCGCGGTGACGATCCCGCCCTCACGCTCGATCGCTGTCGTGAGCTCGGAGACCGCCGTCGGGCGGGCGAGCACCTCGAGGCGTGCGGTGATGGATGACGAGACGCTCGGCGCTGAGACCATGCGGCCATTCTGTCTGTTCATCGGGCCCCTGGGCGGTCTCGACACCTCGCAGTGTCCGGTGGAGCATCGACCACGGCCGTGGAGCAGTCAGTGATCCGATGCTCGAGGGGCACCGATGGATGTTCCTCGAGCCCGGCACGCGACGCCCCGTAGGGTGACCGGGTGCTCGAGCCGCCAGCCCCGAGGTCCGTCGACGCCGGCGACCCGCTCGCTGGCGTCGTCGCCCTGCCAGGGGTGGGCGACGCTGTCGACGCCGCGCGGCGGGCGTGCGAGGAGCTGCGGTGGCACGAGGCCTACCGGCGGCGCTGGCGCGAGGTCCGGGCCGAGGCGGGGATCCGTTCAGCGCGGGCGAGCGCGGCGCTCGACGGTGCCCGCGTGCCGGTCGACGTCGTGCGCGGGCTCGCGCTGGGTTCGGGCGCGTCCGAGCAGACCGGTGCAGGCCTGGTCGGTGCGGGCAGGGGTGGACCCGACGTGGACGTCGCCCTCGGCGCGTTGCGGGCCGCGGTCGAGGTCGAGCGGCTCATGCCGGACCTCGGAGCGCGCGGCGCCCCGGTGCTCCCGCCGCTCGGGCAGCTCGTGGCGCGCGTGCACGCCGCCGCGGGGCGCGGCTGGCTGCCCGACGACACGCTCGGTCGGCTGCGCACCGACGCCGCACCCCAGGACCTGTACGGCCTCGGCCCCGCGCCCGACGCAGCGGACCTCGCCGGGCGGATCGACCTGCTGGCCCGGGTGCTCGGCGGCACGCGTGCGCCGGCGCCTGTGGTGGCCGCGGTCGTGCACGGCGAGCTGCTGACGCTCCGGCCGTTCGCCGCGGGCAACGGCGTCGTCGCGCGGGCCGTCGCCCGGCTCGTGCTGACCGCGCGGGGGCTGGACCCGACGGGATCGCTCCTGCCGGAGGTGGCGTGGGCCGAGGCCCCGAACGCGTACCTCGGTGCGGCCGCGGGCTTCGCCACGGGGACGCCGGAGGGTGTCGGCGCGTGGGTGCGGGCGTGCGCGGACGGCGTGGTCGCGGGTGCGGACGCCGCGCGGGCCGTCGCCGACGCGGTCGTCGCGGGGCGACTGACGCGCTGAGCCGGCGCTGGTGTGCGACGCCCGCGGGCGTCGAGGCGGTCCGGACCGAGCAACGGCGCCCTTGCGGGGCGCCGTTGTCGAACGAATGACTCGAGGGGTATCAAGCGTGCAACTCAGTTGTCGCGACGGGTCGAGCCCGGTCGACAAGTCCTATGCGTGGACTCATCGCGCGTGGGTCCTCTCGGGTCATCCAGTTGTGAATATGTGGTACGCCTGATTCGCCGCGATGGGAAGAGGTCACGGCGTCCGTGCAGGTGGACGGCCTGGCCGGGTCGGATGGCGGGACGGCAGTCCGGATGGCGGGACGGATCGTCTCTGCCGCGCGAGGCGCCACGCGAGCACCGCGACCGCGACGACGAGCACGCCGGTGGCCACGACGACCACGGGCTTCGAGGGTCGCAGGAACGCCCTGAGCAGGACGGGCCGGTGGAACGTGAGCACCCCCCAGCCCTCCTCGGCGGCCATCCGGCGCAGCCCGCGGTCGGGGTTGACGGCGAAGGCATGCCCGACGACCGCCAGCATCGGAGCGTCCGTGATCGAGTCGGAGTAGGCGTAGCTCGCGTCGAGGTCGTAGCCGAGGCGGTCGGCGAGCGCGCGGATCGCCACCGCCTTGTTCTCCCCGTACGCGTAGAAGTCGATCCCGCCCGTGTAGCGCCCGTCGACGACCTGCATGTGCGACGCGATGACCTGGTCGGCGCCCAGCAGGGCGGCGATGGGGCGCACGACGTCGCTGCCCGAGGCAGAGACGATCACGACGTCGCGGCCCGCCGCGTGGTGCTCTTCGATGAGCGCGACCGCCTCGGCGTAGACCGCGGCGTCGATCGACTCGTGCAGCGTCCGCTCGACGATCTCCGTCACCTGCGCGACGTCCCAGCCCGTCACCGTGTGGGAGAGCTGAGCGCGCAGCCGCTCGGTCTGACCGGCGTCCGCGCCGCCGCCGAGGTAGAGGAGCTGGGCATAGGCCGAGCGCAGGATCGCGCGGCGCGTCAGGAGCCCGCCGGCGAGGAACGGGCGCGAGAACGCGGTGGCCGACGACGTGGCGATGATCGTCTTGTCGAGGTCGAAGAACGCGGCGGCGCGGCGGGCGCGCTTGCCACCGCGTGCGCTCGATCGCTGCGTAGCCATGGCCCCCTCCGTTGCCCGCGCCGAGCCTAACGGGCCGCGGTGGCAGCGGTCTGCTCGGCGACCTCCCGCGTTCGGCGGCCCACCCCCAGCCGCATCGGGGGTGCACACCCCCACCGTCGGTGGGCCGGCATCGCTCGCATCGGGCCGGGCGGGGGCCAGCATGCGGCGGTCGGTGCTGATCGGTCCGGCGCGACGGGGGAGGTCATCGATGGTCGGTACGTTGCGGGACGTGAGGCCTCGGGGGTCGTCGGGTGCGCGGACGGGGGCGGGTGTCGTCGGCGTCGTGGGTGCTCGCGGAGGTGCGGGCGCCTCGACGTTCGCCGCGGCGCTCGCGCACCGGTTCGCGCAGACCGGTCCGACCGCCCTCGTCGACCTTGAGCGCGCGGGCGGTGGGATCGACGTCGTCGTGGGGATCGAGAGTGCCGGTGGCCTGCGCTGGCCGGATCTCGTCGATGCCCGTGGGACGGTCGACGCGCGTGAGCTCGCTGGGCTGCTGCCGCGGTGGGGCGGGTGTGCGGTGCTCAGCGCGGACCGGACCAGGCCGGGTGCCCCGCCGCCGGGTGCGCTGCTCGACGTCCTCGCTGCCGTCGAAGAGGAGCACCCCAGCGTCGTGCTGGACCTCGACCGGTGCGACGTGCTCGACCGCGGCGCGGTGCTCGCGAGCTGCCGCACGGTTCTCGTCGTCGTGCCGCGCGACCTGCGGGCGGTCGCGGGTGCGCTCGCCCTGCGGCCCGCGCTGGTCGAGCTCGTCGACGACGTGCGGCTCGTCGCGCGGGGCCCCGCGCCGGGCGGGCTGGGTGTGCTCGAGCTGGCCCACGTCGTCGACCTGCCGCTCGCCGCCTCGATGCGCCACGACCGCGGGCTCGCAGCCGACGCCGAACGCGGCGGGGGTCCGGCGGCGCGACGCGGTGCGCTCGGGCGGGCCGTGACCCGCGTGGCCCGGGGGTTCGCGTGACGCTCGTCGGGCAGGGAGCTGTCGGTCTCGGTCACGAGCTGCTGTCGCGGCGGGTGGCCGCGGCCGCCACGCCGGGCCCGGCACTGGTCGAGGACGTCCGCGCGCGGCTCGCGCGGCGCGGCGGCGCGCCGACGTCCGCTGACGTCACCGCGGCCGTGCGCGCATCCGGCGTCATGCTCGGCAGCCGGGCGCTGGCGGAGCTCGACGTGGCGGTTCGTGCCGAGCTGCTCGGGGCGGGTCCGCTGCAGGCGCTCCTCGAGGACCCTGACGTCACCGACGTCCTCGTGAACGCGCCCGACGAGGTGTGGGTCGAGCGGTCCGGACGGCTGATGCGCGCGGCCGTCGACCTCGGAACCCCGGCACGGGTCCGCGACCTCGCGGTCCGGCTCGCCGCCGCGGGTGGTCAGCGCCTCGACGACTCGAGCCCGACGGTCGACGCACGGCTGCCCGACGGCACGCGGCTGCACGCGGTCCTCCCGCCCGTCTCCGACGGCTGCGCACTCATCTCGCTCCGGGTGCTGAGGCGCCGGGCGTTCACGCTGGCCGAGCTCGTGGCGAGCGGCGGTGTCGCGCCCGCCCTGGCACCCGTTCTGCGCGCGCTGGTCCTGACTCGCGCGAACCTGCTCGTCACTGGCGCGACGGGCTCAGGCAAGACGACCCTGCTGTCCGCGCTGCTGTCGGTCGTCCCGGACGGCGAACGCATCGTCTGCATCGAGGAGTCCGGCGAGCTCACGCCGCACCACCCGCACGTCGTGCGCCTGCTGGCCCGCCGGGCGAACGTCGACGGCGCCGGTGAGGTCCCGCTCGCGGAGCTCGTCCGCCAGGCGCTGCGGATGCGGCCCGACCGGATCGTGCTGGGCGAGTGCCGCGGCGCCGAGGTCCGCGACGTCCTCACCGCGCTCAACACCGGTCATGAGGGCGGCTGCGCGACCCTCCACGCCAACGCCGCCGCCGACGTCCCGGCCCGGCTGGAGGCACTCGCGTCGCTCGCAGGGATGACCCGCGAGGCGGTGGCCGCCCAGGCGTCGAGCGCGTTCGACGCCGTGCTGCACCTGCGCCGCGACGGTCCGCGCCGGTACCTCGCGGAGATCGCCGTGGTACGCCGCGAGGCCGCGGGGGAGCTCGTCGTCGAGCCGGCCGTCACGGTCGCTGCCGGCGGGCTTCCGGTGCGCGGCACGGGATGGTCGGTCCTCGCCGAGCGGATCGGTCTCGGTGCCGCGTGAGCGCCCTTGTCGGGCTCCTCGTCGCGGCCGCCTCGCTCGGTGGGTTCGGTCCTCGGGGACGCCGGCCGGATGGCCTCACCGGCGGCCCGCCCGCGCGCGGACGGGGGCCCATCGCTCGCCGTCGGGTCGAGCGCGCCGGGACTCGCCCACCCCGTGGGTCCGCCGGGGTGCCGGCGGGCTCGTCGGCGGGTTCGCTCGCCGCCGCGGTCACTGCCGTGAGCTCCGCGCTGCGTTCCGGTCAGCCGCCGGCATCGGCGTGGCGCAGCGTGCTGGGCTGCCCGGTCGGGTCGGACGGGGTGCCCACGGTCGACGACCTCCTGGCCGCGACCCGCGAGCCGGGGTCAGGTCGGTCTGCCGCTCGCACTGGTGCGCTGCTCGCCGGGCTGCCGTTCGTCACGGCGGTGGGCCCCGGCGGTGTGTCGCCCCAGCGTGCCGGTCTCGAACGACGTGCGGAGGCAGTCGTCGCTGCAGGACGCCTCGCCGCCTCCCTGGGTGCCCCGCTGGCGCCGGTGCTCGACCGGGTGGCCGAGTCGATCGTCGCCGACGACGAGGTCGACGGAGAGCGCCGTGCCGCGCTGTCCGGGCCCCGGTCGACCGCGACGCTGCTCGGTTGGCTGCCGCTGCTCGGGATCGGTCTGGGGTTCGCGCTCGGGGCTGATCCGGTCGGCGTCGTGCTGCGCGGCGGGGCGGGCACCACCTCGGCCGTCATCGGTGGCGCACTGCTGATCGGCGGCCGCCGCTGGACGGCGCGCCTGGTGTCTCGGGCGATGCTCGCAGGCAGCGCATGAGCGGCGGTCATCCGCTGCGACGACGCCGTCGAGACGCGCGCCGCGGCGGGCAGGCGCTCCTGAGGGGCGAGGACGCCGTGACGAGGGGTGCGCCATGACCTCGGTGGCCGTCCTCGTGCTCGAGGTCGGTGGGTTGCTCGTCGGAGCGACGGCGCCGTGGCGGGTAGGGGTCGGTGGCCGGCTCGCTGCCGTCCGGGAGCCAGGGGGAGCCGTGCGGTACGCCCATGGCGGTCGCCCGCCTGGGTCGGCGCGCCGTGCCGATCGACGTGGTGCAGCGCCGAGCCGAGACGTCGTGCTGCTGCTCGACCTCCTGGACATGGCGGTCAGCGCGGGCGCAGGCGTACCGCGCGCGCTCGAGGCGGTGGGCGAGGCGGTCGGCGGTGCGGACGGTGAACGGCTCACCCGCGTGTCGGTCGAGCTCCTGCTCGGCGCACCGTGGCCTGCCGCCTGGGCCGGGACCTCGGATGGTCTCCGCCCGATCGCCGAGTGCCTGGAGGCAGCCTGGGTGCAGGGTGCCGCGCCGGGTCCAGCCCTGCGCGCACGCGCGGGGGTGGTCCGACGAGATCGGCGCCGGGCTGCCCGCGAGGCCGCGGGTCGGCTGGGGGTGCACCTCGTGCTGCCGCTCGGCCTCTGCTTCCTCCCGGCCTTCGTCCTGCTCGGGCTGGTGCCGGTCGTGGTGTCGCTCGCTAGCGGGTTCGCGATCTGACGGTCCGTCCGCCCACAGCCCGTCCGAGACCGTGCAGGTGCACGGCCCGGTGCAGCGTTGGTGCGGTCGGGGGTTCGGACCGCGGATCGTCGGGTCCGACGGGCGCTCGGTCGGAGGGTCCGACGAACGAGGGAGAGTCACGTGCTGGAGCGGGCAGGTCGAGCGGCGGTGTCGGTAGTGCGGGGCATGGTGTCGACGCTCCAACGGGTCGCGGTAGGGGTCGGTGGGGTCGCATCATCGGCAGGGACACGTGTGCTCGATGGTGCGCGTGGACGCACCGATGGCGCTCCGCGCGATGCGGGCATGGCGACGGCCGAGTACGCGATCGCGACGATCGCCGCTGTCGGGTTCGCAGGGCTGCTCGTGGTGGTGCTGCGCAGCGGCGAGGTTCAGGAGCTGCTGCTCGGGCTCGTGCGCAGGGCGCTGACGGTGTGAGCGGGCGCGGCTGGGTGGCGCGGGCGTCGTGCCGTGGGCCGTCGGGCGGGCGGCCGTCGGACGGGCGAGACGGTGAGCGCGGCAGCGCCACAGCGGAGCTCGCGGTGGCCCTGCCGGCCGTGGTCGTGCTGATCGCCGTCGTGCTCGTGCTCGCGGCGTCCGCGAGCGCTCAGCTCCGCTGCGCTGATGCCGCACGGGCGGGCGCCCGCGCGGCGGCCCTCGGCGAGTCGACCGCCACGGTGACGGCGACCGCCACCAGGCTCGCGGGCACCGGCGCGTCGGTCGTCCTCGAGCACGACGGCGCCTGGATCACCGTGACGGTCAGCCGGCCGGTCGCCACCGGTCCTCTCGGCGGCGCACCGCTCCGGGCCGCGGCGAGCGCGGTCGCCCTGGCGGAGCCGTGACAGGCGCTGACGCACCCGCGGCGAGCCCTGGCGGTGCCAGGACAGCGAAGGGCCGTGGCGCGCGCCACGCTGCCGGCGCTGGGCGCGGTGCTGCTGCCGGTCGCTGTCCGATCGGTCAGGACCGAGCCGACGACCGGGGATCGGGCACCGTGCTGGCGCTCGCGGTCATCGCGGTCGTCCTGGTCATGACAGCCGCGCTCGGCCTCCTTGCCGGCGCCCAGGCGGCACGCGGCCAGGCCCAGGCGGCAGCGGACCTGGCTGCGCTCGCCGGCGCGTCGCAGCTCGTCCGGGAGGCAGTCGCGGAGTCAGGCGGGGGAGGTGCTGGCCCGGGTGTCATCTCCGCGTCGCTCGGAACCGCTGCGTGCGGCACGGCCGCCGAGGTCTCCCGGCGCAACGGTGCCCAGCTGACCGCTTGCGTCGCTGAGCCGGGCGGTGTGCTGCGCGTCGCGACAAGCCGTCGGTCCGCGGCCGGGGTCGCGACGGCTCGGGCACGCGCCGGGCCGCGGGAGGCCCGATGACGGGCGCTCAGCCGTGGGGTGCGTGCGCGAGCACCGCGTCGAGGAGCCGTACTGCCGCCGCCTTCTCGAGCGGGTGGTTCGAGTTGCCGCACTTGGGCGACTGCACGCACGCCGGGCAGCCGCTCGCGCAACGGCAGGTCGCGATGGCGTCGCGGGTGGCCCGCAGCCACGTCGCACCCAGGGCGAAACCGCGCTCGGCGAACCCTGCGCCGCCGGGGTAGGCGTCGTGGACGAACACGGTGGCCTGCCCGGTGTCGGTGTGCAGCTCGGTCGACAGGCCGCCGAGGTCCCAGCGGTCGCACGTCGCCAGGAGCGGCAGGAGGCCGATGGACGCGTGCTCGGCGGCGTGCAGCGCGCCGGGCGCGAGCTCGGCGGTGACGCCGGCGGCCTCCAGCACGGACTCGGGGGCGGTCCACCACACGGCCGTCGTGGCCAGGGTTCGGGCCGGCAGCTCGAGCTCCTCGGCGCCGATGACCTGGAAGTCCGGGATGTGCTTGCGCTGGTAGCTCATGACCTGCGTCGTGACGTCGACGGTCCCGAAACCCCAGGTCACCGGACCCCACTGCAGCTCCGAGGTGACCGACGTGATCTCCGTCGACGTCAACCAGCGCGCCCAGGTGCCGTAGTCGACGTCGCGCCGTCCGACGAACGCGACGTCGTCGTCGAGGCGCAGCTCGTCGACCACATAGGTGGCGCCCTGGTGCACGTACACCGCACCGGGGTGGACGGTCGAGTCGGCCGCCGCGGCGTCGACGGTCCCGAGCACGCGGCCCGTCGTCGTCTCGATGACGCGGACCGGGTAGCCGCCCGTGCCGCGCAGGTCGGTCAGGCGCGACGCGGGATCCGCGTGCGTCCAGTACCAGCCCGAGGGCCGACGGCGCAGCGCACCGCGCTCGACGAGGACGTCGAGGAGCTCACGCGTGCCTGGTCCGAAGAGCGGCAGGTCCTCGGTGCGCAGCGGCAGCTCGGCGGCGGCTGCGCAGAGGTGCGGGGCCAGCACGTACGGGTTCGTCGGGTCGAACACCGTCGCCTCGACCGGGGTGTCGAAGATCGCCTCGGGATGGTGCACGAGATACGTGTCGAGAGGGTCCTCGCGCGCGACGAGCGCGACCAGCCCCTCCGAGCCCGCCCTGCCCGCACGGCCGGCCTGCTGCCACAGCGAGACGCGCGTCCCCGGCCAGCCGGCGATGAGCACGGCATCAAGACCCGTGATGTCGACCCCGAGCTCGAGCGCGTTCGTCGTCGCGAGCGCTCGCAGCCGGCCGTCCCTGATCGCGGACTCGAGCGCGCGCCGCTCCTCCGGCAGGTACCCGCCGCGGTACGCCGCGACGGACCCCGCGAGCGAGTCGTCGATCTCGCGCAGGTGGGACTGCGTCACGGTCGCGACCGACTCGGCGGCCCTGCGCGAGCGCGTGAACGCGAGGGTCCGGGCGCCGGCGGCCGTGAGGTCGGCGAGCAGGTCGGCCACCTCGGCCGTGGCAGATCGACGGGGACGGTTCGGCTCGTCGGCGACCAGCCTCTCGCCCGTCCCGAGCGGCCCGGAACCCTCGGTTCCTCCTGGAACGGCCGAGGCGTCGAGCCCCGAGGGGCCGCTGCCCTCCGCGGAGCCGGCGGCGTCGTCGAGCGTGTCCCGGTCGACCGGCGGCAGCGGCAGCGGAACCGCCCACGGGTCCTCGTCGTCGAGCAGCGCGGCCCGCTCACCAGGGATCTCCGGCGGCTGCCACAGGACGAACGTCTTGCGGCCCGCGGGCGAGGTGTCAGCGGTCACGGCGGTCACGGCGTCGGGGCTCACCCCGAGGAGCCGCGCGGCGCTCGCGGCCGGGTCGGACGTCGTCGCGGATGCGAGGAGGAACACGGGCCCGAGCCGCTGGGGCCGACCGGCCGCGTCGGCGATCGGTCCGCCGGGAGCAGCCACGCCGCCGGACGGCCCTGCCTGGTACGACGCCGCGAGCCGCTGCAACCGCCGCAGCACCTCCGCGACGTGGGCGCCGAAGACGCCCCGGTAGGCGTGGCACTCGTCGACGACGACGTACCGCAGTGACCCGAGCAGCCGCGCCCACCGCCGATGGTTCGGCAGCAGCGCGAAGTGCAGGAAGTCAGGGTTGGTCAGGACGACGTCGCCGTACTGCTGGACCCACCGGCGCTCGTCGAACCCGGTGTCGCCGTCGCAGGTCGCCACCCGGACGTCGCGCGCGTGGCCGGCGGCGAGGAGCTTCTCGACGCTGACGAGCTGGTCGGCGGCGAGCGCCTTCGTCGGGCAGAGGTACAGCACGGACCCGCGACGAGCGACGGTCTCGATCCGACCGGGGTCGAGCGCGGCCGCGGCCACGTCCGCCCGCACGGCGGTCAGCGACGGGAGCCAGAACGCGAGCGACTTGCCCGACCCGGTCGACGTCGCGAGGACGGTGTGCCGGCCGTACCAAGCCGCGTCGGCCGCCTCGACCTGGTGGCGCCAGGGCCGTGTCACGCCGAGCGACCGGTACCCGGCGACGAGGTCGGTGTCCGCCCAGGCGGGCCAGTCGACCTGCTCGCCGGGGCGTGCGGGCAGGCGTTCGACGTGCGTCACCCGGTCGGCGCGGAGCCCACCGGCGAGCAGCACGTCCAGCAGCTCACCGGTGTCGACCACGCGGCCATCCTCGCACCGGCGGCGGGCAGGCCCGTCGCCCCACGGACGTCCCGTCCAGGTCGGCGGAGGCGGGAGAGCCGTCGCTCGACGGACTGCCGTCAGGGTCGACGGAGCCGGGGCGAACAGCGGCTGCAGCGCGACGTTCGCGACACGCCGAGCGCTCCGGGTGAGTTGCGCGCCAGGTCGGGCGTCAACACCCGGCTCGTCGCCCGCGCGAGGGACGAAGGTCCCGCCCGCGATGCGCCCATACGGCATACAAATTGGCACATCTAGTTGCCGGACGCCGCAGGGACCACAAGATATAGTGGGTACAAAGCGGACGTCACCCGAAGAGGAGTCGAGCGCCATGGACCATCTGCCCGTCGTCGAGGTCGGTACGTCGATCGATGAGTACCTCGACCGGAGTGACTGGCGCGTCAATGCGAACGCGAACCAGGGCTACTCGCTGGGCGGGATGATCCTGAACACCGCCGGCAAGGTGGTCGCGAACTACTGGCTCAGCCACGTGTACGCGCCGGAGATCGGCCGCGCGCACCGCGAGGGCGACCTGCACATCCACGACCTCGACATGTTCGCCGGCTACTGCGCCGGATGGTCGCTGCGCACGCTCCTCCAGGAAGGCCTCAACGGCGTTCCGGGCAAGGTCGAGGCGCGCCCGCCGAAGCACTTCAGCTCCGCCGTCGGGCAGATCGTCAACTTCCTCGGGACCATGCAGAACGAGTGGGCGGGTGCGCAGGCGTTCAGCTCGTTCGACACGTACATGGCGCCGTTCGTCCGGCTCGACAACCTGTCGTACAAGGACGTGCTGCAGTGCGTCCAGGAGCTGGTCTACAACCTCAACGTGCCGTCGCGGTGGGGCACGCAGACGCCGTTCACGAACCTGACGTTCGACTGGGTGTGCCCGGCGGACCTGCGCGACCAGGTGCCGTTCATCGGCGAGGAGCCGGTCGACTTCACATACGGCGAGCTGCAGACCGAGATGGACATGATCAACCGCGCGTACATCGAGGTCATGACCGCGGGTGACGCGTCGGGCCGGGTGTTCACGTTCCCGATCCCGACGTACAACATCACCGAGGACTTCGACTGGGACTCCGAGAATGCGGAGCGGCTGTTCGCGATGACCGCCAAGTACGGCCTGCCGTACTTCCAGAACTTCATCAACTCCGAGCTCCAGCCCGGCGATGTGCGCTCGATGTGCTGCCGCCTCCAGCTCGACCTGCGCGAGCTGCTCAAGCGCGGCAACGGGCTGTTCGGATCGGCCGAGCAGACCGGCTCGCTCGGCGTGGTCACGATCAACTGCGCGCGCCTCGGCTACCTCTACCGGGGCAACGAGGAGATCTTGATCAAGGAGCTCGACTACCTGCTCGAGCTCGCGCGCGACTCGCTCGAGGTCAAGCGCGTCGTCATCCAGAAGTACATCGACGAGGGCCTGTTCCCGTACACGAAGCGGTACCTCGGCACGCTCGACAACCACTTCTCGACGATCGGCGTCAACGGCATCAACGAGATGATCCGCAACTTCACGCGGGACGACGCCGAGCCCGTGGACATCACGGACCCGCGCGGCCACGCGCTCGCGATCCGGCTGCTCGACCACGTCCGTGCGCGCATGGTCGAGTTCCAGGAGGCGACCGGCCACCTGTTCAACCTCGAGGCCACGCCGGCCGAGGGGACCACGTATCGGTTCGCCAAGGAAGACAAGAAGCGGTTCGTCGACATCCTCCAGGCGGGTTCGGAGTCCAACCCGTACTACACGAACTCCTCGCAGCTGCCCGTCGGCTTCACCGACGACCCGTTCGAGGCGCTCGAGCGGCAGGAGGAGCTGCAGCGCAAGTACACGGGCGGGACGGTCCTGCACCTCTACATGTCCGAGCGGCTCTCGACGGCCGACGCGTGCCGCGAGCTCGTGCGCCGGTCGCTGTCCACGTTCCGGCTGCCGTACATCACGGTGACCCCGACGTTCTCGATCTGCCCGAACCACGGCTACCTCGCGGGCGAGCACCCGACGTGCGACCGCTGCAGCGCCGAGCACCCGGACGCCGAGCCGGTCGTGTGCGAGGTCTGGACGCGCGTCATGGGCTACCACCGGCCGGTCAGCTCGTTCAACATCGGCAAGAAGGGCGAGCACGCCGAGCGCCTCATGTTCCGCGAGCCAGCCGGGGTGAAGTGACCGAGGAGCAGGTGACGGAGGTCGTCATGACCGACGCGGCGGGCGTCGCACAGCACCCGGAGCACGCGACGGCGGGCGCGGACTCGCTCGCGATCGCGGGCCTGACGCCGCTGTCGTCGTGCGACTGGCCCGGCAAGCTCGTCGCGACGGTGTTCCTGCAGGGCTGCCCGTGGAAGTGCACCTACTGCCAGAACCCGGAGCTCATCGACCCGCGCGCGTCCGGCCAGGTGCCGTGGTCGCGCGTGCTCGGGCTGCTCTCACGACGGCACGGCCTGCTCGACGGACTGGTGCTCTCGGGTGGGGAACCGACGCGTCAGGACGGGCTGCCCGACGCCGCGCGGGAGGTCCGGGCCCTGGGGTTCGGCGTCGGGCTGCACACGTCGGGCGCGTACCCACGGCGCCTCGCGGCCGTGCTGCCCTTCGTCGACTGGGTCGGGTTCGACGTGAAGGCGCCCGCCACGCTCTACCGGGCGATCACCGGGGTGGGAGCGAGCGCCGACGCCGCATTCACGTCGTTGCGGCTCGTGCTCGACTCGGGCGTCGACGTCCAGGTGCGGACGACGGTCGACCCGACGGTCCTGTCGGCGGGCGACATGGCCGAGCTCGGGGTCACGCTGCGCAAGCTCGGCGTGCGGTCGCACGTCCTGCAGGAGGTGCGGCCGGACGGCACCACGCCGGAGTACCGGGCAGCTCTCGCCGCGGTGCGTGCAAGCTGACGGTCCCGGCCCTCGCGCGTCCGACGCACGGCTGCTCGGACGGCTCGCGTGCGGGTGAAAGGACCGGACGTGGCACGAGGCATCGCACGGCAATGGGAGACTTCTCACGGGCGCGACGAGAGGAGGTCATCGATGGATGTCAGTGTGACGAGCAAGGACGTCGGTGACAGGACCATCGTCGACGTGTCGGGCGAGATCGACGTCTACACGGCCTCGGTGCTGCGCGAGCAGCTGGCGAACCTCGTCGAGGCGGGGCGCACGGACCTCGTCGTCGATCTCACAGCCGTCAAGTTCATGGACTCCACGGGCCTCGGCGTGCTGGTCGGCGTGCTGAAGAAGGTGCGCGGGCGCGACGGTCGCCTGCAGCTCGTGATCGACTCCGAGCGGCTGCTCAAGGTCTTCCGGATCACCGCCCTGACGCAGGTGTTCACGATCCACGAGACGGTCGACGCGGCGCTCGACAACTGATC
>NZ_DASUIR010000030.1:0-8338 GCF_036279715.1 Cellulomonas sp. | reverse complement strand
CATGTCCCACGAGGCGAGCGAGCGCTCGAGGGCGGGGACGAGCTTGTCGGTGTGCCAGCCGGTGCGGGCCGAGAAGTTGACGCGGGGCGCCCACTGGACCTGGACGAGGTCCTTCTCGATCTCGCGCTCGAGGAACGGGCGCCGGTCCTCGTCCATGAGGTCCCACTTGTTGTACGCGATGACGAGGGCGCGGCCGGCCTCGATGACCTGCGTGATGACGCGCGTGTCCTGCTCGGTGATCTTGACGCTCGCGTCGAGGAGGACCACGGCGACCTCGGCCTTCTCGATCGCTGCCTGGGTGCGCAGCGAGGCGTAGAAGTCCGCCCCGGACGTCTGGTGGACGCGCCGCCGGATGCCGGCGGTGTCGACGAAGACCCAGGTCTTGCCCTTGAGCTCGACGACCTCGTCGACCGGGTCGCGGGTCGTCCCGGCGACCGAGTCGACGACGACCCGTTCGCTGCCGAGCACCTTGTTGAGCAGCGACGACTTGCCGACGTTGGGACGCCCGACGAGCGCGACCCGGCGCGGTCCGCCCTCGGGGATCGCGACGCCGTGCGCGGACACGGTCGGCAGAGCCGCCATCGCGGCGTCGAGCAGGTCACCGGTGCCACGCCCGTGCAGCGCGGAGACCGGGTGGGGCTCGCCGAGGCCGAGGCTCCAGAGCTCGGCCGCGGAGGCCTCGACCCGGGGGCCGTCGACCTTGTTGGCGCAGAGCACGACGGGCTTGCCTGCCTTGCGGAGCAGCTTGACGACGCGCTCGTCGGTGCCCGTGGGACCGACGGTCGCGTCGACGACGAACAGGATCGCGTCGGCCAGCGAGATCGCGATCTCGGCCTGCTCGGCCACGCGGGCGTCCATGCCGGCGACGCCGGTCTCCCAGCCGCCGGTGTCGACGACCATGAAGTTGCGGCCGGCCCACTCGGCCGGGTAGCTCACGCGGTCACGGGTGACGCCCGGCTTGTCCTCGACGACGGCCTCGCGGCGGCCGAGGATCCGGTTGACCAGGGTCGACTTGCCGACGTTCGGGCGTCCGATCACCGCGAGCACCGGAAGGGGTGCTGCGGGGCCGCCACCCTCACCTTCTGCGAGACCTCCGCCGAGGAGGGCGAGGTCCTCGTCCTCGAGCTCGTACTCCGCGAGCCCTGCCCGCAGTGCCTCCTCGCGCTTCGCGTCGATGTCCGCGTCGATGGCGGGATCGAGGGTGGCCTCCGCAGCTGCGGGGGCGTCGAGGGGATCGGTCAGGACTGCGTCGTGGTGCTGGCCCGGTGTCGGGTCGGTCTCGCTCATGGGAGCATTCTCCCCCGGGCAGGTGCCGGACGACGAATGCGGGTCCCGGCGCCGCCGCCGGGGCTGCTACTCGACCGCGTTCGGGTCGTCGTTCGGGAGCGGGAGGCCGGCCCGAGCCGCGGCCGCGGAGACGAGGCCGGAGAGCGCGACCCGGATCGCCTCGTTGGCCTCGCTGAGGGCCACCCGACCTGAGGTCCCGGGTTCGCGCACGATCGTCAGCGGCTCCCCGAACTCGATGACGAGACGCCGGCGGAACCCTGGGACGTGCCCCACGGACTCGCCCGTGCGCCGGGTGCCGAGCACCGCCACCGGAACGACGGGCGCTCCCCCGTTCAGGGCGAGCCACGCGATGCCGGCGTGCGCGCTCGAGGCGTCACCGCGCCCACGGTTGCCCTCCGGGAAGATCCCCACGACCCCGCCACGGCGCAGCACGCCCAGAGCGGCCGTCAGCGCGGTCCGGCCGCCTTCGCGGTCGACGGGGATCTGACCGAGCGACGTCAGGAACCAGCCCACCACCCCGGTGAACGCCTCCTGCTTGACCAGGACGTGCACCGGCCGGGGCGTGGCGCCGGCGAGCACAGGACCGTCGACGACGCCCGTGTGGTTGGCGGCGAACAGCACCGGGCCGGACGTCGGCACACGGTCGGCGCCGATGACGCGCGCGTGCCACACGCCGAACGCGAGGAACCGGCCGATCCGCCGTCCCCACCGCGCCCCACGCTCGGAGATCACCGCAGGCTCGGACGCGGACGACGTCGGGGCAGACGACCCTCCCCCGCGCCCGCTCACGAGCGTCGTCCCGTCATCTCGGTGACCACCTCGAGCACGGCCTGCACGGTCTGCTCGAAGTCCAGCTCGGACGAGTCGACGGTCGCGACCCCGTCGGATGCGACGCGGAACGCCGCCACCGTCGAGTCGTCGGCGTCGCGCCGCAGCACCTGGTCACGCGTGGCACGCACCGCTGCCGCGTCGTCGGTCCCGTGCACGTCGAGGGCGCGCCGGGCCAGGCGCGCCTCCTCGCTCGCGGTGAGCAGGATGCGCACGTCGGCGTCGGGGGCGATGACGGTCGTGATGTCCCGGCCTTCGGCGACGATGCCGCGACCGCCCGAGAAGGACGACGGCACCCGCTCGGCCGCGATGGCCTCGCGCTGGAGCCGACCGAGCTCGGCGCGGACCTCGAGGTTCGTGGCGACGGCGCTGACGGCGGACGAGATCGCGGTCTCGCGGATCGCGGTGTCGATGTCGGTGCCGTCGACGCGCACGCTCGGAGCCGCGGGGTCGACCCCCATCTCGAGCGGGAGACCGCGCACCAGGGCCGCGACGGCCGCCGTGTCGGTCAGGGGCACGCCCTCGTGGAGGCACCACCAGGTCGCGGCCCGGTACATCGCGCCCGTGTCCAGGTAGGCGAGGCCGAGCCGCGACGCGACCTCGCGGGAGACGCTCGACTTGCCCGAGCCCGACGGCCCGTCGATCGCGATCACCAACGCGGGCGGGCGCCGGTGGTGGGCGGTCACGCCCGTGATGTCCGCGCTCAACTCACCAGGCTCCATCCGCGGGCTGCGAGCTCCGCCTCGAGGTGCTCGGACCGGCCCGGCAGGACCGAGATGTTCGCCATGCCGACCGGCCGACCGGCCGCGTGCTCGAGCTGGAGGTCTTCCAGGTTCACGCCGGCATGACCGACGTCGGCCAGGAGTCGAGCCAGCTCACCGGGCGAGTCCGGGACCAGGACCGTGACGACCTCGTACACGCGGGGAGCCCCGCCGTGCTTGCCGGGGATGCGTGCGACGCCGGCGTTGCCGCGGGCGATCGTCTGCGCGATGGTCGACAGCGCCCCGCCCTCGACCGTCTCCGGCCCGGTCGCCGCGTCCGCGAGACCGAGCGCGGCGATGACGCCGTCGAGGTCGGTGCGCAGCCCGACCAGCACGTCGCGGACGGCGCCGGCGTTCGCCGCGAGGATCGAGGTCCACAGGGCGGGGTCGCTCGACGCGATCCGTGTCACGTCGCGCAGGCCCTGGCCCGCGAGTCCCAACGCATCGTCGGACGCGTCGCGCAGCCGCGCCGCCACGAGGCTCGCGACGACCTGGGGGACGTGCGAGACCACCGCGACTGCGGCGTCGTGGTCGGCGGCGGACATCGCCACCGGCTGGGCCCCGAGGTCGACTGCGAGCGCGCGGACAGCGAGCAGCGCCTGCGGCGACGACGAGCCAGAGTTGACGACGACCCACGGCCGCCCGACGAACAGGTCGGGCAGAGCCGCCGATGGTCCGGTGCGTTCGCGGCCCGCCATCGGGTGCGAGCCGACGTAGCGCGTGAGGTCGGCTCCCGCGGCGCGCAGCTCGGCGAGCACCGTGCCCTTGACGCTCGCGACGTCGGTCACGACAGCGCCGGGGTACGCGGCGAGCTCCGCGAGGACCACGTCGGCCGTCACGTCGGGGGGTGCGGCGACCACGATCAGAGCCGGGGGGGCGTCGTCGGGAGCGGCGGGTCGACCCGCCCCGACCTCACGGGCGAGCGCGAGGGCGGTCCGCGACGGGTCGTGCAGGACGACCTCGACGCCGCGTGTGGTCAGTCCGAGCCCCACGGACGCTCCGAGCAGGCCAGTGCCGACCACGCGCACCGGACCGCGCGTGGCGACCGTTGAGTTCACATGCCCACCCGTGCCATGAGCGTCCCGAGCTCGACCTGGCCGAGCACGCGCGTGTGGCCCGTGCGCAGGTCGCCGAGCTTGATGGGACCGATCTGCGTGCGCACGAGCCGCTCGACCGGGAAGCCGAGCTCGTCGAAGATCCGGCGCACGATGCGGTTGCGACCCTCGTGCAGGACGATCTCGACGAGGCTCGCCTGCGGGCTCAGGTCGACGACGCGGAAGTCGTCGACCTTCGCCAGGCCGTCCTCGAGCTGGACCCCCTTGAGCAGCCGGTTCGCGATCGAGCCCGGCACGCGGCCGTCGAGGTGCGCGAGGTAGGTCTTCGGGACGGCGTGCGACGGGTGCGCGAGGCGGTTCGCCAGCTCGCCGTCGTTCGTCAGCAGCAGCAGCCCCTCGGTCTCCGCGTCGAGCCGGCCGACGTGGAACAGCCGCTCGGAGCGGTTGGCGACGAACTGCGCGAGCGACGGACGGCCTTCCGGGTCGTGCATCGTGGAGACGACGCCCAGCGGCTTGTTCAGCGCGATGGTGATGAGCGAGGTGTCGAGCTGGATCCGCATGCCGTCCACGTGGATGACCGCGCGCTCGGGGTCCACCCGCACGCCGAGCTCACGGACGAGTACGCCGTCGACGGTCACGCGGCCGGCCTCGATGAGGATCTCGCAGCTGCGGCGCGAGCCGAGGCCGGCCGTGGCGAGGACCTTCTGCAGCCGCACGCCGTCGGGCACGTGGACGTCACGCTGCGGCGCCGCGGGAGCCGCAGGACGGGTCGTCCTCGGCGGCCGGCCGGCGCCGGGGCGGGCGACGTGCGGCACTCCCTCGCGGGCGGGGCGGGCGGAGGCTCGGTTGCTGCCGGTTCGGGGGGACTCCCCGCGGAGCTGGCCGGTCCGGCCGTCACGTCGTTCGTCTGCAGCACTCATCGTGTCTCTCCGCTTGCGGTGTCCACGCCTTCGAGCGTGTCGATATCGGGCAGGTAGGGCGCGAGCGGCGGCATCTCGTCGAGACTCGCCAGCCCCATCCGTTCCAAGAAGTATCCCGTGGTCTCGTACAGCAGGGCACCAGTCGAGGGATCCGCGCCCACCTCGGTGACGAGCCCGCGCGCCGTCAGCGTCCGCACGACGCCGTCCACGTTGACCCCGCGGACCCCCGAGACCTGCCCGCGCGTGACCGGTTGGCGGTAGGCGATCACCGCGAGCGTCTCGAGCGCCGCCTGGGTCAGCCGTGCGGTCTGCCCCTCCAGCACGAAGCGCCCGACGACGTCCGCGTACGTCGGCGCCGAGTAGATGCGCCAGCCGGCGCCGGCGAGGCGCAGCTCGAAGCCCCGGACCCGCCCTCCGTCCGCGCCGCGGTACTCGGCGGCCAGCTCGGCGAGCAGCGCCTCGACCCTGCTCGTCGGGAGCGCGAGGACGGACGCGAGCCGCACTGCGGGGATCGGCTCGTCCGCGACCATGAGCACCGCCTCGAGCGCGGCGAGCGCTCCGCCGGGCAGGTCGTCGACGTCGAACGCGAGCTCGTCGGCCGCGGGGTCGGGAGCCGGCGAACCCTCGGCTGCGACGCCGTGGTCGTCGGGCACGACGTCGGCCGGACCGTCGGGGGTGTTCTCGGTCATGCTGTCGGCTCCTGCGTGTCGGGCCCACCGGGGGCGTCGGGGGCGTCAGGTGGGGCGTCGAAGTCGTCGGACACGACGATGTCGCCCTCGTCAGACCCGGTCCACCGCACCGTCAGCTCCCCGAGCGGGCTCACCTGGTCGAACCCGACAGCACCCTCGCGGAACAGCTCGAGCAGCGCCAGGAACCGCACGACGATGACAAGCGTCGAGCCGGCGTCGTCGGTCAGGGCCCGGAACGACGCCGCGCCGCCGTGACGCAGACGGTCGACGAGCACGGCCGCCTGCTCGCGCACCGACACCGTCGGTGCGTACACGTGGCTGAGGTCGACGCCCGGGGGCAGCGCGCGCGGCGCGAGCGCCTTGGCAGCCAGCACGGCGAGCTCGTGCGGTCCGATCTGCCACACGAGCTCGGGGAGCAACGCCGCGAGGTGCGGCTCGAGCGTGACGGTCCGGGGGAGCCTGCGAGCCTCCGACGCGAGCCGTTCGCCGATGTCGGCGGCCACGTCCTTGTACGCGCGGTACTGCAGCAGCCGGGCGAACAGCAGGTCACGCGCCTCGAGGAACTCGAGGTCCTCCTCGTCCTCGACGTCGCCCGACGGCAGCAGCCGAGCCGCCTTGAGGTCGAGGAGCGTCGCGGCGACGACGAGGAACTCGCTCACCTGGCCGAGGTCCCAGGACTGGCCGCCGTCGGCTCCCGTGCGCTCAGCGAGCCTGATGTAGGCGATGAACTCGTCCGTCACCGTCGCGAGCGCGATCTCCGTGATGTCGAGCTTGTGCTTCGAGATCAGCCCGAGCAGCAGGTCGAACGGTCCGGAGAAGTTGGTGAGGTGGACCTCGAAGCTCGCCGTCCCGGGCGCCTCCGCGACGGGGCTAGGCGGCGTCGCCACGGGCGACGAGCTCACGCGCGAGCTGGCGGTAGGCGATCGCGCCGGGGTGGGTCGGTGCGTACGTGGTGATCGGCTCAGCCGCGACCGACGAGTCGGGGAACTTCACCGTGCGACCGATCATCGTGTGCAGCAGCGTGCTGCCGAACGCCTCGTTGAGCCGCGCCACGACCTCACGCGCATGCAGCGTCCGCGGGTCGTACATCGTCGCCAGGATGCCGTCGACCTCGAGGCGCGGGTTCAGGCGGTCCCGGACCTTCTCGATGGTCTCGATGAGCAGCGCCACACCGCGCAGCGCGAAGAACTCGCACTCGAGCGGGATCAGCACCCCGTGCGCGGCGGTCAGGGCGTTGACCGTCAGCAGCCCCAGGGACGGCTGGCAGTCGATGAGCACGACGTCGTAGTCGTCGAGCGCGGGCCGCAGCACGCGCGCGAGGACCGACTCGCGGGCGACCTCGCCGACGAGCTGGACCTCCGCGGCCGACAGGTCGATGTTCGACGGGAGCAGGTCGAGGCCGGGGATCGCGGTCGGCCGGATGAGCTCGCTGAGGACGGCCGTGCGCTCCATCAGGAGGTTGTAGACCGTGCGCTCGAGCTCGTGCGGGCTGATCCCCAGCCCGACCGACGCGGCGCCCTGCGGGTCGAAGTCGACGATGAGGACGCGACGGCCGTACTCGGCGAGCGCGGCCGCGAGGTTGATGGTCGTCGTGGTCTTGCCGACGCCACCCTTCTGGTTGCACATCGCAATGACGCGCGCGGGCCCGTGGTTGGCAAGCAGCGACGGGACGGCGAACGCCGGCATGGGTCGTCCCACCGGGTCCAGCGGCGTCTCGATCGTCTCCTCGGTTGTCACGCGGCCAACTTACCGGAGCACGAGCGCGTTGAGGCCTGCGACAGACCGGCAGAAGGGCGACCGATCACCGCGTCGCGTCGGGCGCGGGGTCCGCACCGCTGCGCTCGCCCGCGTGCGGGTCGCGCCGCAGGGCACGCGGGTGGGCTGTGGCGTACACCTCGCGGAGCGTGTCGCGGGTCACCAGGGTGTAGATCTGTGTCGTCGTGACCGACGCATGACCGAGCAGCTCCTGGACGACGCGCACGTCGGCCCCGCCCGCCAGCAGGTGGGTCGCGAACGAGTGCCGCAGGGTGTGCGGCGAGACGTGTGCCGCGCCGCCCAGGTGGGCCCGCTCGGCGGCGGCGCTCAGCAGTCCCCACGCGCTCTGCCGGCTCAGCCGCGCGCCGCGGGTGTTGAGGAACACCGCCGGCGTCCCCCGGCCCTCGCCCGCCAGGGCAGGGCGGGCGCGGACGAGGTAGGCGTCGACCGCGTCGACCGCGTAGCTGCCCACCGGGACCACGCGCTCCTTGCGACCCTTCCCACGCAGCCGGACCGAGGCTCGCCCATGCGTGAGGTCCAGGTCGTCGATGTCGAGGCCGACCGCCTCGGAGATCCGGGCACCCGTCGAGTACAGCAGCTCGAGCAGCGCGCGGTCCCGGAGCGGCACGGGGCCCTCTCCGACGCTCGCGGCCTCGAGGAGCCGCTCCACGTCGGCCGTCGAGATCGCCTTGGGCAGCCGCTTGGGCTGGGCGGGCGGGCGCACCGACCTCGCGGCGTCGACTCCCGTCAGTCCCTCGAGAGCGCAGAACTTGTGCCATCCCCGCAGCGCGACGACGGCGCGCGCGGTGGACGACGCGGACAGCGCTGCACCGCCGTCGGACCCGGTCCGCATGACGGCCACGAAGTCCTCGACGTCACGCTCGGTGATGTCGTCCGGTCGTGTCCGCCCTGCCGCATCGAGGTGCGCGACGTAGCGGGCGAGGTCACGCCGGTAGGCCGCGAGCGTGTTGACCGCGAGCCCGCGCTCGACGGTCAGGTGCGCCAGGTAGTCCTCGACCGCGCTCTGCAGCAGGACCTGCGCC
>NZ_DASUIR010000029.1:0-96899 GCF_036279715.1 Cellulomonas sp. | reverse complement strand
ATCGTGGAGCGCCGGTACGCGTGGGCCTCCTTGGCGGTGCTCGCGCTCGGCTTCACCCGCGCGGTCGCTCTCCCGATGGCGGTCGTCGTGGTCGTCCACGCCCTGGTGCGGTGGCGGGCGAGCCGTCGCGGCGAGGACCGGCTCACCCTGCCCGACGTCGGAGGGCTCGGGCTGCTCGCCGGCACCGCGGCGGTCTCCGGGGTCGCCTGGCCCCTGATCTGCGGCTGGGTGACCGGCGAGCCGGACGGGTACCTGCAGACCCAGGGCTCGTGGCGCGGGGTTCGCGAGATCCAGCCGTTCGTCCCGTGGGGCTACGTCTCGCGGTTCTGGTTCGGCGACTGGGCGCCGCTGATCCTCGTCGTCGGCTTCGGGCTCGTCATCGCGTGCCTCGTCGTCCCGGCGGCCTGGCGGCTCGGCAACGAGCTGCACGTCTGGTCCGCGGCGTACCTCGTGTACATCGTCGGGGCGATCGAGCCGGGGAGCAGCCTCGCGCGGTTCCTGCTGCTCGCGTTCCCCCTGGCTGCGGTCACCGCCGGGCTCGTGACCCGGCCACCGAGACGTCGACGCGTCTGGTTCGCTCTGGTCGCTGTCCTCATGGCCGGGCTGCAGATCGTGTGGATCTACAACACGTGGCGACTGACCCCGCCGAGCGGGTGGCCGCCGTGAGGTCCGCGCAGCGCTGATGACGGCGCTCTCACCTGGGTGCGTGCACGTCTCGACCCCAGCAGGCAGTGCGGGTGAACTAGACTCTCCCGTGGACATCCGGTTGCTGAGGTCGTCGACGTGCGCGCTCACCCTCGGGCAGAGCGCTCACGCGATGAGCGACCGGTCGAAGCGACGACAAGGAGATCCCCGCATGGCCGCGATGAAGCCGAGGACCGGTGACGGCCCGCTCGAGGTCACCAAGGAAGGGCGCGGCATCGTGATGCGCGTCCCGCTCGAGGGTGGCGGCCGTCTGGTCGTCGAGCTCAACGCCACCGAGGCGCGTGAGCTGGGCGAGGCCCTGACCTCTGTCGTCAGCTGACACGTTGGCACGCGTGAGGGGTCCGCGAGCGCACACGAGCATCGGTCGCGCGCTGCCCGAGGTGGTCGTCGAGGTCGGGTCGGTCGCGGGGACGGCCCTGCTGCTCGACGCGGACGTCGACGCGCTCGCGGTCCCGGTCGCGCCCGCCGTGCCGGGGGAGAGCGATCTCCAGCCGCGCGCGGGGACGGCCGACGCCGCGGCGCGGTACGGCATCGCGCTCGCGGAGCTCGCTGAGCGCGCCGGACTGACGGGTGCGCCGGGCGAGGCGTACACGGTTCACCTTCCCCACCCCGTGGGGCGCCGCGGAGCGGGCGGGGAGTTCCCGTGGCACGGGCTCGCCCCGCGCATCGTGCTCGTCGGCGTCGGCGCGGGCACCCCGACGGACCTGCGCCGGTCCGGCGCCGCACTGGCTCGCGAGACGCGCGGGCTGCGGCGCGTGGTCACGTCCGTGGCCTCAGAGGCAGGCGCGCAGGCGCCGGCGGCGGTACGCGCGTTCGTCGAGGGATACCTGCTCGGCGCCTACCGGATGCCCACGCAAGCCACCGAGCCGTCGCCCGAGGACCGTGCGAGCCAGCGCCCGGCGGCCCAGCTCGTCCTTCTCGGCATCGAGGACGACCCTCGCGCCGACCGGATCGCTGCCGCTGTCGCCGAGGCCGGGATCGCGGCGAGCGCCACGTGGCTGGTCCGGGACCTGGCGAACACCCCGTCGAACACCAAGGACCCGGCCTGGCTGGCCGAGCAGGCCGTGCGGCTTGCGGAAGCGGCCGGTCTGACGGTCACCGTGCGCGGGCCGAGAGAGCTCGAGGCGGAGGGGTTCGGCGGCATCCTCGCGGTCGGCTCGGGCTCGGCCTCGACGCCGCGGCTCGTCACCGTGGAGTACACCCCGACGGTCGCCGAGCCGTCCGGCGGTCGGCGCCATGTCGTCGTCGTCGGCAAGGGCATCACCTACGACACGGGCGGCCTCTCGATCAAGAAGCGCGAGGCCATGGTGCCGATGAAGACGGACATGGCCGGTGCCGCCGTCGCGCTCGCGACCGTGCTCGGTGCGGCCGCTGCGGGCAGCGCGCACCGCGTGACCGCGGTCCTGCCGCTCGCCGAGAACCACGTGGGCGGCGCGTCGTACCGCCCGGGCGACGTGGTGCGGATCTACGGCGGCACGACCGTCGAGATCCTGAATACCGACGCCGAGGGTCGCATCGTGCTCGCCGACGCGCTCGCGTTCGCCGACGCCCGGCTCGACCCGGACGTCCTGATCGACGTCGCGACGCTCACCGGAGCTGCCGGCATCGCCCTGGGGCGGCTGCAGGCCGCGCTGTACTCGGCCGACCCTGAGCTCGTGGCCGCCCTCGAGGCGGCGTCGGTCGCGTCGGGCGAGCCGGTCTGGCACATGCCGCTCGTCGAGGAGTACCGCGACGCGGTGCACTCGGACGTCGCGGACCTGCGGCACGTCGCGAGCGATCGCTCGTACGGCGCCGGCTCGATCACGGCGGCGCTGTTCCTGCGGGAGTTCGTGGGTTCGCGTCGGTGGGCCCACCTCGACATCGCCGGGCCGGCGCGGGCGAGCGCGGACAAGCACGACATCACCGAGGGCGCGACGGGCTTCGGTGCGCGCCTCCTGCTGAGCTACCTCGCGGCCGCGGGCTGAGGCTCACCTGAGACGCTGCCTGGCTGGATCGCGTGGGGCCGATCCACGTCCGCGTGGGAGCGGACCGGGCTCGGTGGCCCTGCGTCCTCGCGGTGCGTCAGCGCCGGACGGCGACCAGCAGGCCGTCGCCGGACGGGATCAGCGCGGGCACCAGGCGCGGGTCGTCGCGCACGGTGCGCCCGATCTCGCGGATGACCGTCGTGACCTCGTCGCGCCGCGCCGGGTCGGCGACGCGGTCGTGCCACAGCGCGTTGTCGACCGCGAGGACACCGCCGCGACGCAGCAGGCGCAGCGCCTGCTCGACGTACTCGGGGTAGCTCTCCTTGTCGGCATCGACGAACACGAGGTCGTAGGCGCCGTCGGTCAGCCGGGGGAGCACGTCGAGCGCGCGCCCCGAGATGGTGCGCGTGCGCGTCGTGCGGAGACCCTCCTCGGCGAACGCCTCCTTCGCGGCCCGCTGGTGCTCGACCTCGACGTCGATGGTCGTCAGGACGCCGTCGTCGGGCATCCCGCGCAGGAGGTAGAGCGAGCCGACTCCGGCGCCCGTTCCGATCTCCACGACCGCGCGGGCCTGGGCCGCCGAAGCGAGGACGCGCAGCACGGCACCCGAACCCGGCAGGACCGGCGTGCAGCCGAGCTGTCCGGCCCGCTCGCGCGCGCGCAGCAGCGTGTCGTCCTCGGGCAGGTAGCCCTCGGAGTAGACCCAGCTCTGGGCCTTGTCGCTGGAGATGGTGTCCTCCTGGAAGAGCGTGGGACGTGCGGGTGCGGTCCTCGGCAGCCTATCGCCGCGGCTCGTCAGACCGTGGGAGGCCATGGGAGGCCGCCGCGTCGGCTGGGTGCCGGTCCAGTTCGATGGCGACCGACGAACCTGGGACACTGGCGGGACGCGCACACGCGCGGAGCGGAGGGAAGCACATGACGATCAGCAGCCCGGACGGCGCCTGGCTGGCCCCGTCGTGGGAGGAGATCGTCCGCGAGCACTCCGCGCGCGTGTACCGGCTCGCCTACCGGCTCACGGGGAACCAGCACGACGCCGAGGACCTCACCCAGGAGGTCTTCGTCCGGGTGTTCCGGTCGCTGTCGACGTACACGCCCGGAACCTTCGAGGGCTGGCTGCACCGCATCACGACGAACCTCTTCCTCGACCAGGTGCGCCGCCGCGCCCGCATCAGGATGGACGTGATGGGGGACGAGGCCGACCACTACCCGACGGCCGAGGGAACGTCGACCCCCGAGCGCGCGTTCGAGCACGCGAACCTCGACCGCGACGTGCAGCATGCCCTCGACGACCTGTCGCCCGAGTACCGCGCCGCAGTGGTGCTGTGCGACATCGAGGGGCTGTCGTACGAGGAGATCGCCGTGACCCTCGGCATCAAGCTCGGCACCGTGCGCTCGCGGATCCACCGGGCGCGCGCCCGGCTGCGGGTGTCGCTCGAGCACCGCGCACCCTCCGCACCTCTCGATCTGCCGGCGGTCGAGGAGGTGGGTGCACCGTGAGCCACCTCGGGGACCGCATCAGCGCGCTCGTCGACGGGCAGCTGTCACCCGCAGCGACCGAGCGGGCGCTGGCCCACGTCGCGACCTGCTGCGTGTGCACCGCCGAGCTCGCGGCGGCCCGAGCAGCACGACGCGCCGTCGCCTCGGCGGACGTCGTCGCACCGACCGCCGACCTCACCGCTCGGCTGCTCTCGCTCGCGGCCGCTGCGCCGCGCGACGGCGGCACCGTGCGCGTCGACCCGTTCGCCCACCCGGCCGCCGGCGGTGGCTCGTGGGGCGGTGGCCCGCGACTCGA
Organism: Cellulomonas sp.; assembly: GCF_036279715.1. Lineage (GTDB taxonomy): Bacteria > Actinomycetota > Actinomycetes > Actinomycetales > Cellulomonadaceae > Cellulomonas_A. Next base: position 92,438 of record NZ_DASUIR010000029.1, on the reverse strand, counting down.
CCGAGGAACGCCCGCGCACGCCCTGACGGGTGACCTGACGGACCGACGGTCGATGCGTCGGATCGCCGTCGGCTCGCTCACGGGCCTCGGCGTCATGGTCGTCACGCTCTTCGTGCTGGGCGACGGTCCCGCGGTCCTGCCGTCGGACGGCCCCGCCCAGTCCTTCGCCCTGCTCGGCGCAGCGACGCCCGACGCGGCCCCCGCGGTCGCGGCCGGCAGCGCGAGCGCGGTGCAGGCCGGGTCGTGGAGCCCGTTCGTGCGGGTCGTCGCGGACGACGCACCCGCATCGAGCGCGACCGACTACATCGCGTGGATGCGGGTGCACGGCTGGACCACGCCCACGCAGATGCCCGTCGGCTGGTCGGTCACGGCCGTCCGGTTCCTCGACGAGACGACGCTCGAGGTCGACCTCGTCGGCCCCGCTGGCACGCTCGTCGTGACGGAGAGGCACGGCCGCCTCGACACGGACGCGCTCAGCGGGACCGAGCGGCACGTCGTCGCGGACCGCACGGTGTACGTGCTCGGCGCGACGCCGTGGCACGCCGCATGGCAGTCGGGCGACACGGTCGTCGAGGTCGTCGCGGCGACCGGGTCAGGCGATGTCGAGACGCTGGTCGCGCAGTTCCCGCTCGACGAGTACGACGAAGGCGTCCCGGCACGGATCACGCGAGGATGGGGCACCATGACGCAGACGCTCGTGCAGCCATGACGACCCCCGAGCAGCCCGCCAACCCGTTCGCGCCGCCGTCGAGCCGCGCACCCGACCCGGGCACGCCGGCCCCGAGCGCCCCGTATGCGGGCGCACCCTCGGCGGGCGTGCCGTACGCGCCGCCGCCCGTCGGCGCTCCGCACGTCGGTCACCCGTACTCCGGCAACCCGTATGGCGGCCCGTCGTACGTCGGTGCGCCGCAGGCAGGCACCTCCTCCGACGCACCACCGCACGCCGGTCCGGCGTCGCCCGTGTGGGGAACGGGGTACCCGCCGCCCCCGGCCGTCGCCGCGACCGGCTTCGGGGCGGGGCGGTCCGGGGGTCGCCGCGGGCTGTCCTTCGGCGGCATTGCACTGGTCGTCGTGCTCGCGCTCGTCGCCGGAGGGATCGGCGGGGTGCTCGGCACACGGCTGCTCGCGGACGACCACCTGGCCGACGCCGGCCTCCCGGCCGCGGTCGGGACGGGCGCGGGCGACCGCGCACCGGAGTCGGTCGCGGGGATCGCGGCGCGGGTGCTGCCGAGTGTCGTGTCGATCCAGATCACGGGGCCCGACGGCTCCGCGACCGGATCCGGGTTCGTCCTGCGTCAGGACGGGTACATCCTCACGAACAACCACGTCGTGGTCGGCAGCGACGTCGCCGGAACGACCATCGAGGTCCTGTTCGCCGACGGCAGCGAGTCTGCGGCGACCGTCGTGGGCGCGACCGCCGACTACGACCTGGCCGTCGTCAAGGTCGACCGGACCGGGCTCGTGCCGCTCGTCCTCGGCAACTCGGACGACGTCGTCGTCGGCGACCCCGTCGTGGCGGTCGGCGCGCCGCTGGGTCTCGAGGGCACCGTGACGACCGGGATCGTCAGCGCGCTCAACCGGCCCGTGTCGGCAGGTGACGCGTCCGACACCGCCTTCATCAACGCGATCCAGACCGACGCGGCCATCAACCCCGGCAACTCGGGCGGCCCGCTCGTCAACGCAGCCGGTGAGGTCGTCGGGATCAACTCGGCGATCGCGCAGCCGCCCGGGTCGTCGTCGACCGTCGGCGGGAGCATCGGGCTCGGCTTCGCCATCACCTCGAACCAGGCCCGCCGCACGTCCGAGCAGCTCATCGAGACGGGGCACGCCACGTACCCGATCATCGGCGTGCTCCTCGACCAGCGGTACGTCGGCGAGGGTGTCCAGGTGTCGAAGGACGACCAGGGGTCGACCCCCGCAGTGTCGCCCGGCGGCCCGGCGGACCGGGCGGGCATCCGCCGCGGGGACGTCATCCTCGCGATCGACGGCCGTCCCGTCACGGAGCCCGACGAGCTCATCGTGGCGATCCGGGCCAAGAACCCGGGCGACGCCGTCGTCCTGCGCGTGCGCACAGCGTCGTCCGAGCGTGACGTGCGCGTGGTCCTCGACGAGTCCGCGACCGGCTGACCACCGGGTAGCCTGAAGCCGTGTTCGACATCAACGGCGGCGAGTTCATCATCCTGCTCGTCGTCGCTGTGCTCGTCATCGGCCCGGAGCGTCTGCCGAAGTACGCGGAGCAGCTCGCGCAGCTGGTCAAGCGCGCCAAGGTGTTCCTCCAGGAGACCAAGAGCCGCGTGGACGACGAGCTCGGCGAGGACATCAAGGACGTCGACTGGGCTGCGCTGGACCCGCGCAAGTACGACCCGCGCCGCATCGTCCGGGACGCGCTGCTCGACGACGTGATGCCCGCGGTGACCGGGTTCAAGCGGGCGACCACCTTCGGTGCGACCGGTGCAGCTGCCGGCACCGCTGCCGCCGCGGCCTCCGCAGCGCCGAGCAGCCCCTCCAGCGAGTCGGAGCGGGCCACCGCTGGACACGCGCCCTACGACGACGAGGCGACCTGAGCCGCGGAGCGTTGTCCGACCCATCCCTCCGCACTGACAGAATGGTCGAATGTCTTCCGTGACGCAGCGAGCACGCATCTTCTCGGGGATGCAGCCCACGTCGGATTCCCTGCACCTGGGGAACTACCTCGGCGCCCTGACGCAGTGGGTCGCGCTCCAGGAGTCCTACGACCCGCTGTACTGCGTCGTGGACATGCACGCGCTCACGGTGGTCCCGGACCCGGCGGTGCTGCGCGAGCGCACCCGGCGTACGGCGGCGCAGTACCTCGCCGCGGGCGTCGACCCCGAGAGGTCGATCCTGTTCGTGCAGTCGCACGTCGCCGAGCATGCCGAGCTGGCCTGGGTCCTGTCGTGCCACACCGGCTTCGGCGAGGCCAGCCGGATGACGCAGTTCAAGGACAAGTCCGGCAGGCAGGGTGTCGAGGGCACGACCGTCGGCCTCTTCACCTACCCGATCCTCATGGCCGCGGACATCCTGCTCTACGACACCGCGCTCGTCCCGGTGGGCGAGGACCAGCGGCAGCACCTCGAGCTCGCCCGTGACCTCGCGCAGCGGCTGAACTCGCGGTTCGGCCCCGGAACCGTCGTCGTCCCCGACGCGTACATCGTCAAGGCGACCGCCAAGATCTACGACCTGCAGGACCCGACGGCCAAGATGAGCAAGTCCTCGACGAGTCCCAACGGCATCATCGAGCTGCTCGACGACCCCAAGGTGATCGCCAAGCGCATCCGGTCGGCCGTGACTGACACCGAGCGGGAGATCCGGTTCGACGCCGAGGCCAAGCCCGGTGTCGCCAACCTGCTGACGATCTTCTCGGCTCTGTCCGGTCGGGACATCGTCTCGCTCGAGGCGGACTACGAGGGCAAGGGCTACGGCGACCTCAAGAAGGACCTCGCCGAGCTGGTCGTCGACGCGCTCTCGCCGTTCCAGGAGCGGGCGCACGCCTATCTCGCCGACCCTGCCGCGCTCGACGACGTGCTGGCCGACGGCGCTGAGCGGGCGCGAGAGATCGCCCGCGAGACCCTGGCCCGGGTCTACGACCGCAGCGGCCTCCTGCCTCGTCGGGTGCGCGTCCGGGGGAGCGTGTGAACCTGCCGGAGACCTCGGGGGAGCAGCTCCGGATCGGGGTCGCCGTCACGGTGCCCCAGCCGTACTCCGCCACGCTCCAGGCAGCGCGGGGCCGTGTCGGTGACCCGGCCGCGCCGTCCATCCCCCCGCACATCACGCTCCTCGGGCCGACCGCGGTCGCGCCGGGCGATCTCGCTGCCGTCGATCGGCACCTGGAGGAGGTCGCGTCCCACTACCGGCCGTTCGTCCTGCGCCTGCGGGGCACCGGGACGTTCCGACCCGTGTCGCCGGTCGTGTTCGTGCAGGTCGTGGAGGGCATCGCCGGGTGCGAGGCGCTCGAGCGCCACATCCGGACCGGCCCGCTCGAGCAGGGTCTGCGCTTCAACTACCACCCGCACGTCACCGTCGCGCACGAGGTGTCGGAGGCGGCCCTCGACCTCGCGTTCGTCGAGCTGAGCCGGTTCGACGCGACCTTCGTGGTCCACGCGTTCCACAGCTACGAGTACGGCGACGACGAGGTCTGGCGCCCGGTGCGGGACTTCCCGCTGACCGGTGGGTCCGAGCTCGCAGAGGCGCGTCAGCCCAGGACGGGCGCCACACCGGGTGCCGAGGCGCCGAGCCCCTCATAGGGTCGCTCCATGGGGACACCGGGAGCTGACGCGGAACCTGGTGCGCAGCCCGGGGCGAAGGGCCGCCTGGTCGCACGTGCGCGGGGCGTGATCGCGTGGTGGCAGGGGAGCCGGGCCGGGCGGGCCAACGCACGCTTCGGAGCCGCGGGCGGCGGCGTGCTCACGGGTGGCATCGCGTATGCGGCGCTGTTCTCGGTGTTCGCCGCCCTGACGATCGCGTACACGGTCTTCGTGGCGGTGCTCGGCCGGGACGCCCGGCTCCGCCAGGACGTCCTGCGGACCGTCTCGTCCTCGCTCCCGGGTCTTGTGGACACCGGGTCCGGCGACGGCCTCGTCAAGCCCGCCGACCTCGTCCTCGGGGTGGGCCTCAACGTCGCAGGCGTCGTCGCCGTGGTCGTGCTGCTGCTCAGCGCCACCTCTGCCCTGGCCGCGCTGCGCACGGCGGTGCGGGCGATGTTCGACGAGCGCGGTCCGGGCGGCAACGCGGTGACCGGCAAGCTGCGTCAGGTCGCCGGTCTCGTCGGCATGGCCACGGCGTTTCTCGTCTCCGCGGTCCTCGGCCTCGCGGTCACCGCCGCCGCCGGCTGGCTGCTGCGACTCGTCGGGCTCGGCGCCGGGGTGGGCGTGGTGACGTCCGCCCTGGGCTTCGTGGTCGCGCTCGTGGTCGACGCGGCGACGTTCGTGCTCGTCGTGCGCGTGCTCGCCGGCATCCATCCGCCGTGGCCCGACCTGCGCCAGGGAGCGCTGATCTGTGCCGTCGGCGTCGGTGTCGTGCGGCTGCTCGGCACGTCCGTCGTGGCGGGCGGCGCCCGGCAGAACGCGGTGCTTGCGTCGTTCGCGGCCGTCGTGACCCTGCTGGTGTGGATCAACCTCATCGCGCGGATCGTGCTGCTGGCCGCAGCGTGGACCGCCGACCCGCCGGCACCGCCTCCGGCGCCGACCCGGGAGTCGGCGCCGAGGCCCGTCAGATCGAGCGGGTGATCATCGCGCGCTTGACCTCTTGGATGGCCTTGGTGACCTCGATGCCGCGCGGGCACGCCTCGGTGCAGTTGAAGGTCGTCCGGCAGCGCCAGACGCCCTCCTTGTCGTTGAGGATCTCGAGGCGCTGCGACCCGCCCTCGTCGCGGCTGTCGAAGATGAACCGGTGCGCGTTGACGATCGCCGCCGGGCCGAAGTACTGCCCGTCGGTCCAGAACACGGGGCACGATGACGTGCACGCGGCGCACAGGATGCACTTCGTGGTGTCGTCGAACCGCTCACGCTCCGCGACGGTCTGCAGGCGCTCGCGCGTCGGTTCGTGACCGTTCGTCACCAGGAACGGCATGATCTCGCGGTACGACGCGAAGAACGGCTCCATGTCGACGATGAGGTCCTTGATCACGGGCAGGCCCTTGATCGGCTCGACCGTGATCGGCTTGTCGGGGTTGAGGTCCTTGAGCAGGACCTTGCACGCAAGCCGGTTGCGGCCGTTGATGCGCATCGCGTCGGACCCGCAGACCCCGTGCGCGCACGAGCGGCGGAAGCTCAGCGATCCGTCGTGCTCCCACTTGACCTTGTGCAGCGCGTCGAGGAGCCGGTCGGTGCCGTACGCGGTGACCGTGAACTCCTCCCAGTACGCCTCGTCCTTGCCGGACTCCGGCAGGAACCTGCGGATGCGCAGGGTGACGTCGAAGCTCGGGACGGCTCCGAGCTTCGGCTCCGGCGAGGGCGCGGGGGCTGCGCTGTCGAGAGTGGCAGTCATCAGTACTTACGCTCCATCGGCTGGTAGCGGGTCACGACCACGGGCTTGTACCCGAGCGCGACGTCGAAGGTGCCAGGTGTCGCGGCCCCCGGCCGGCTGGTGGCCACCTCGGCCTCGGACCGGCTCGTCGCCGCGACGACGGCAGCCGCCTCGCTTCCGACGGGGGACGACGGTGCGACGGCGCCCGGCGGACGGCGGTACGCCATCGTGTGCCGCATGTACTGGGCGTCGTCACGCTTCGGGAAGTCCTCGCGGAAGTGACCGCCGCGGGACTCCTCGCGGTTGAGGGCGCCGACGACGACGACCTCGGCGATGTCGAGCAGGAAGCCGAGCTCGAGGGCCTCGAGGAGGTCGGTGTTGAACGCCCGGCCCTTGTCCTGGACCGAGACGTTGCGGTACCGGGTCTGCAGCGCGCGGATGTCGGCCAGCGCCTGCTGCAGCGACTCGGCGGTGCGGAACACCTGGGCGTTCGTGTCCATCGTCTGCTGCAGGTCGCGGCGAACGTCGGAGACGCGGTCGCCGTCGGCGCGCGTGCGCATCTCCTCGAGCTCGGCGACGACGCCGATCTCGGGGTCGTCGGGCATCTCGACCCACGGGGCGCCTGCCGCGTAGGCCGCGGCGGCGATCCCGGCGCGCTTGCCGAACACGTTGATGTCGAGAAGCGAGTTGGTGCCCAGCCGGTTCGAGCCGTGCACCGACACGCAGGCGACCTCGCCGGCCGCGAACAGGCCGTGCACGACCTCGGCGTTGCTGCGCAGCACCTCGGCGCGGATCGTGGTCGGCACCCCGCCCATCGCGTAGTGCGCGGTGGGGTACACGGGGATGGGCTCGGTGTACGGCTCGACGCCCAGGTACGTGCGTGCGAACTCGGTGATGTCGGGGAGCTTGGCGTCGATGTGGGCCGGCTCGAGGTGCGTCAGGTCGAGCAGCACGTAGTCCTTGTTGGGTCCCGCTCCGCGGCCCTCGCGGACCTCGAGCGCGATTGAGCGCGCCACGATGTCGCGCGGTGCGAGGTCCTTGATGGTCGGGGCGTAGCGCTCCATGAACCGCTCGCCGTCGGCGTTGCGCAGGATCCCGCCCTCGCCGCGCGCGGCCTCCGACAGCAGGATGCCGAGCCCCGCGAGCCCTGTCGGGTGGAACTGGAAGAACTCCATGTCCTCGAGCGGGACGCCGCGCCGGTAGACAAGAGCCATGCCGTCGCCCGTGAGCGTGTGGGCGTTCGAGGTGGTCTTGAAGATCTTGCCCGCACCGCCGGTCGCGATGACGACGGACTTGGCGCGGAACAGGTGGATCTCGCCGGTCGCGAGCTCGTAGGCGACGACGCCGCTGACCGCGACGTCCTCACCCTCGGGCACCTCACCCGTCACGAGGTCGTGGCTGAGCAGCACGTCCAGCACGTAGAACTCGTTGAAGAACTCGACGTCGTTCTTGACGCACTGCTGGTACAGCGTCTGCAGGATCATGTGGCCTGTGCGGTCGGCCGCGTAGCAGGCCCGGCGCACGGCGGCCTCGCCATGGTTGCGCGTGTGCCCGCCGAAGCGCCGCTGGTCGATCTTGCCCTCAGGGGTGCGGTTGAACGGCAGGCCCATCTTCTCCAGGTCGAGGACGGCGTCGATGGCCTCCTTGGCCATGACCTCCGCGGCGTCCTGGTCGACGAGGTAGTCGCCACCCTTGACGGTGTCGAACGTGTGCCACTCCCAGTTGTCCTCCTCGACGTTCGCGAGGGCCGCGCACATGCCGCCCTGCGCGGCGCCCGTGTGCGAGCGCGTCGGGTACAGCTTGGAGATGACGGCGGTCCGCGTGCGCGTCGAGGACTCGAGCGCGGCACGCATGCCCGCTCCGCCGGCGCCGACGATGACGACGTCGTACTGATGGATCTGCATCGGTGGCGATGCCTCCTCGAGGCGGTTCGGGGGGTTCAGGCGGAGCAGAACGAGGGCAGCAGGTCGGTCGGGCTGCCCGCGGGGCACGGGTCGAACGTGAAGATCACGAGCGTTCCGAGGACGACCGTGACGACGAACGCCACGACGAGGACGACCTTGAGCACGAGGCGGGTGGTGTCACGCTCGGCATAGTCGTTGATGATCGTGCGCACGCCGTTGCTGCCATGGATCATCGCGAGCCAGAGCATGAGCAGGTCCCAGACCTGCCACAGCGGCGACGCCCACTTGCCGGCGACGAACCCGAAGTCGACGGCCTTGATGCCCTGGCCGGCGATCAGGTTCGTGAACAGGTGCCCGAAGATCAGCACGACGAGCACGACGCCCGAGACGCGCATGAAGATCCAGCCGTACAGCTCGGCGTTGCCGCGCGTGGTACGCCGACTGGTGCGCACGCGGGGTGACCGGGGAGCGGGGATCGAGGTGGTGGACGTCATCACTCGCCTCCGAACACGTTCATCAGGTGCCTGGGCAGGAAGCCCGCCATCGTCACGACGAACAGGCCGATCACGATCCAGAGCATGACCCTCTGGTACTTGGGGCCCTTGGCCCAGAAGTCCACGAGGATGATCCGGATGCCGTTGAAGGCGTGGAACACGATGGCGGCCACGAGGCCGGCCTCACCTAGGCCCATCACGGGGTTCTTGTACGTGCCGATCACCGCGTTGTACGTCTCGGGGGAGACGCGCACGAGGGACGTGTCGAGCACGTGGACGAGCAGGAAGAAGAAGATCAGGACGCCGGTCACGCGATGCGCGACCCACGACCACATGCCTTCACGCCCTCGGTAGAGCGTGCCGGCCGGCGCGGTGGGCACGGAAAGGCCTCCTGGCGAGTCGAAGTGCGAGCCGAGTGTCACGTCGGAGAAGGGACGACGACGTCCGCTTCCCGACGAGTGTAGTGAACACGGCGCCGCGTCATGTGCTGCGGCGCACGTCCTGACGAGGTGTCCCCTTACGTCGTGGCCCGGGCGGTGTGACACCGGGTGCTGCGGCTCCTCGCTACCCTGGCCCGCATGACCTCACCGATCCCCGGCTTCCACGCTGTCGTCCCGGCGGGCGGTGCCGGCACGCGGCTGTGGCCGCTGTCACGCGCCGGCGAGCCGAAGTTCCTGCGTGACCTCACGGGCACGGGCCGGACCCTGCTCCAGGGCACGGTCGACCGGCTCCTGCCGTTGACCGGCCCCGGGGGCGTGCTCGTGGTGACCGGGGTGCGTCATGCGCAGGCGGTCTCGGCGCAGCTCCCCGAGCTGTCCGCGCGCGACGTTCTCGCCGAGCCGTCCCCGCGCGACTCGATGGCGGCGATCGGCCTGGCGGCCGCGCTGCTCGAGGCGCGTCACGGTGACGTCGTGCTCGGGTCGTTCGCCGCGGACCACGTCATCGAGGGGGCGGCCGAGTTCGCCGAGACCGTGCGCCAGGGCGTCGAGGCGGCGCGGGCCGGGTACCTGGTGACCGTCGGGATCGCCGCGACCGAGCCCTCGACGGCCTTCGGGTACGTGCGGTCGGGCGAGTCGCTGGGCCTTGAGGGGGCACCGGACGTGCGTCATGCCGCCGGGTTCACCGAGAAGCCCGACGAGGAGACCGCGACCGCGTACCTCGCAACAGGCGAGTACCGCTGGAACGCGGGCATGTTCATCGTGCGCGCGCGCGTCCTGCTCGACCACCTCGCCGCGCAGCTCCCGGCGCTCCACGACGGGCTCCGCGAGATCGCCGCGGCCTGGGACGGCCCCGAGCGTGAGCCGGTGCTCGCGCGCGTGTGGCCGGCGCTGACGAAGATCGCGATCGACCACGCGATCGCCGAGCCGGTCGCCGCCGCGGGTGGCGTCGCCGTCGTCCCGGGCGACTTCACCTGGGACGACGTCGGCGACTTCGACTCGCTCGGTGGCCTGCTGGCGGCGCGCGGCGGCTCGGTCGCTGCCGGGTCGAGCACGCTCGGCGACGACGCCCTCGTGCTGCGGATCGACGCGGACGGCACGCTGGTGGTGCCCGGCGCGGGCCGCACGGTCACGGTGATCGGAATCCCGGGGGCCGTCGTCGTCGACACGCCCGACGCAGTTCTCGTCACGACGCGCGACCACGCGCAGCAGGTCAAGTCGGCCGTCGACGGGTGGCGCGCTCGCGGACGCGACGACCTCCTCTGACCCGCGCGGCTACGCTCCAAGCGTGCCCTCCGACGCTGCCCGCCTGATCCCTCGCGTCGATGCGCTCCGTGCGGAGCTCGTCGCGATCCGCCGCGACCTGCACGCGCACCCCGAGCTCGCGCGCACCGAGATCCGCACGACGAAGATCGTGGCCGACCGGCTGCGGGCGGCAGGCCTCCAGCCGCACCTGCTGCCCGGTTCCGGGCTCGTGTGCGACATCGGGCCGAACCCGGTCGTCACAGGACGTCGCCGGGTCGCGCTGCGGGCCGACCTCGACGCGCTGCCTCTGCAGGACACGACGGGCCTCGCGTGGTCCTCGGTGGTTCCCGGCGTCGCGCACGCCTGTGGGCACGACGTGCACGTCGTCGGCGTGCTGGGCGCGGGCCTCGTGCTCGCCGAGCTCGCCGCGGCGGGGGAGCTCGCCACCGGGGTGCGGCTCATCTTCCAGCCGGCCGAGGAGGTCCAGCCGGGCGGCTCGCTCGACGTGATCGCCGCCGGGGCGCTCGACGGCGTCAGCCAGATCTTCGCGGTGCACTGCGACCCGAAGGTCGACGTCGGGCACGTCGGCACGCGCATCGGCCCCATCACGTCGGCGTCCGACGAGGTCGCCGTGACCCTCAGCGGCCCCGGCGGGCACACCTCGCGTCCCCACCTGACCGGAGACGTCGTGTTCGCGCTCGGACAGGTCGTCACCCAGGTCCCGGCGATCCTCGGGCGACGGCTCGACCCGCGCTCCGGGGTCAACCTGACGTGGGGGGAGATCCACGCCGGGACGGCCCACAACGCGATCCCCGCCCGGGGGACGGTGCGCGGCACGCTGCGGTGCCTCGACGTGCGGGCGTGGGAGAAGGCGTCGGAGGTCTTCCACGACGCGGTCCGGCAGGTCGTCGAGCCGTACGAGGTCGAGGCCGAGGTGACCCACCAGCGCGGGGTCCCGCCCGTCGAGAACGACGAGCGTGCGACCGCCCTGCTCGAGGCCGCCGCCCGCGACGTCCTGGGGGAGGACTCGGTGCTGCTGACCGAGCAGTCGCTCGGCGGCGAGGACTTCGCGTGGTACCTCACGAAGGTCCCCGGGTCCATGGCCCGGCTCGGCACACGCCGCCCCGGGGGACGCTCGTACGACATCCACCAGGGCGACCTGCGGATCGACGAGCGGGCGATCGACGCGGCGGTCTTGCTTCTCTCCCGTGTCGCCATGGTCGCCGGACGCGCCTGACCTGCACGATCGTCCCGAAGGCCGGGACGCCGCGTCCCATCTCGTGGCCGATTGTTCCAAGTGGATAACGGAAGTCCACGGCTACCGCCCGGTAACCGTCCTGTAACGCCCGGCTCACTACAGTGCGGGGCATGGACGCCGGACGGCTCCGTCCGTGCCCGGTGCAGCGTTGCACCGGGTACGGACGGCTCGCACGTCGCGGTGAATGACGACAACGGGGAGTTTCGCGTGAAGAAGATCATTCGGGTGGCAGCGCTCGGCGCAGCCACCGCCCTTGTGCTGACCGCGTGTGCCAGTGCGCCGAAGGCCACGACCACGACCGCCCCGAGCGCGGGCGCGACGACCGCGGCCACCGTCAGCTACAAGGCCTGCATGGTCTCGGACGCCGGCGGGTTCGAGGACAAGTCCTTCAACCAGTCGGGCGCAGAGGGCCTGGACAAGGCCAAGGCCGACCTCGGCATCGCCGAGGTCAAGGTCGAGTCCACCGCGGACACCGACTTCACGCCCAACGTCGACAACCTCGTGTCGCAGGACTGCAACCTGATCATCGGCGTCGGCTTCAACCTCGCCGGCGCGATCCAGACCGCCGCCAACGCGAACCCGAAGATCAACTTCGCGCTCGTCGACTCCGCCTTCTCCGACGCGAACTTCAAGCCGGTCACGCTGGACAACGGCAAGCCCCTGCTCTTCAACACGCAGGAGGCCGCATTCCTCGCCGGCTACGTCGCCGCGGGCGCCTCCAAGACCGGCAAGGTCGCGACGTTCGGCGGCATGCAGCTCCCGTCGGTGTCGATCTTCATGGACGGCTTCGCGGACGGCGTCGCGAAGTACAACACGGACAGCGGCAAGACCGTCCAGGTCCTCGGCTGGGACAAGGCCGCGCAGACCGGCTCCTTCACCGGTGACTTCGACAACCAGGCCAACGGGCAGAACCTCGCCAAGGGCTTCATCGACCAGGGCGCGGACGTCATCATGCCCGTGGCCGGTCCGGTCGGCCTCGGTGCCGCAGCTGCTGCCAAGGCGGCCGGCAACGTCATGATCATCGGCGTCGACGCCGACTGGTACAACACGGCGCCCGAGTACAAGTCGATCATCCTGACCTCGGTCATCAAGGAGATCGGCCAGTCGGTCTACGACACCGTCAAGCAGGGCGTCGACGGCAAGTACACCTCGGCCCCGTACGTCGGCACGCTCGCGAACAAGGGCATCGACATCGCCCCGTTCCACGACCTCGACTCGCAGGTCCCCGCGGACGTGAAGACCAAGGTCACCGCCCTCAAGGCAGCCATCATCGACGGCAGCCTCAAGGTCGAGTCGCCGAGCGCCAACTGACGCTCTGAGCGTGCCGCGGACGCGCCGCGTGCGCTGAGCGCTGACGCATGAACCGATGGCCCGGGCAGGTCACCTGCCCGGGCCATCGGCGCGTGTGCCGGCTTCCCGCAGCGACGCCCGCGCGCGCCACTAGGGTGCAAGAACCACCATGACGAAGGAGCCATGTCACGTGAAGCTGGAACTGCGGGGGATCACCAAACGCTTCGGCAGCCTCGTGGCCAACGACCACATCGATCTTGTGGTCGCCCCTGGCGAGATCCATGCGCTCCTCGGTGAGAACGGGGCCGGGAAGAGCACGTTGATGAACGTGCTCTACGGCCTGTACGACCCGGACGACGGCCAGGTCCTCATCGACGACGTGCCGGTCCGGTTCGCGGGTCCGGGCGACGCGATGGCGGCGGGCATCGGCATGGTCCACCAGCACTTCATGCTGATCCCGGTCTTCACGGTCGCCGAGAACGTCGTCCTCGGCCACGAGCCGGTGCGCGGTGCCGGCGGCGTCATCGACCTGGCCGGTGCGCGCAAGCTCGTGCGCGAGATCTCCGACCGGTTCGGGTTCGACGTGGACCCCGACGCGCTGATCGAGAACCTCACGGTCGGCGCCCAGCAGCGGGTCGAGATCATCAAGGCGCTGTCGCGCAACGCGAACGTCCTCATCCTCGACGAGCCGACCGCGGTGCTGACCCCGCAGGAGACCGACGAGCTCATCGGCATCATGCGCCAGCTCAAGGCGGCCGGCACCTCGATCGTCTTCATCACGCACAAGCTCCGCGAGGTGCGCGCGGTCGCCGACGTCATCACCGTCATCCGGCGCGGCAAGGTCGTCGGGAGCGCACCGCCGACGGCGCCGGAGACCGAGCTGGCCTCGCTCATGGTGGGCCGCGCGGTCGACCTCGGCGTCGCGAAGACCCCGGCCGAGCCGGGTGAGGTGGCCCTCAAGGTCACGGGCCTGTCGGTGATCGACCACGCGGGCGTGCTCCAGCTCGACGACGTCTCGTTCGAGGTCGCGCGCGGCGAGATCCTCGCGGTCGCGGGCGTCCAGGGCAACGGGCAGACCGAGCTCGCCGAGGCGATCCTCGGGCTGCAGAAGCCCGTCGCCGGGTCGATCCAGCTCGACGGCGACGAGCTGGTCGGCGCGGGAGTCCGCGACACCCTGCACGCGGGCGTGGGCTTCGTCCCCGAGGACCGCTCGACCGACGGCATCATCGAGCCGTTCTCCGTCGCGGAGAACCTCATCCTCGACCTGCACGACCAGGCTCCGTTCGCGACGGGGATCTCGCTCGACCCCACCAAGGTCGCCGCGAACGCCTCGAAGCGGGTCGACGAGTTCGACGTGCGGCTCACCTCGGTCCAGGACCCGATCAAGACGCTGTCGGGCGGCAACCAGCAGAAGGTGGTCCTCGCGCGCGAGATGTCGCGCCCGCTCCGGCTGCTGATCGCGTCGCAGCCCACGCGCGGCCTGGACGTCGGCTCGATCGAGTTCGTCCACAAGCGGATCATCGCCGAGCGCGACAACGGGACGCCGGTCCTCATCATCTCGACCGAGCTCGACGAGGTCCTCGCCCTGGGCGACCGCATCCTGGTCCTCTACCGCGGTCGCATCGTCGGCATCGTGGGCCCGGGAACCGATCGTGACGTGCTCGGGCTCATGCTGGCGGGCGTGCCGCTCGACGAGGCCGAGGCCCACGCAGCAGAACACCACACGGTCCTCGGCGAAGCCGACCTCCGTGCCGCCGAGGAGGAGAACTCGTGAGCCACTCCGCAGCCGCACCGGCACCGACGCCCGGGCCGGACCCCGCCCCCGAGGTGGCCGCGCCGGAGCCCTCGCGCAGCGAGACGTTCCTTCGCGAGATGCTCGAGAGCAGCTGGCTGGTCACGACTCTCGCGATCGTGCTCGCCCTCGTGATCTCCGGCGTGCTCATCGCCGCGGCCGACGAGGCGGTGCAGTCGAGCGCCACCTACCTGTTCGCGCGGCCTGGAGACTTCCTGTCTGCCGCCTGGCACGCGGTCTCGAACGCCTACGTCGCCCTGTTCCAGGGGTCCATCGTCGACACGAGCGCGCCGACGTTCGTGCGGGCGATCCGGCCGATCACCGAGACGATGACCGTGTCGGTCCCGCTCGTCCTCGCGGGCCTCGGCCTCGGCATCGGCTTCCGGGCCGGCATGTTCAACATCGGCGCGCAGGGCCAGATCATCCTCGGCGGGATCTTCGGCGGCTACGTCGGCTTCACGTTCAACCTGCCCGTCGGTCTGCACCTCCTGGTCGCGGCGCTCGGCGCGGCGCTCGGCGGCGGGCTGTGGGCCGGCATCGCGGGTTTCCTCAAGGCCCGCACGGGTGCCAACGAGGTGATCGTGACGATCATGCTCAACAACATCGCGATCTACCTCGTCGGCTACCTGCTCACCACGTCGGCGTTCCAGCGGCCCGGGAGCAACAACCCGATCTCACCGCCGCTCAAGTCCACCGCGCTGTACCCGCTGCTGCTGGGTGGCCAGTTCCGGCTGCATGCCGGGTTCTTCGTGGCGATCGCAGCCGCGGTGGGCGTGTGGTGGCTCATGGACCGCTCGACGATCGGGTTCCGGTTCCGGGCGGTGGGTGCGAACTCGAAGGCCGCGCGCACCGCAGGCATCTCGGTGAACGCGAACTACATCTGGGTCATGGTCATCGCGGGTGCGCTCGCCGGCCTGGCCGGCTCGGCCCAGGTGCTCGGGACCGAGAAGGTCCTCACCGCCGGTGTCGCCGCGAGCTTCGGTTTCGACGCGATCACCGTCGCGCTGCTCGGCCGGTCGAAGCCGCTCGGGACGTTCCTTGCCGGGCTCCTGTTCGGCGCGCTGCGTGCCGGCGGGTTCGCGATGCAGGCCCGGACCGGAACGCCGATCGACATCGTGCTCGTGGTGCAGTCCCTGATCGTGCTGTTCATCGCGGCGCCGCCGCTCGTCAGATCCGTGTTCCGGCTCTCGACACCCGGGTTGTCCCGTCGAGCCAGCCGTACCGTCAAGGAGGTCGCCGCGTGAGCACTGTGACCGCACCGCCGCGGCCCACCGCGGCCGCACCCGGGCCGTCGTCCCGCGCCCAGGCGCTCCAGCCGATCAAGTGGCGTACGCCCGTCATGTACGGCGCCATCGCCGCCTTGTCGCTCGTGGTCTTCGGCCTGCTGCCGGCCAGTGGGAAGACCACCACGTTCACGTTCGCGACCGGCACGGACTTCTTCGCGATCGACCCCGTGGCGGTGCACTCGAAGACCACGGCGATCGCCCTGACCCTGCTCGCCCTCGCCTGCGCGGCGGTGTCGTTCGTGGCGACCCGGAGCCGGCGCCGCCTCGGACCCTGGCTGCCGATCGTCTTCGGCCTGGCCGAGGTGTTCGCGTTCCTGACCTGGGCGGTCGCGGACAAGGCGCACCCGCTCCCGGTCACCGGGCTCCTCGCCGGCTCGCTCTTCCTCGCGACACCGCTCGTCTTCGGATCGCTCTCCGGGCTCCTGTGCGAGCACTCGGGCATCATCAACATCGCGATCGAGGGTCAGCTGCTGGCGGGGGCGTTCATGGCCGCCGTGGTGGCGACCCTCACCCAGAACGCGTACCTCGGCCTCGTCGCGGCCCCGGTCGCCGGGATCCTCGTCGGCCTGCTGCTCGTGCTGTTCGCGATCAACTACAGGGTCGACCAGATCATCGTCGGCGTCGTGCTGAACGTGCTCGTCGTGGGCGTCACGAGCTACCTGTTCTCGACGGTGCTCAAGGTGAACGCCGCGACGTGGAACTCCCCGCCGCGGCTGCCCGTCCTGTCGATCCCGGGGCTCTCGAAGATCCCGATCGTCGGCCCGGTGCTGTTCCAGCAGACCGCCCTGGTGTACGTCATGTACATCGTGGTCGCCGTGCTGCAGCTCATGCTGTTCCGGAGCCGGTGGGGTCTGCGGATGCGGGCTGTCGGCGAGCACCCCATGGCGGCGGACACGGTCGGCATCAAGGTCAACCGCACCCGCGTGCGCAACACGCTGCTCGGCGGGGCCGTCGCCGGCCTCGGCGGGGCGTTCTTCACGGTGGCCGCCGGGCTGGCGTTCGGCAAGGAGATGACGGGCGGCAAGGGATTCATCGCCCTGGCCGCCATGATCCTCGGCCGGTGGAGCCCCAGGGGTGCGCTCGCAGCAGCCCTGCTGTTCGGCTTCGCCGACAACCTCCAGGTCGTGCTGGGCATCATCGGCACCCCGATCCCGAGCCAGATCATGCTCATGACGCCGTACGCCGTGACGATCTTCGCGGTCGCCGGCCTGGTCGGACGCGTCCGCGCACCGGCCGCCGAGGGCATCCCCTACGTGAAGTGAGGTCGAGCGTGAGTGTCGAGATCGACTGGGAGGCCCTGCGGGCCGCCGCGCGCGACGTGATGGCGCGCGCGTACGCCCCGTACTCGAAGTTCCCGGTGGGCGCCGCGGCGCTCGTGGACGACGGGCGGGTCGTCGTCGGCTGCAACGTCGAGAACGCGTCGTACGGCCTGACCCTCTGCGCCGAGTGCGCGGTCGTGTCGGCGCTGCACGTCAGCGGCGGCGGGCGGCTCGTCGCCTTCGCGTGCGTCGACGCCCACGGCAACGCGCTCATGCCCTGCGGGCGCTGCCGTCAGCTCCTGTGGGAGCACGGTGGGCCCGCCCTGCTCGTCGAGACAGTGAGCGGGATCAAGCCGATGACCGAGGTGCTGCCCGACGCGTTCGGGCCGGACGACCTGGTGGAACGAGGGAACTCATGAGCGAGCAGTTCGACGCGGTCGACGTGATCCGCACCAAGCGTGACGGCGGTCGACTCTCGGACGGCCAGATCGACTGGGTCCTGGACGCGTACACGCGCGGGGTCGTCGCCGAGGAGCAGATGTCCGCGCTCGCGATGGCCATCCTGCTCATCGGGATGGACCGGGCCGAGATTGCGCGCTGGACCGCGGCGATGATCGCGAGCGGCGAGCGCCTGGACTTCTCCGGGCTGTCGCGCCCGACCGCCGACAAGCACTCGACGGGCGGCGTGGGCGACAAGATCACGCTGCCGCTCGCGCCGCTCGTGGCGGTCTTCGGTGTCGCGGTGCCGCAGCTGTCGGGTCGCGGCCTGGGCCACACCGGCGGGACGCTCGACAAGCTCGAGTCGATCCCCGGCTGGCGTGCCGCGCTCACGAACGACGAGATGATGGCGCAGCTCGAGGACGTCGGAGCCGTCATCTGCCAGGCGGGGTCGGGACTCGCACCCGCCGACCGCAAGCTGTACGCGCTCCGCGACGTCACCGGCACGGTCGAGGCGATCCCGCTGATCGCGAGCTCGATCATGAGCAAGAAGATCGCCGAGGGCACGGGCTCGCTCGTGCTCGACGTGAAGGTCGGCTCAGGTGCGTTCATGAAGGACGCGACGCGGGCACGCGAGCTCGCGCGCACGATGGTCGAGCTCGGGACCGACGCGGGCGTCCTGACGGTCGCGCTGCTCACCGACATGTCGACGCCGCTCGGGCTCACGGCCGGCAACGCGCTCGAGGTGCGCGAGTCGGTCGAGGTGCTGGCCGGCGGGGGACCGTCCGACGTCGTCGAGCTGACCCTCGCACTGGCGCGCGAGATGCTCGCAGCGGCCGGTCGACCGGATGCCGACCCGGCAGCGGCGCTGGTCGACGGTCGAGCGATGGACGTCTGGCGCCGGATGATCGCGGCGCAGGGCGGGGACCCGGACGCGACCCTTCCGGTCGCGCGCGAGAGCGAGCAGGTGCTCGCCGAGACCGACGGCGTCCTCGACTCGCTCGACGCGCTGGCCATCGGCGTCGCCGCGTGGCGGCTCGGTGCGGGCCGGGCACGCAAGGAGGACCCGGTGCAGGCCGGCGCGGGCGTCGAGCTGCACGCGAAGCCGGGCGACCGGGTGCGCGCGGGCCAGCCGCTCCTCACGCTGCACACCGACACCCCCGAGCGGTTCGCGCGCGCCCGGGAGGCGCTCGAGGGGGCGATCGGGATCAGCGTCGCCGGCTCGGTGGCTGCCGCGTCGCCGCGCGCGCTCGTGCTGGACCGCATCGCGGCGTCGTAACAGGGACGTGCACGCAGGCGTGTCGTCGTCGGGGCAGCGGAGTCGCCGGCCGCCGCGCGTGCGGCCGTGCGGCAGACTGGCCCGATGCCCTCCTTCGGTCACCTCCAGCTGACGTCGGTGCTCCGAGGGGTGCGGGGTCCGACGCTGCCTGCCGAACCGGTCGACCAGCTCGCGCCGATCCTCCCTGCGGGCGGCGCCGACCGAGGCGCCGGCGACCTTCGCGCGCGAGCACTCGTTGCCGGTGCGCCTGAGCACGCGGCGGACGCCCTGGTCGTTGCGGTGGGCGAGCTCGACGCGCGCGAGCGTGCCCAGGTCACCGACCCCTTGCGTCCGGCATCAGGCACCGACGTGCTGCGGCTCGGGACGGCTGCCGCGCGGCAGACCGACGGCACGACGTGCGGCTCGTCCGTGCTCGCGATGCTCGCGGCGGCGGGCGACCCGACGCTCGCGTACTGGCTCGTCACCGGACGCACCCTGGCCGGGTACCGGCCGCCTGAGCTCGACGGAGCCGGCGACTCCGCGGGCCCGGCGGTCCGCTTCGGCGACCTCCAGGAGGCGCTCAAGGGGCGCAGCAACGCGCGTGCGGTGCTGGGCCTGCTCGGATGGCCCCGGGCGCTCGGCACGCCGCCGTGGGGGGCAGCGCGGGTCGCGCGCTTCCCGGGCGTCGCCTACCGGTCGGTCCTCGTCGACGACACCCGGCCCGAGGAGGTCGCGGTGGTGCTCGCGCGCGCCGCACGGGCACTGGACCGGGGGGTCCCTGTGCCGCTCTACTCGGGCGGCGACCTCGCCATGGGGCCCGCCGCGGCGATCCCGCGGCACGTCGTGCTCCTCACGGCCCGCACAGGTGACGGCTTCACCGTCTACGAGCCGTCGAGCGGCCGGCTGCTTCCTCTGACGACCGACCAGGTCACCTCCCCGGGCGGTCCGGTCCCGGCGCTGGGTGGCTGGTCGCACGTGTGCTGGGCGCTCCTCCCGGTGCGCCCGGCACGGACGGCGGGTGGCGGTGAGCGGGTCGCCGGGCCACGATGGATGGACGCGGTGCCCGGTGCTCGATCGACACGGGAGGACTCATGACCACTGTTCCGGAGGACCCCGACGAGCTCGACGAGCCCGGGCTGCCGGACGAGCCGGACGAGCCCGAGGAGTACGAGCCGTCGGACGCGAGGCCCGACGAGCGCGACGACGCCAACGAGGCAGACGTCGTCGAGCAAGTCCTCGACATCCCGGACGACGAAGCGGACGACTACCGCTGACCGTGCCCGCTACGGTGACTCCATGATGTCTGCGCCAGGACAGTTCGCCGGCTTTCCCAAGGTGCTTCTGCACGACCACCTCGACGGCGGGCTGAGACCGGCCACGATCCTCGAGCTCGCAGCCGAGATCGGTCACGAGCTCCCCGCGAGCGACCCGACGGCTCTCGGCGACTGGTTCGTCACGGCCGCGAGCGCCGGCTCGCTCGAGCAGTACCTCGACACGTTCTCCCACACCGTCGCCGTCATGCAGACGGTCGGGAACCTGCACCGGGTCGCTCGCGAGGCGGCGATCGACCTTGCCGAGGACGGCGTCGTGTATGCCGAGCAGCGGTACGCGCCCGAGCAGCACCAGCAGCGCGGGCTCTCCCTCCAGCAGGTCGTCGATGCTGTCCAGGAGGGGTTCGAGGAGGGCGTCGCCGAGGCCGAGCTGCGCGGGCATCAGATCCGCATCGCCACGATCATCACGGCGATGCGGCACGCCGACCGCGGCGACGAGCTCGCGGCCCTCGCCATCGCCAACCGGGACAACGGCGTCGTCGGGTTCGACATCGCCGGCGCCGAGTCCGGGTTCCCGCCGTCTCGCCACGCCTCGGCCTTCCGCATGCTCCGCGACGCGAGCTTCCCGACGACGGTCCACGCCGGCGAGGCCGGGGGTCTCGACTCGATCGCCGAGGCGGTGCACCTCGCGGGGGCGCAGCGGCTCGGGCACGGCGTGCGGATCATGGACGACGTCCACCTGCTCGACGCGGGCACTCCGGGCGTGCAGGCCAGGGGCCGGTTCGGGCTGCTCGCCCACTGGGTCCGGGACCGGCGGATCCCGCTCGAGCTGTGCCCGTCGTCCAACGTCCAGACCGGGGCGGCCCCGTCGATCGCCCGGCACCCCGCGACGCTGCTCAAGCGCCTCGGCTTCGCGGTGACGATCAACACGGACAACCGCCTGCAGTCGGGGACGTCGCTCACGCGCGAGCTGACGCTGCTCGCGGAACAGGCCGGCTGGTCCGTCGCCGACGTCTGCGACGTCACGGTCACGGCCGCGCAGCACGCATTCCTCCACCATGACGAGCGCGAGGACCTCATCGACCGGGTGATTCTCCCGGCATTCGCAACGGACACCATCGGAAGGCACCGCGCATGAGCAACCCGCTCGACTCGCCCGCACTCGCCCAGTTCGTCGACCACACCCTCCTCAAGCCCGAGGCCACGGCGGACGACGTCCGTGCGCTCGTCGCGGAGGGCGTCCGACTCGGCGTGTACGCGGTCTGCGTCTCACCGTCCTTCCTGCCGATCGACGCCCAGGGGCTCAAGGTCGCGACCGTCGTCGGGTTTCCGTCCGGCAAGCACCGCAGCTCCATCAAGGCCGCCGAGGCTGCCCGCGCCGTCGCGGACGGCGCCGACGAGGTCGACATGGTCATCGACATCGGAGCCGCCAAGGCGCGGGACTTCGAGTCGATCCGCGAGGACATCGCCATGGTCCGCGCGGCTGCTCCCGCGCCCACGGTGCTCAAGGTCATCATCGAGTCGGCGGCGCTGAGCGACCACGAGATCGTCGAGACGAGCCGCGCGGCCGAGGCTGCGGGTGCGGACTTCGTCAAGACCTCGACGGGCTTCCACCCGGCCGGTGGCGCGACGGTTCGCGCCGTCGAGATCATCTCCGCGACGGTCGGCGGCCGCCTCGGCATCAAGGCGTCCGGCGGTATCCGCACGACGGTGGACGCCCTCGCGATGGTCCAGGCCGGTGCGACCCGGCTGGGTCTGTCGGGAACGGCGGCCATCCTCGACGGGTTCGCCGCGGGCGCCCGTCCCGGGCTCGGCTGACCGTCAGCGGGTGGAGCGTGCGGTTCCCGGTGGGCGGGCGTTGACCGCCGTCCACCGGGTGACCGCGACTGCCGTTCCCGTCAGAGCCCCAGCGCAGTCACCATGTCGGCGCGCACGGCGTCGAGGCGCGCGTGCGCCGTCGTGCGGGCTGCGGTGATCTCGGCATCCGTCGCGTCCGCCGTGACCGGGACGATGACCTCGAGGTAGCTCTTGACCTTCGGCTCCGTGCCGCTCGGGCGCACGATCACCCGGGTGCCGTCCTCGGCGAGCAGCCGGACGCCCTCCGTCGGCGGCAGCCCGTCGCGCTCCGCCTCGGTGCCGGCCTCGAGGTCGACGACCTCGACCACGCGCGAGCCGCCGAGGCTCGCGGGGGGAGCCGCCCGCAGCCGACCCATCGCCGCGACGATGCCGGCCGGGTCCTCGAAGCGACCGGCGAGCTGAGAGCTCAGGTACAGGTTGTGCGCCCGCGCCAGGTCGTCGAGCGCGTCGAGGAGCGTGCGCCCCGAGGCCTTGAGGTCGGCCGCGAGGCCCGCGACGAGCAGCGCCGCGGAGATGCCGTCCTTGTCGCGCACGTGCGTGGGGTCGACGCAGTAGCCGATGGCCTCCTCGTAGCCGTACACGAGCCCCTCGACGCGAGAGATCCACTTGAACCCCGTGAGGGTCTGGACGTGGCGAAGGCCCGCCGACGCGGCGATCTGCGCGAGCTGCCGCGAGGAGACGATCGAGCTCGCCAGCGCCATCCCGGCGACGGGGTCGGGCGACCGCAGCGCCCGGTCCGCCGCGAGCCGACCGAGCAGCGCGCCGACCTCGTCGCCGTGCAGCATGCGCCAACCCTCGGCGGCGGCCGTGTCGGGGCCGCGGTACGAGCGCGCGCGGGGGTCGCGGACCGCGACACCGCACCGGTCGGCGTCGGGGTCGAGGGCGATCACGACGTCGGCGCCCAGATCGCCCGCGAGTGCGGTCGCGAGGTCGATCGCGCCGGCCTCCTCGGGGTTCGGGAACGGGATCGACGGGAAGTTGCCGTCGGGTTCAGCCTGCTCGGGGACGACATGCACGTCGGTGAACCCGGCGGTCGCCAGGACGCGCTGGCCCGTGACGCCGCCCACACCGTGCATGGGTGTGAGCACGATGCGCACACGCCCCGCACGGGCCCGCGCCCCGTCCGAGGGGTCGGCCAGGGCCGTCACGGAGGCGACGTAGGCGTCGAGCACCTCGGGACCGAGCACGGTCCAGCCGGTCTCCGCGCGGGGGACCGCGGCGACGGACGGGACTCGGGCGATCTCCGCGGCGATCGCCGCGTCGGCGGGCGGGACGATCTGCGAGCCCTGACCGGAGTCCGTCACGACGCGGCCGCCGAGGTACACCTTGTAGCCGTTGTCCTGCGGCGGGTTGTGGCTCGCGGTGACCATCACGCCCGCGTCCGCGTCGAGGTGGCGGACGGCGAACGCGAGGACCGGCGTGGGCAGCGCCGACGGCAGGACGAGCACCTCGAGGCCGACGGCCGTGAGCACCGCTGCGGTGTCCCGCGCGAAGTCGGCCGAGCGGTGCCGGGCGTCGTAGCCGACGACCACGCGCGGGGCCGGCGTCAGCCCGTCGAGCTCACCGAGCAGGTAGTCCGCGAGCCCCGACGCGGCCCGGATGACCACCGCGCGGTTCATGCGGTGCGGTCCTCCGCCGAGCTCGCCGCGCAGCCCGGCGGTGCCGAACTGGAGCAGGCCCGAGAACCGGTCGGCGAGGTCGGCACGGGCTCCGGTCACGTCCAGGACCAGCGACTCCTCGCGCGGGGTGCGCGCCGAGCCGTCGCGGTGCGCACCGACGTCGGTCAAGGGCTGGCTCGCCGTCGCGAGCAGCGCGCTCAGCTCGGCGCGGGTCTGGGCGTCCGGGTCGTCCGAGATCCACGCGGCGACGCGCTGGGCGAGCTGTTCCCACGGTTCCGGCTGCACGATCGACATGCCCACAACCTACCGACCCCGGCCGGTCCGGGCAGCACCGGGCAGCACCGGGCGACGCAAGGTGAGCGCCCGGTGAGACGGGTGGGCGCCCCCGCGCCACCGTCGTGTCAGAGCGCCTGGACGATCGTGGCGAGCAGGGCGCTGATCCGCGGACCGGCCTCGCGTCCGGCCTCGATGACCTCACCGTGGGAGAGCGGCTCGCCGGTGATGCCGGCCGCCAGGTTCGTCACGAGCGAGAGCCCCAGCACCTCGAGCCCCGCGTGCCGGGCGGCGATCGCCTCGAGCGTCGTCGACATGCCCACCAGGTCGCCGCCCAGCCGGCCGGCCATCCGGACCTCGGCCGGGGTCTCGTAGTGGGGCCCGCGGAACTGCACGTACACGCCCTCGTCGAGGCTCGGGTCGACCGTGCGCGCGAGGTCCCGCAGGCGCGTCGAGTACAGGTCGGTGAGGTCGACGAACGTCGCTCCCTCGAGCGGGGACATCGCGGTGAGGTTGATGTGGTCGCGGATGAGCACGGGAGTGCCCGGGCCCCAGGCGGCATTCAGGCCGCCGCACCCGTTCGTCAGGACGACCGTGCGGGCTCCCGCGGCTGCCGCTGTGCGGACGCCGTGCACGACCGGCCGCACGCCCTTGCCCTCGTACAGGTGGGTCCGCGACCCCAGGACCAGCGCGTGGCGCGCGGGCGCGTCCGGGGCGGCGTCGGGGGCCGCGAGGCGGATCGAGCGGATCGTCCCGACGTGGCCGACGACGGCGGGCGCCATGAACCCGGGCACATCGTGGCTCGGGACCTCGGCGACGGTCTCGCCCAGCAGGTCGGCGGCCCCGCCCCAGCCCGAGCCGAGCACGAGCGCGACATCGTGCTGCGCGACGCCCGTCACCTCCGCGAGGTACTGCGCCGCGAGTCGCGCCACGTCGAAGGGATCGGTCATCGGGTCGTCGAGGTCAGCCATGGCGGTCACGTTATCGGCCCTGAACGCTCTGCCGCGCGCGTCGTGCCGGCACAGAACGGCCGGGTCGGCCCGCGCCGGGCAGAATGGCCACGTGGGCACACGCGATCAGGACCTCCAGTCGAGCCGCGTCGTCATCCTGGGGGGCGGACCCGGCGGGTACGAGTCGGCGCTCGTTGCGCGCCGCCTCGGTGCGGACGTCACCGTGGTCGAGCGGCTCGGCCTGGGCGGGTCGGCCGTCCTCACCGACGTGGTGCCCTCCAAGACGCTCATCGCGACCGCCGAGTGGATGACGATCGCCGACCGTGCCCCCGACCTCGGCATCCACCTCGACGCGCCCGTACCGGCGCATCCGCGCATCGACCGGACCCGGGCGATCAGGGAGTCGGAGCAGCATCGGGTCGACCTCGGTGAGGTCAACGTGCGGGTCAAGGCGCTCGCGGCCGCGCAGTCGGCGGACGTGCACGCGCGGCTCGAGCGCGAGGGCATCCGGATGGTGATCGGCTCGGGCCGTCTCGAGGGACCGCGGCGGGTCGTGGCGACTCAGCCGGACGGGCGCGAGCACGCGTTCGACGCCGACGTCGTGCTCGTCTCGACCGGCGCCGTCCCGCGCGTGCTGCCGGGCGGCGAGCCCGACGGCGAGCGGATCCTCACGTGGACCCAGCTGTACGAGCTGACGAGCCTGCCCGAGCGGCTCATCGTCGTCGGGTCCGGCGTCACGGGCGCGGAGTTCGCCGGGGCGTACCTCGCGCTCGGCTCCGAGGTCGTCCTCGTCTCGAGCCGGGACCGGGTCCTGCCGGGGGAGGACGCCGACGCCGCCGACGTCATCGAAGAGGTGTTCCGCGGCCAGGGCATGACGCTGATGGCACGCTCGCGGGCGCAGTCGGCGACGCGCACGGCCGACGGGGTCGTCGTGACGCTGACCGACGGGCGCACCGTCGAGGGCTCCCACGTCCTCATGGCGGTCGGCTCGGTGCCCAGCACGTCGGGCATCGGCCTGGTCGAGGCGGGCGTGCGCCTCAGCACGTCGGGCCACGTCGAGGTCGACAAGGTCTCCCGGACGTCGGTGCGCGGGGTCTACGCGGCGGGGGACTGCACGGGCGTGCTGCCGTTGGCGTCGGTGGCCGCGATGCAGGGGCGCATCGCGATGTCCCACGCGCTGGGCGACTCGGTCATGCCCCTGTCGCTGCGGACCGTCGCCGCGAACATCTTCACCGAGCCCGAGATCGCCACCGTCGGCTACAGCGAGGCGCAGCTCACGGCCGCCGGGTCGCGCTACGTCACGAGCACCCTGGCCCTGGCCCAGAACCCGCGCGCCAAGATGCTCGGGATGCGCCACGGGTTCGTCAAGCTGTTCGCACACCCGGCCGGGCAGGTGCTCGGCGGCGTCGTCGTCGCGCCGAACGCGAGCGAGCTCATCTTCCCGATCACGCTCGCGGTCTCGCACCGGCTCACCGCCGACGAGGTCGCGAGCTCGTTCACCGTCTACCCGTCGGTCTCAGGGTCGATCGCCGAGGTGGCGCGGATGCTGCACCAGCGCCAGGACGACTGAGCCGCGGCTCGGGCCGCAGGGGGGTCCGTCCGTCGGCGTCGGCTCAGCCGACCGGCTGCAGCGTCATGACGACCGGCAGGTGGTCGGACGAGCGCGGGGCCGTCAGCACCTCGGTGTGCGTCGTCTGCATCCCCTGGCAGAGCACCTCGTCGATCCGAAGGGTCGGGTGGTCGCTCGGGTAGGTCGGTGCCCGGTTGCCGGCGAGGTCGGCTGCGCCCGTCCAGCCCGCTGCGTCGAGCACGCCGGCCTCGGGTGAGCCGGGCTCGGCGACCACGTCGCCCGCCAGGACCGCCGGTGCGGAAGCGGGCAGCGCCGCGAGGAGGGCGTGCAGCACGTCGAGGCGAGGCGCGGCGTCGTCGGCCGGGTCCTGCAGCTGCACCGAGCTCACGCGGACGGCGGTCCCGCCCGCGAGCGTGACCGTCGCCGAGAGCGCCGAGCGCTGCGGCGACCCGGCGACGTCCGGCAGCGCCGTGACGACCGCGTGGTTGAGGGCCGACCGCGCGAGGATCGCGGTGCCGAGCTGGTGGTCGGCGCCCGGGGCGACGACGACCTGCATCTCCAACCGGTGGGACAGCCAGGTCGCGACGTCGAGGCCGCCGCCGAGCACCCACCCGCGGGAGACCTCCTGCAGCGTGACGACGTCCGGGTCCTGTGCCTCGATCGTGCGCGCGACGAGCTCGGGGTCGAGGTCCGCTGCCGGCGCGACGCCGTGGTGCAGGTTCCAGTCGACGACGACGAGCGAGTCGCCGCGGGCGCGCGCGGGACCGGGCGCGGTCGGTGCGTTGGGCCACCAGCCCACGACGGCGAGCACGACGGCCGGCGTGACGAGCATGCGGATCGCGTTCGACCGGAACGGCTGCGCGGGCTCGACTGCCGTCGCGGGCAGCTCCGTCGACGTGGTGACCGGCGCCGCGGGGACCCGCCGACGCAGCCCGGCGACGGTGAGCGCGAGGCCCGCCACGAGCGGGAGGGCCCGACCGTGCAGCCCGAGCGGGCCGTCGATGTCAGCGAGGCCGACGAGCAGCGGCGCTGCGAAGCCGAGGCCGACGACTCCGACCGCGAGGGCCGTGCCCGGGACGCCGAGCGGCGCGACGCGGTGCGTGGTCAGCCCGGTGGCGAGGGCCACCCCGACGGCGAGCTGCAGCACGACGACAGGGATGAGCTCCCTGCTGCCGGTCACGGCGAGGGCGCCGAGGGCTGCCGCGGGGACGGCGAGGGCCGCCGCGATGCGGACGGTTCCGGTCAGCAGGTGCGGGCTGAGCACCAGCCAGACAGCAACCACGTGCGCGAGCACGATCACGAGCCCGACGTCACGCAGCGGCTCGCCCGTCTGGGCGGCGACGAGCGCCGGGTTGGCAAGGACCGTGGTCGCAAGCACCAGGTAGGGGCCGAGCATCCACAGCCGCCGGGGGCGACCGGTCGAGCCGCCTGTCCGCACGACGCGCGCGAGGGCCACGGCACCGACCGGCAGCACGCCGCCGACGACCCAGCCCACGGGTCCGTGCCGCCAGAGCGCGTCCCACGTGCCGAGGCTCAGCTGCAGCCCGGTCGCGAGCCCGGAACCGAGCACGAGGCCGAGCGCGGCCTGCCGACCACCGGTGGGCCGGCCCGCGACGAACGAGACCGCGAGCGTCAGGACGCACACCGCGAGCGCGACCGCCACGAGCCCGACGACGACGCGCGCGTCACCGCCGAGACCCTGCACGACGAGCCGGGCGACCGCCACCGCAGCGGTCCCCGCGAGCACCGTGCGGCCGTCGGGGGACCCGGTGAAGCGTCGACCGGTCGCGAGGAGCAGCACGGCCGCCGCCGCCCCCGCCAGCACGCAGGCACCGAGAGTCGTGGCACCGGCGGGGCCCGCACCGGGCACTCCCTCCAGCAGGGGGCCGCCGGCTCGCGCGAGCTCGAGGGTCAGCACGGTGAGGACGGCGACGAGGCTGACGCGGGTCGCCGTGCCGGCATCGGGGGGTGTCGTGGGGTCGGTCCGGGCCGCCCGGGTGCGCGCTGCGGCACGGGAGAGCGCCCGGGTCCGTGCGGACAGCGGGGTGCGCTCGCGGGCCGGCGGCCGGGTGGAGCCGTCAGGCATGGAGGTCACGGCGGTCACCGTACCGCGCGGCCGGGAGCGCGGCAGCGTGACCGTCAGGCGAACAGCGCCTGGCCGACGAACGGCGCGTCGGGACCGGTCGCGGGCGTCCCGTCGGCCCCGAGCAGCTCCGCGGGCAGGCCGGGCGGCACGGCGAACAGTCCCGAGCCGGTGTGCAGGAGGTACTCCATGAGGGCGTCGTCGCGCGAGAGAACGGTCTGCATCGGGATGTAGTGCGTGCGTGGGTCGCGGACGTAGGCGATGAAGAACAGGCCCGCGTCGAGGCGGCCGAGCGAGTCGTTGCCGTCGGTGAAGTTGTAGCCGCGTCGGAGCATCCGCACGCCGTTGTTGGTGCTCGGGTGCGCGAGCCTGACGTGCGAGGTGGCGGCGATGAGCGGGACGTCGCCGCGGCCCGTCGCCGCGAGGTCGGGCTCGGTGAGCTCGGTTCCGCCGGACAGCGGGGCGCCCTCACCCTTCGTGCGGCCGACGAGCGTCTCCTGCTCGCGCAGCGACGTGCGGTCCCAGGTCTCGATGACCATCCGGATGCGGCGCGCGACAAGGTACGAGCCGCCGGTCATCCAGGTGGAGTCGGTGCCGGGGTCGCTCGCGTC
Organism: Cellulomonas sp.; assembly: GCF_036279715.1. GTDB lineage: Bacteria > Actinomycetota > Actinomycetes > Actinomycetales > Cellulomonadaceae > Cellulomonas_A. The sequence goes on along the minus strand of NZ_DASUIR010000029.1, from coordinate 63,561 downwards.
GGCGGTCGCGGCGTCGGCGGGTACCCAGACGTGCTCGTCGACCGCGGTCGGCTCCTCGGCCTTGAGGTTGGCGGTGCCGTCCTTGAAGCCGAACAGGTTGCGGGGCGTGGCCTGCGTCGTCGACGTCGAGGACGTGCGGCCGTAGCCGAGCTGGGTCCACCGGATCGCGGCGGTCCCGAACGCGGCGCGGGAGAGGTTGCGGATCGCGTGCACGGCGACCTGAGGGTCGTCGGCGCACGCCTGCACGACGAGGTCCCCGTCGCTGCGTGCCGGGTCGAGGGCGTCCTTCGGGAAGTGCGGCAGCTCGACGAGCGCGCCGGGCAGCCGGTCCGCGAGGCCGAACCGGTCGACGCCGGGTGCTCCGTCGGGTGCGGGGGTCCCGACGAACAGCGATCGCCCGAACCCGAACGTGATCGTCAGGCCGGCGGGCGGCAGGTCGGCCGCCTCACCGGTGTCGTCGGGCGGCGCGTCGTACGGGCCCGACGCCGGACCGAACGTGCCCGCCGGGCGGCCCTGCGTGAGTCGTGCCGCCATGGCGGTCCAGGTGCGCAGCAGGGCGACGACCTCGTCGCGCGAGGTGGTCGTGAGGTCGAACGCCGCGATGTGCATGCGGTCCTGGGCCGGGGTGACGATGCCGGCCTGGTGCTCGCCCGTGAACGGGTAGGTCGTCCCGGAGCCGGCCTGCTGCGCCGCAGTGGCCTGCCCGGCGCCCTCGCGGCCCGCCACGAACCCTCCGGCCGCGGCCACCCCGATCGCCGCGAGCCCGCCGCCCGCGAACCCGAGCAGGGCGCGCCGCGACACGCCGTGCCCCTCGGCGGGAGGGGGCACGGCAGCTGCCGCGGTCCGCTCCTCGAGGGGTGGCTGCCCGGTCACGATGCGCTCGTGACGGTGGCGGTGAGGCGCGAGAGCGGCTCGCTCACGGCGTCGACCGCCGCGGCGATCTGCTTCACCTGGTCGGTGCTGAGCGCGTCGTAGGACGTGAACCCGGTCTCGGCCGACCCCTGCGCCGAGACGAGCGCGGTGAGGTCGGCGAAGCGAGCGTCGAGGGTCCGCGCGAGCTCCGGGTCGGCGGCCGTGGCGACGTCGCGCAGCACCTCGAACGCGACCCGTGCGCCGTCGAGGTTCGCCTGGACGTCCCACAGGTCGGTGTGCGACCAGATCTCCTCCTCGCCCGTGATCTTGCCCGTGGCGACCTCGTCGAGCAGCGCCTTCGCGCCGTTGGCGATCTGGAACGCCTCGAAGGTGAAGCCGGGCGCGTTGACGGCGTCGACGACGGCCTGGGTGTTGGCGACGAGACCGGCCGCGGCTGCCTCGCGCTGCGCCTGCGTGAGCGGGGTGTAGGCCACGCCACCGTTCGCGTCGACGGCCGGGGCCCAGAGGTCCTTCTCGATGAGGTGCCAGCCGGTCCACTGCTGGCCCGCCTCGAGGTCGGCCTCACGCAGGTCGAGCAGCGGGTCGAGGTCGCCGAACGACTCGGCGACGGGCTCGATGCGCTCCCAGTGCAGGCGGGTCGCGGCGTAGAGCCCCCGTGCCTTCGTGTCGTCGCCGGCGACGTAGGCGGCGGCGAACTCCTGGGTGCCGGCGATCAGGGCGCCCACCTGGTCCTTGACGTAGGAGACGTAGGACTCCTCGGCCTGGGCGAGCTGGGTGGCCGTGTCGCCCGTCGGCCCGACGGCCGTCCCGGAGTCCGTCACGGTGAAGTCGGACCTGATGCCCTCGCCGACCATGCCGGGCTTGCACTGGGTCACGTAGGTACCGGGCCGGGCCTGCACGACGAGGTCCCGGGTGAGGCCGGGCCCGAGGTTCTCGACCTCCGCGACGACCCGCAGCCCGTCCGCGGCGAGCACGTAGAACTCGGTCACGTCGGTGCCCGAGTTCGTCACCGAGAACGTCAGGGTGCCGGACGGGGCCGTGGCGGCCGAGAGCGTGCACGCGGTCGCCGACGAGTCGACCTTCACCGCGCCCGCCCCGACCACGGACGCATCCGCGGGCTCGTTCGCGACGCAGCCCGCCGCGAACGGCAGGACGAGGGCGGCGCAGGCGATGGCGGACAGGGCGGAGCGGGGCATGGGTGTCCTCCGGGACGGCGGAGCTGGCGGTGCGGGGGAAGTGGAACAGGCAGGTCAGGCGGGGACGCCGGCCGGCACCGGGGCGGGGAGGGGCGCGCGGGTCGGCGTGCCCCACGTCGTGCGGATGAAGACGTACGCGGTCGGCGCGAGGTAGGCGACCCACGCCGCGAGCTGGATCCACGTCGTCGCGGGGGAGAAGTTGAAGACGCCCTTGAGGAGCGTGCCGTACCAGCTCGTCGGGGGGATCGCCGTCGAGACGTCGAACGCGAGCGCGTGCAGGCCGGGCAGGATCCCGGCCTCCTGCAGGTCGTGCACCCCGTAGGAGAGCACGCCGGCGGCGACGACGACGAGGAACAGCCCGGTCCACGCGAAGAAGACCCGCAGGTTCAGGCGCACCGCGCCCCGGTACACGAGCCAGCCGAGGGCGATCGCCGCGGCGAGCCCGAGGGCCGCGCCGAGCAGGGGCGACGTCGACGTGCCGGTCGCCTTGGCGCCGGCCCACAGGAAGAGCGCGGTCTCGAGACCCTCGCGCCCGACGGCGAACAGGGCCATCACGACGACAGCGCGCCTTCCGGCGGCGATCGCGGCGTCGAGGCCGTGCTGCAGGGTGGACTTGAGGAAGCGTGCGGTGCGCGCCATCCAGAAGATCATCCAGGTGACGAGACCGACCGCCGCGATCGACAGCGTCCCGCCGATGGCCTCCTGCGCCTCGAACGACAGGCCCTGCGGCCCGAACGTGAGGGCTGCCCCGAAGGCGAGGGAGACGACGACGGCGACGCCGACGCCGGCCCACACCGCGGGCAGGAGGTCGCGCCGGCCGGTCTTGACGACGTAGGCGACGAGGATGCCGACGACGAGAGCGGCCTCAAGGCCTTCGCGCAGGCCGATGAGAAAGTTGGCGAGCATGGCAGCTTTCCGCAGGGGTCTCGGGACTGACGAGTGAGGGTCGGCTAAGTGAGGAGTGCCTTACCTCACTTCGAACTGTACGGCATGGCCACGTTGCCGAGCGAGACCGCCATCGGTTCCTTCGTTGTGAGGGTCGTCACAACCCTCGGTGGCTCACGCGACGGGGGCTGAGCCCTCCACCTGAGCGCGCAGCCCGGGCCACGCGGCCGCGAACGCGGTCAGCAGCGGGCGGTCGGCGACGGCGTGGGTCGCCACCCAGGCGATCTCGAGGCTCTCGGCATCGGTCGGGCGAGGGTCGAGGTGCCCGACTGCCTCGGCGCGGACGGTCGTATAGCTCCAGGTGCCGTGGTCGAGCACCTGGGTGCCGAGCACAAGAACCGAGGCCGGCTCGATGCCCGCCTCCTCACTGGCCTCCCGCAGCGCGGCGTCGACCGCGGACTCGCCCGGTGCCCTCGCTCCGCCCGGGATGCCCCACGTCCCACCCTGGTCGCTCCACAGGGCCCGGTGCTGCAGGACGACGTCCCACCCGAGCCCCTCGGGCGAGCGTCGCGCCAGGAGGAGGCCCGCCGCTCCGTGCAGACCCCAGTGGCGGCGGCCGCACGCGCACTCGATCCACCCGTCGCCAGGTGACGGGTGCCGTGGGGCCTCCTGCGGCGCCGGCGCCATGCTCAGACGACGATGTCGCAGATCGCGGTCCCGGCGCCCACGCTCGAGCCCACCGCGGCGACGAGCCCCGTGACGCGACCCGCACGGTGGGCGAGCAGCGGCTGCTCCATCTTCATGGCCTCGAGGACGACGATGAGGTCGCCCTCGACCACCTCCGCGCCGTCGGCGACCGCAACCTTGACGATCGTGCCTTGCATGGGCGACGAGAGCGTCGCACCGTTGGTGCTCGCGACCGAGCGCACAGGGGTGCGGCGTACGGGGCGACGAGCCTGGACGCCCGGGCGTCCGCGACCGAAGCCGAGTGCTGCCGGCAGGACGACCTCGAGCCGCTTGCCGCCGACCTCGACGATGACCCGCTCGAGCGCGATCGGCTCGTCCTCGTCCTCGTCCGCGAGGTCCCCCGACCCGGCCGAGCCCGCGCCGGGCTCGTACGTCGGTGCGACGAGCGACGCGAGCCGGTCCCCGAACTCCGTCTCGATCCACAGGGTGTGCACGCGGAACGGCTCGGCGGGGTCGGTCGGCACGAAGTCGGGCTCCTCGAGCACCGCACGGTGGAACGGCACGACCGTCGGGATCCCCTCGACCTCGAGCTCGGTGAGCGCGCGCCGGGCCCGCTCGACCGCCTGCGCGCGCGTCGCGCCCGTGACGATCACCTTCGCGATCATCGAGTCGAACAGCCCCGAGACGGTGTCGCCCTCGACGACGCCCGAGTCGACGCGCACGCCGGGACCGGAGGGGAACCGCAGGCGGGTGATGCGTCCCGGCGCGGGCAGGAAACCCGCGGCGGGGTCCTCGCCGTTGATGCGGAACTCGAACGAGTGCCCCCGGGTGGTGACGTGGTCGTATCCGAGGGGCTCGCCCGCCGCGATCCGCAGCTGCTCGCGCACGAGGTCGATCCCGCCGACCTCCTCGGTCACGGGGTGCTCGACCTGCAGCCGCGTGTTGACCTCGAGGAAGGAGATGGTCCCGTCCGCGCCGACGAGGAACTCGCACGTGCCCGCCCCGACGTACCCGGCCTCCCGCAGGATCGCGACGGACGAGGCCACGAGCTCGGCGTTCTGCGCGTCGGTGAGGAACGGCGCGGGCGCCTCCTCGACCAGCTTCTGGTGCCGGCGCTGGAGCGAGCAGTCGCGCGTCGAGACCACGACGACGGTGCCGTGGGCGTCCGCGAGGCACTGCGTCTCGACGTGGCGGGGCCGGTCCAGGAACCGCTCGACGAAGCACTCGCCGCGACCGAACGCCGCGGTGGCCTCCCGGACTGCCGACTCGAACTGCTCGTCGATCTCGTCGAACGTGCGCGCGACCTTCAGGCCGCGCCCGCCGCCACCGAACGCCGCCTTGATCGCGACCGGGAGGCCGTGCTCGGCCGCGAACGCATGGATCTCGGCGGTGCCCGTCACGGGGTCGGGCGTGCCCGCCACGAGCGGTGCGCCCGCGCGCGCGGCGATGTGCCGGGCGCTGACCTTGTCGCCGAGCGCCTCGATCGCCGCCGGGGGCGGTCCGATCCACACCAGGCCCGCCCCGAGGACCGCCCGCGCGAAGTCCGCGTTCTCCGCGAGGAAGCCGTAGCCCGGGTGCACGGCGTCGGCCCCCGAGCGGCGCGCGACGTCGAGCAGCTTGGCGATGTCGAGGTACGTCTCCTGCGCGCGCGCACCGGAGAGCGCGAACGCCTCGTCGGCCACGCGCACGTGGAGCGCCTCGCGATCGGTGTCCGCGTAGACCGCGACGGAGCCGATCTGGGCGTCGCGGCAGGCACGAGCGATGCGGACGGCGATCTCGCCGCGGTTCGCGATGAGGACCTTGGAGATGGCGGGCACGGCTCACCGTAACGCGGGCAGCCCGGACATCTCACCCGCACCGCGGTCGCGCCGCGAAGATTGGTGGACCGCCCACGCGTGGACCGGTCGCCTTTGGAGGTATCCGACGATGACGAGCCGCCACTGTTCGTCCCGGCGCGCTCGGTTTGTGCGGAGGTGACAACCGGTGCGGAGCGGGCCCGCCGTCGTCAGCGTCGCCAGAGGTCCGGAACCAGGACGCCGACCTCGCCGAGCAGCTCGCGCAGCAGCGGCAGGCTCACGCCGACGACGCCGTGGTGGTCTCCCTCGATCGCCGTGACGAACGCGCCACCGAGGCCGTCGATTGTGAACGCGCCCGCGACCGCGAGCGGCTCGCCCGTCGCGACATACGCGTCGATCTCGGCGTCCGACAGGTCGGCGAAGTGCACGACGGTGGACGAGGTCGCGCCGAGCGTCCCCGCCGTTCCCTGGCCGCCATCGCTCACCGGCAGCCGGTCGTCGATGATCCAGTGCCCGGTGTGGAGCACGCCGCTGCGCCCACGCATCGCGCGCCACCGCGCGGTCGCCTCGGCCACGCCCGCGGGCTTGCCGACGATCTCGCCATGGATCTCGAGCATCGAGTCGCACCCGAGGAAGATCAGGTCGTCGGCGTCGGCGAGCTCAGGTGCGACGTCGTCGAGCGAGTGCGCGACGTCCTCGACCTTGGCCTGCGCCAGCAGGAGGACCGCGTCGACCGGCTCGATCGCGCCGAACCGCTCACGCGCAGCCGCGAGCACCGTGTCCTCGTCGACGCGCGAGACCGCGACGATCGCGTCGATGCCGGCGGACTGGAGCGTCGCGAGGCGGGCGGGCGAGGCGGAGGCGAGGACGATTCGGGTCACGGCGAGCGAGCCTACCGACGCCGGGGACGTTGGGCCCTCGACCCGCGGCCCGGTTCTGGGCGATGATTCGGTGGCACGTGCGTCCGCGCCGCCGCCCCGGCCGACCCCGAGCCGGCACCAGCACCCGACCTGAGGACCGAACAGCGATGATCGACGTGAGCGACGTGAGCGACCCGGAGGCACTGCCGGAGTCGAGAAGCCGGTTCCACGAGCTCCGTCAGTCCCGGCGCTGGATCTTCGGCACGATGCTGTTCTCGGCGCTCATCAGCCTGACGGCGTCGTTCGTGCTCTCGGTCGACGCGATCGCCCTGGCCAGGGACCCCGCCGCGACGCTGGCGTGCAACATCAACTCGGTCATCAGCTGCGGCACCGTCGGGCTGTCGTGGCAGGCGAGCCTGCTCGGCTTCCCCAACGCGTTCCTCGGGCTGATCGCCGAGCCGGTCGTGATCACGATCGCCGTCGCGAGCCTCGGCGGCGCACGGTTCCCGCGCTGGTTCATGATGTCGGCGCAGGTCGTCTACACGATCGGCGTGCTGTTCGCGTACTGGCTCTTCCAGCAGTCGATGATGGTCATCCACGCGCTGTGCCCCTGGTGCCTGCTCGTGACGCTCTCGACGACCCTCGTGTTCTCGACGCTCACGCACTTCAACATCCGCGAGGGCAACCTGTGGATGCCGAAGCGGATCGAGCGGTCCGTCCGCGAGTTCGTCGATGCCGACAACGACCTGTTCGTCGTCGCCGCGGTGCTCATCGTGCTCGTCGCGCTGATCCTGCTGAAGTACGGCGCGGCCGTCTTCGGCTGATCCTCGCGGTCGGTCTGTCTGTCCGTCGTTCGGTCGCGTCGGGCCGGTCAGGTCGTCGGGCCGGTCAGACGAGTGCCGTGCGCAGGACGTCGAGCGGGAGCGAACCCAGGTTGAGCGCCCGGGCATGGAATTCCCGCAGGTCGAACGCGCCGCCGCGGGCGCGGGTTGCGGCAGCTGCGTCGTCGCGCGCCTTCTCCCAGAGCCGCTGGCCGATCTTGTACGAGGGCGCCTGCCCGGGCCAGCCGAGATACCGGTGCAGCTCGAAGCGCACGAACGCCTCGGGCATGTTGACGTTGGCGCGCAGGAACTCCCACGCCTTGTCCGCATCCCAGATCCCGCCACCCCATCGCTCGGGCGCCCGCAGGCCGAGGTGCACGCCGATGTCGAGGACGACGCGAGCGGCGCGCATGCGCTGCCCGTCGAGCATCCCGAGCCGGTCGCCGGGGTTGTCGAGGAACCCGAGGTCGGCCATGAGCCGCTCGGCGTAGAGAGCCCAGCCCTCACCGTGCCCCGACGTCCAGCTCGCGAGTCGACGCCACGTGTTGAGGGTGTCGCGCTGGAAGACGGCCTCGCCGACCTGCAGGTGGTGGCCCGGGACGCCCTCGTGGTAGACGGTCGTCTTCTCTCGCCAGGTGTTGAACGTCGTGACCGACGGCGGCACCGACCACCACATGCGGCCGGGCCGGCTGAAGTCGTCGCTCGGACCGGTGTAGTAGATGCCACCGTTGTGCGTCGGCGCGATGAGGCACTCGAGGGTCTGCACGGGGACGGGGATGTCGAAGTGCGTGCCGTTGAGGGCGGAGATCGCCGCGTCCGACGTCTCCTGCATCCACGCCCGCAGCTCGGCGGTGCCGTGCAACGTGAGCGCCGGGTCGGCGTCGAGCACCGCGACGGCCTGGGCGACCGTCGCCCCCGGCCCGGCGATCTGCGCAGCGACCCGCTCCTGCTCGTCGACCACGCGCGCGAGCTCGTCGAGCCCCCACTGGTAGGTCTCCTCGAGGTCGACGGTCGCACCGAGGAAGTGCCGGGACCACAGCGCGTAGCGGTCACGGCCCGCGGCGTCGGCCTCGGGAGCCAGCGGGGCCAGCTCGTCGCGCAGGAACGCCGTGAGCGTCGTGTAGGCGGCTCGCGCCGCAGTCGCGCCACGCTCGAGCTCGGCGCGCACGAGCGAGCACGAGGACGAGTCGTCGAGCACGAGGTCCGCCGCGGGACCGTGCACGAACGACGTGAAGAACGACCTCGTGGGGTCGGCGAGCTCGCCCGCCTGGGCGATCGCGTCCTTGACCTGGCGGATTGCGGCGACGCGGCCACGTGACGCGGACTCGCGCAGCGACTCGACGTACCCGTCCACGGCGCCCGGGAGCGCGTTGAGGCGCGCGGCGATGTTCTCCCAGCTCTCGATCGACCCGGTCGGCATGAGGTCGAACACGTCGCGCAGGCCCTGGACGGGCGAGGCGATGTTGTTGACGATGGCGAGCGTCTCGCCGGCAGCATCGAGCTCGAGCTCGAGGCCGAGGCGTTCCTGCATCGCGGCGAGCGTGACCTCGTCGGTCGCGTCGCTCGGCGCGTGCCCGTCGAGAGCGACGAGCGTGCGCCGGGCCGACTCGGTGCGGGCCGCGTGACCCGCCGGGGACAGATCGGTCATCTCGTGGTCATGGCCCGCGATCCCCATCGCGGTCGCCGCAAGCGGGTCGAGGGCAGCCGAGGTGGCGACGAAGGCATCGGCGATCGCGTCGATGGGGGAGGCGTCGCGGTGCCGGGTGGCACCCGGTCCGGCGGAGATCGTGGTCATTGCTTGACCCTAGCGTGAGGGTGCGCGGCGCCCCCTCCGCCTGAGACGTGATCGGCGCGATCCCGATCCTCGTCGCGCCCTGGGCCAGGAGCAGCCCGACGGCCGCGGTGATCCCACCGGACGCAGCAGCAGCCGTCAGCCGCGCAGGCTCCAGCGCCAGGCGTCCGGCCCTGGAGCGGCCCGCACGGGGTCGCCCCGCATCGCCCGGGCCCGGTCGCGCCACATCGACCGCGTCGCCGGCTCGTCGGTCTCGTCGGATCGGGCCGACGCGGCGACCAGGCCGGCGACGAGTGCCGCGAGCTCGACGTCGTCGGGCGCGCCGCGGACCACGCGCACTCGCGCGCGGCCGTCTGCGGCGGGCTCGGGTCCGTTCACTCGATGTCGTCCTCGTCCTCGTCGTCGTCGGGCTCGAACTCGACGGGCACACCGCGCGACGCACCCCACTCGGTCACGTCGAAGCCGCGGTCGGTCAGGCGCCGGGCGATCTCGGCGCCGCCGTCGTCGACGATGCCGAGCACCGAGTCCATCGACAGGTCCGACGTGCCCGTGGGCGGCCCGACGACGAAGCCCAGGTGGAACGTGTCGAGCTCCTCCTCCTGCGGGGGCAGGTCGGCGTCGGCCTCTGCGCCGTCGTCCCACGTCATGCCGGTCAGGTCCGAGTGCAGGCCGAGCCTGTCGTGCAGCACGTCGTACAGCTCGGCGTTGAGGTTCGACACGCGTGACTCGAGCGCGAGGATCCGCGGGTCCTCGTCGGCCTCGTGCGCGCCGAACTCGGCCCGCACCCCGACGGCGGCGTCGATGTACTCGTGCAGGCTCACGGACAGGGCGTCGACGACGCTGTGCAGGTCGCTCGGGTCGACCCCGTGCAGCGGCTCGACCCCGTGCGCGGGGCTGTCGCCGTGCTCGCCGTGCTCGTCGTGGTCGTGGTCGTGGTCGCTCATGATGTCCTCACGCGACGAGTCTGCCTCACAGGGGGATGTTCCCGTGCTTGCGCGGCACGGTCGTGGCGCGTTTGGTGCGCAGCAGCCGCAGCGCCCGGACGATCTCCCCGCGGGTGCGCGACGGCGCGATGACGGCGTCGACGTAGCCGCGCTCGGCGGCGTCCCACGGGTTGACGATGGCGTCCTCGTACTCAGCCGTGAGCCGCGCCCGCTCGGCCTCCTCGTCCCCGCCCGCGTCGGCCACGGCCTTGAGCGTGGAGCGCTGCAGGATGTTCACCGCGCCGCCGGCACCCATGACGGCGATCTGCGCGGTCGGCCAGGCGAGGTTCACGTCGGCGCCGAGCTGCTTGGAGCCCATGACGATGTACGCACCGCCGTAGGCCTTGCGCGTGATGACGGTCACGAGCGGGACCGTGGCCTCGGCGTACGCGTAGATGAGCTTGGCGCCGCGCCGGATGATGCCGTTCCACTCCTGGTCGGTGCCGGGCAGGAACCCGGGCACGTCGACGAACGTCAGGACCGGCAGGTTGAACGCGTCGCAGGTCCGCACGAACCGCGCCGCCTTCTCAGCGGCGTTGATGTCCAGGGTGCCTGCCATCGCGAGCGGCTGGTTGGCCACGATGCCGACGGGGTGACCCTCGACGTGCCCGAACCCGATCAGGATGTTCTGCGCGTAGAGCGGCTGCACCTCGAGGAGCACACCCTCGTCGAGGACGTGCTCGACGACGGTGCGCATGTCGTAGGGCTGCGAGTCGGAGTCCGGGACGAGCGTGTCGAGCTCCTCGTCCTCGGGCGTGACGCCGAGGTCCGACTCGTGCGCGTACGTCGGGGGGTCGGTGAGGTTGTTCGCGGGCAGGTAGGACAGCAGCGAGCGCACGTAGTCGAGCGCGTCGTTCTCGTCGGCCGCGAGGTAGTGCGCGACGCCGGACTTCGTGTTGTGCGCCGTGGCGCCGCCGAGCTCCTCGAAGCCGACGTCCTCGCCGGTGACGGCGCGGATCACGTCGGGCCCGGTGATGAACATGTTGGACGTGCCGTCGGCCATGACGATGAAGTCGGTGAGGGCGGGGGAGTACACCGCGCCGCCGGCCGAGGGGCCGAGGATGAGGCTGATCTGCGGGATGACGCCCGACGCCGCGACGTTGCGCCGGAAGATCTCGGCGAACTGCGTGAGGCCGGCGACACCCTCCTGGATGCGCGCGCCGCCGCCGTCGCTGATCCCGACGAGCGGGACCCCCATGCGCAGCGCGAGGTCCATGACCTTGGTGATCTTCTGGCCGTGCACCTCGCCGACGCTGCCGCCGAACACCGTGAAGTCCTGCGAGTAGATGGCGACGGGTCGGCCGTCGACGGTCCCGTGCCCGACGACGACACCGTCGCCCGCGATCCGCTTCTTGTCGAGCCCGAAGTTGGTCGAGCGGTGCTTGACGAACGCATCGAGCTCCGTGAACGAGTCCGGGTCGAGGAGCGCGTCGATCCGCTCCCGGGCGGTCTTCTTGCCACGCGCATGCTGCTTGACGGCAGCTGCTGCCTCCGCGGACACCGCGGCTGCCTCGTGGCGGGTCGCGAGGTCGGCGAGCTTGTCGGCGGTCGTGCTGAGCCGGGGGGTCGGGTCTGCAACGGAGGAGGTGGCCGGGGGAGCAGCCGGGTCTGCAGCGGGGGTCGGGTCGGTCACCCTCCGAGGCTAGACGTCCGAACCGCCCGACAGGATGCCGACCGGCGACCGTGTCGTGGGAGCGAGGTCGTCGGGTCCCGACAATGCCGGCCCGTCGGTCGCCACCCGTGGAGTCTCGACCCGGTCCGCGGGAGGATGGGGACATGAGCGAGCACGCAGTGACCGGTGGGCATGGTGGGGGTCTGGCCGAGGCACGTCGGCCGTTGCGAGCGTCGGTCGTGAGGTCCCTGCTCCTCGCGCCTGCCGGGCCGCTCGCACGCGTCGAGGTGCTGGACCGCGTGGGTTCGACGAACCGCGAGCTCATCGAGCGGCTGCACGCCGAGCCGAACGCCTGGCCCGCACCCAGCATGCTGGTCGCGGACCACCAGGACGACGGCCAGGGCCGTGCCGGTCGGACGTGGCAGACGCCGCCGCGCGCCGCCCTGACGGTGTCCTTCGCGCTGCAGCCCGACGGGCCGATCTCGTCGTTCGGCTGGATCCCGTTGCTCGCGGGCCTCGGGACCGTGACCGCGCTGCGCGCCACCGCGGGGGTGCAGGCATCGCTCAAGTGGCCCAACGACCTCATGGTCCCGGCGCCCGACGACACCGACCTGGACGGGTGGGGCCGCGTGCGCAAGGTGGGCGGGATCCTCAGCGAGCTCGTCGACACCTCCGCGGGTCGGGTCGTCGTCGTCGGCATCGGGATCAACGTCTCCCAAGCGCCCGACGAGCTGCCCGTCCCGAGCGGGACGTCGCTCGCCCTGGTCGGCGCGCGCGAGGTCGACCGGGAGATCCTGCTCGTCGCCCTCGTCTCGGCCCTCGACGAGCTGATGGGCCGCTGGCGCGAGCACGACGGGGACGTCCACGCGTCCGGGCTCGCCGCCGAGGTGGCCTCGGTGTGCTCGACGCTCACGACCCGGGTCCGCGTCGAGCTGCCGGGCGGTGACGAGGTCACGGGCACCGCGCGTCGGCTCGGCCCGGACGGCGCCCTCGTGGTGATGGACGACACCGGGACGGAGCAGCACGTGCGTGCGGGTGACGTGCATCACATCAGGGCGACGTGAACTACCCTCCAGAGGTGCCGACTGCCGCGGATGCCGCCGCCTCGCCGCCCCCCGACGGAACACCGACCGACGCCACGTCGACACCCGCAGGAGCGGCCGCCTCGACCCTCGCCGAGCTGGACGACGTGCTGCTCGGCGGACCGCGCACGCTGACCCTGCGGGACCTCGCGAGCCGGATCGACGCGCCGCTCGACTTCGTGCGGCTGTACTGGCAGACGCTGGGGCTGCCGCACCCCGAGGCGGACGACGTGGTGTTCACCGAGCAGGACGCCGACGCGGTCGCGCGCGTGTCGCGGATGATCCGCGAGCGCGGGTTCACGTTGCGGACCGCGTCGTCGTTGACCCGCGCGCTCGGGCACACCGCCGACCGGCTCGCGCTGTGGCAGGTCGAGGCGCTCGTCGAGGACATGGCGACCCGGTACGGGCTCGACGACACGAGCGCCCGGCTGCTCGTCCTCGACCGGCTCGCCGACCTGGCACCCCTGCTCGAGGCGCAGCTCGTGCACGCCTGGCGCCGCCAGCTCGCCGCGATCGCCGGACGGCTCGCCGCCGACTACAGCGAGCAGCGCACGTCCGGCGCCGACCGGGAGGGCCTGCCGCTCGCCCGGGCCGTCGGGTTCGCCGACATGGTCTCGTTCACCCGCCGGACCGCGGGTCTCGGCTCGACCGACCTCTCGGAGTTCGTGCAGCGGTTCGAGTACGCCGCGCGGAACGTCGTCACGAATGCGGGCGGCCGCGTGGTCAAGACGATCGGTGACGCCGTCCTTTTCGTCGCCGACGACGTGGTCACGGGCGCACGCGTGGCGCTCGGGCTCGCCCGGGAGCTGGGCGGAGAGCTCGACGTCGAGCTCGAGCAGGCCGCCGGAGGGCTGGCCGAGGGAGCACGCGGCGTGACGCCCGTGCGGGTCGGGTTCGTGTGGGGGCGGGTGCTGTCCCGGTTCGGAGACGTGTTCGGCCCCTCGGTCAACCTCGCCGCCCGGCTGACGGACATCGCCGACCCGAGCGCCGTGCTCACCGACACCGCGACGGGGGAGCTTCTCGCCCGGGACGCCCGGTTCGTCGTCGAGACGCTGCCCGAGCGCGAGCTCGCGGGGATCGGGCCCATCGCGCCGGTGCTGCTGCGCTCGGCGTGACCTCGCCCGGCCCGCGTCAGTCGACCGGGCGGATGAGCTCCGGACCGTCGTTGGCGACCGAGTTGACTGCCGTCGAGATCGGCGTCGCGACGACCTCGGGCGCCGGACCGAGCACGAGCTCCATGGCCCCTGCGGCGTCGACCGCGGGGTCGAGCCACGCATCCCACACGTCTCGCCGGAGCATCAGCGGGCGACGGTCGTGGATGCGCGCCAGCTCCCCGGTCGCCGCGGTCGTGATGATCGTTGCTGACACGAGCCAGCGCGTCGGGTCGTCGTCGTCCTTGGTCGGGTCCTTCCAGAACTCGTAGAGCCCGGCGAGCGCGAGCGGTCCGCCGTCGGGCGGGTGCAGGTAGTAGGGCTGCTTGGTCCGGGTCGGTGCACCCGGCTCGGGGACCTGCCACTCGTAGTAGCCGTCCGCGGGGAGCAGCGCCCGGCGCAGCGCGAACGGGCGCTTGAACGCGGGCTTGTCGAGCAGGTTCTCGACGCGCGCGTTGATCAGCCGGTTGCCGATCGACGGGTCCTTCGCCCACGACGGCACCAAGCCCCAGCGTGCGGTGCGCAGCTGCCGCGTGAGCGCGCCCCGCGAGCCGTCCTCGAGGCGCTCGGGGCGGTCGACGACGATGCGGACCGGGTCGGTGGGCGCGAGGTTCCACGACGGCGGCAGGAGGTGCACGTCGTCGGCGACCGACGCGATCGCGAACTCGTCGGCGATCTGCTGGTCCTCTCGGAACGAGGCATACCGACCACACATGGCCACAGCCTCTCGCAGACCCCGGACACGTGCGTGTCGAATCGATTCGCGTCGCGTTCGTCACGGTGGGATGATCGGCGGCGATGAGCACCAGCACCCCCGCGGTCACGCCTACGCCGGTGTACCGCCCGCATGCCAGGTACGTCCTGCTGCTCGGCTCGATGGCAGCCCTCCCGGCGGTCTCGACCGACATCTACCTGCCGTCCCTGCCGGACGTGGCGCGCGACCTCGGCACAGGGACCGCGGCCGTCCAGCTGACGATGACCGGCATGCTCATCGGCGGCGCCGTCGGACAGCTCGTCATCGGCCCGATGTCGGACCGGTTCGGGCGGCGGGGGCCCGTCCTCGTCGGCATCGCGCTGCACGTCCTGACGTCACTGCTGTGCGCCATCGCCCCCGGGATCCTGCCGCTCGTCGCGCTTCGCGTGGCGCAGGGCTTCTTCAACGCCTCGGCGTCCGTCGTGGCGATGGCCGTCATCCGGGACCGGTTCGTCGGGTCCGACGCATCGAGGCTGCTGTCCCGGCTGATGCTCGTCATCGGGGTCGCACCGCTGTTCGCCCCGAGCATCGGCGGTCTCATCGCGGGTCAGGTCGGCTGGCGCGGCGTGTTCGTCGCGCTCGCGGTGTTCGGTGTCGGGCTGTGGGTCGTCGTGTGGCGCAGGCTCCCCGAGACGCTGCCAGGGGATCGGCGGCGCGACGGCGGCCTGAGGACGGCGCTCGCGGGCTACCGGGCGCTGCTGCGCGACCGGCACTTCCTCGCCCTCGCCGTGCTGCCGGGTCTGGGCGCGGCGGGGCTCATGAGCTACGTGGTCGGGTCACCGTTCGTGCTGCGTGAGGGGTACGGGCTGTCCGCGAACCAGTTCGCGCTGCTGTTCGCGGTCAACGGCATGGGCCTCGTCGGCGGGGCACAGGTCAACGCGTGGCTCGTCCGCCGCTATGCGCCGATCCGGATCATCCGCGTCATCGTGCCGGTGTCGCTCGGTCTCGGCCTCGTGCTCCTTGCCGTGGGCGTCACCGGAGCGGGCGGCCTGCCTGCGCTGCTCGTCGTCCTGTGGCTCGCGCTCGCGCTCGTCAACGTCACACCCCCCAACGCCTCGGCGCTCGCGCTCGGCCGGCACGGTGAGATGGCCGGGACCGCGGCGGCGTTCATCGGCGGGACGCAGGCGCTCGTGTCCGGGACCGTCGCCCCGCTCGTCGGCGTCCTGGGCGGCACCACGCTGGCGATGACGGGCGTCATGGCGGGCGCGTCGTTGGCGGCCCTGCTCGTGCTCGCTCTGGCGACCCCGGCCTATCGCTCGGGCGGCTGGACCACCTGAGCCGTGGCTGGGTCGAGGGTGGTCCTCAGCCCACGCCAGCGGCGGCCGCGACGCCCGCCGCCACCACCAGGGCGATCGATCCCCAGGCCGTCACCACCCACCACTCGAGGTGATGGTGGCGCGTCATGCGCTCCGGGGGCCGGATGGTGGTCATACCTCTGAGGATCGGCAGCGGCTGCACGAGAGACAACAGTTGCCGCGGCTGATCCTTGATTTCACCCGGCGGCGGCCGGGGCAGACCTCAGGGCGTCGTGGCCTTCTCGACCTCGACGCGCAGCGCCTCGACCTGCGCGGCCAGCGCGTCCATCGCGGTGCGGGCGGCACCGTCGGTCGAGGCGGCGGCGGCGTCGAGCTTCGTGCGCGCGGCGTCGAGAGCGCTCTGGGCGGCGGCGAGCTGGTCGGCGGCCGGTCCGGCGCCGTCGGCGGACGCCGCGTCGAGCGCGGTCTTGGCCGAGTCGAGGGCAGCCGTGGCCTGGTCGACCGCCTGCTGGGCGGTGGCGCGCGACGTCGTGTCGAGCGAGCCGAGCTGGGCTTTGGCGTCGTCGATCGCGGTCCGCGCCGTCGCCAGGTCCGCTCGTGCCTTGTCGACCTGCGCCGCGAAGCCGTCGGCGAGGGCCCGCGCACTCGCGACTGCGGACTGCGCCTGCGTGGTCAGCGCGCCGGCCTGGTCGCGCACGTCGGAGCATCCGGCGAGGGCCACCGTCAGGCCGAGGACGCACGCACCCAGCGTTGCCGTCGTACGTGCGGGCAGTGTGGTCGCGATGCGCATGGGCGCCTCCTGAAGACGTCGGGGAAGGGGTTCTGCTCGGACCAGTGTGCCTCGTCGATCGCGCCGGACCACCGGCGGTGCGCGCCCCGGACGTGCGAGCGCCCCGCACCGCAGCGATCTGCGGGGCGGGGCGCTCGGTCAGGCGCTGAGGTGTCAGGCCGTGACGACATCACCCTCGGTCGAGGCAGCGGCCTCGGCGGCGGGCTCGGCGACCTCGGCGACGGCGGCCGGGAGCTCCCGGCGGCTGCGCACCTCGCCCAGCGACGTGCCGTAGTACGCCGCGGTCATGATGTCCTTCATGTCGGCCAGCATGGGCATCCGCGGGTTGGCGGGTGCGCACTGGTCCTCGTAGGCGCCCATCGCGACCTCGTCGAGGCGACCGATGAAGTCCTGCTCGTCGACACCCTGCGCCTGGAACGACGCGGGGATCCCGACCTTCGCCCGCAGCGACTCGACCGCGAGGGCGTAGGACTCGACACCCTCGGCCGGTGTCGTCGCCGGCAGGCCGAGCATCGCCGCGATCTGCTGGAACCGCTCCGGCGCGACGTAGCTCTCGTACTTCGGCCAGCTCGTGAGCTTGGTCGGCACGGTCCCGTTGTAGCGGATGACGTGCGGGAGCAGGGTCGCGTTCGTGCGGCCGTGCACCAGGTGGAACGTCGAGCCGACGACGTGCGCCATGGCGTGCACGATCCCGAGGAACGCGTTGCCGAACGCCATGCCCGCGATCGTCCCGGCGTTGTGCATCTTCTCGCGCGCCGCGGCGGTCTCGGGGGTCTCGGGGACGCCGTTGACGCTCTGTGCGAGGTTGTCGAAGATCAGGCGGATCGCCTGGAGCGCCATGCCGTCGGTGAAGTCGTTCGCGTAGACGCTGACGTAGGCCTCGGTCGCGTGCGTCAGGGCGTCGAAGCCCGAGTCGGCGGCGAGCGAGCGCGGCATCTTCGCGGTGAGGATCGGGTCGATGATCGCGACCGTCGGTGTCAGCGCGTAGTCCGCGAGCGGGTACTTCTTGCCGGTCTCCGGGTCGGAGATGACGGCGAACGGCGTGACCTCGGCGCCCGTGCCCGACGTGGTCGGGATGCACACGAGCTTGGCGAGCTCACCCAGCACCGGGAACTTGAACGCGCGCTTGCGCACGTCGAAGAACTTCTGCTTGAGGTCGGAGAAAACCATCTCGGGGTGCTCGTACAGCAGCCACATGACCTTCGCGGCATCCATCGGCGAACCGCCACCGAGGGCGATGATCGTGTCGGGACGGAAGTGGCGCATCTGCGCGGCACCGGCCTGCACGGTCTTGACGCTCGGCTCCGGCTCGACCTGGTCGATGATCTGGAGCGCGACCTTGTTCGACCGGCGGTTGAGGACGTCGATGATCTTGTCGACGAATCCCAGCGTGGTCATCGTCGAGTCGGTGACGATCGTCACGCGCTCGACGTCGGCCATGTCGGACAGGTAGCGGATCGCGTTCGGCTCGAAGTACGTCTTGGCCGGGACCTTGAACCACTGCAGGTTGTTGTTGCGGCGACCGATCCGCTTGATGTTCACCAGGTTCACCGCCGAGACGTTGTTGGAGACCGAGTTGTGGCCGTAGGAGCCGCAACCCAGGGTCAGCGACGGGATGAACGAGTTGTAGATGTCACCGATGCCACCGAGCGACGAGGGCGCGTTGACGATGATGCGCACCGCCTTGACCCGGCTGCCGAACTCCTCGATGAGCGCGTCGTCCTGCGTGTGGATCGCACCCGAGTGGCCGAGGCCGTCGAACGCGACCATCTGCTCGGCGTAGGTCAGACCCTGCTCGGTCGACTTGGCGCGCAGCACCGCGAGCACGGGACACAGCTTCTCGCGGGTCAGCGGCTCGTCCGCCCCGACCCCGCTGACCTCGGCAAGGATGATCGAGGTGTCGGCCGGGACAGTGAAGCCGGCCTTCTCCGCGATCCAGCTGGGCAGCTGCCCGACGACCGAGGCGTTGAGCTTGGCCTCGCCGCAGTTCTTGCCCTTGGCCTCGACGCCGAAGATGAACTTCTCGAGGAGCGCCTTCTCCTTCTTGTTCACGCGGTAGGCGTGAAGGACGTCGAACTCCGCCATCGCGGCGTCATAGATCTCGTCGTCAATGATGACGGCCTGCTCAGATGCGCAGATCATTCCGTTATCAAATGCCTTCGACAGGACGACGTCATTGACGGCCCGCTTGAGCTTGGCCGTCTTCTCGATGTATGCGGGGACGTTTCCGGCGCCGACGCCGAGAGCCGGCTTGCCGCACGAGTACGCGGCGCGGACCATCGCGTTGCCGCCGGTCGCGAGGATGAGTGCGACGCCCGGGTGGTTCATGAGCGCGGACGTCGCGGCGAGCGACGGCTCCTCGACCCACTGGATGCAGTTCTCGGGTGCGCCTGCGGCGACGGCCGCGTCGCGGACGACGCGAGCTGCGGCGACCGACGACTGCTGCGCGCTCGGGTGGAACCCGAAGACGATCGGGTTGCGCGTCTTGAGCGCGATGAGAGCCTTGAAGATCGCGGTCGACGTCGGGTTGGTCACGGGCGTGACGCCACAGATGACCCCAACGGGCTCGGCGATCTCGATGATGCCCGCGAGGTCGTCGCGGTGGATCACGCCGACCGTCTTGAGCGTCGACATCGAGTTGGTGACGTGCTCGCACGCGAAGATGTTCTTCACGGCCTTGTCCTCGAACACGCCGCGGCCGGTCTCGTTGACCGCCAGGAGCGCGAGCTCACCGTGCTGGTTCAGCGCCGCGACGGACGCCTTTCGCACGATGTGGTCGATGTCTTCCTGGGTGAACCGTGCGTATTCGGCGAGGGCCTTGTTCGCGCCCTCGACGAGCTGGTCGATGGCGCCAGCAATTGCGGCGTCAGGGGTGGTCAAGCTGGTCACGGGGTGCTCCCCACGTTGTCGGTGAGTGAACGAGATCTCCGTTGACCTCGTGCACAAGGCTATGCGACGCATTGCCCGATTCGATGTGTCTAAAGTCCTGTGGCGCAGATCACACGCGGTTGAGCCACGACGCGGACATCCGCTCGTCCTCGAGGTCGAGCTCCCGCAGCACGCGCCGCATGACTGCTTCATCGAGCTCGCCGGCGTCGCGCCGTGCGACGAGCACCCGGCGCTGGGCGGCGAGGATCTCGCGGCGAAGACGGTGGCCCCGCTTGCCTCGAACCGGGGCGGCGGGTGCACCGGCGAGGGCAGGGTCGTCGTCGCCGCGCGTTGGGTCAAGCATCGCAGCCGCGGCCTGTGCGCGCACGTTTCCTGCGCGCACGAGAGCCTCGGTCACAGCCTTGGCCTGCGACTCACCCAGCTCGCGCGACCACGCCGCCGTCTTGCTCTCGATGACCCGCTGGGCGGCCGCCGCGGTCGCGAGGCGCAGCGCGGCCTCCTGGGCCGCATCGCGCTCGGCGTCGTCGTGCTCCTCGACGCTCAGCCGCCGGATGACCCACGGCAGGCTGAGCCCCTGCAGCAGCAGGGTCCCGATCGCGACCGCGTAGGCGACGAGCTGGAGGGTCGCGCGGGCGGGGAACGGTGCCCCGTTGACGGTCGCGGGGATCGCAGCCGCGGCGGCAAGCGTGACGACGCCGCGCATCCCCGCCCAGGAGACGACGGCGTGCTCGGAGGTCGCGAGCGCGTCGTGCGGCGTGCGGTGGCTGCCGCGCAGTCGGACCAGGTCGACGCGCGCGGTCGCGAACACGTACAGCGGGCGGACGAGGATCACGGTGGCGAGGACGGCGAGCGAGAGCGCCACCGCGATGCCGAGCCCCTGGTCGGACGCGATGACGTCGCCCAGGACCCACTTGAGCTGGACGCCGATGAGAGCGAACGTGAACGCCTCGAGCGGCAGGTCGACGGTCGACCACACGGGCGTCTCGTACAGCCGCGTCGCGTACCCCGCCTGGGGCGCGGTGTGGCCGAGGTAGAGGCCCGCGGCGACGACCGCGAGGACGCCCGAGCCGCCGAGGGTCTCCGCGGCCCAGTAGGCGGCGAACGGCGTGAGGAGCCCGATCGTGGACGCGACCACCGGGTCGTCGAGGTGCAGCCGCAGCCGGTGCACGACCCAGCCGATGACGAGGCCGAGCCCGGTGCCGACCAGCACCGCGACCATGAAGACGCGCACGCCCGTGGACGGGACGGCCGCCCCGGTCGCGACGCCCGCGATCGCGACCTTGTACAGCGTGAGCGACGTCGCGTCGTTGATCAGGCTCTCGCCCGTGAGCAGTGTCATGACCCGCCGCGGCAGGCCGAGCCTGCGACCGACGGCGACCGCGGCCACGGCGTCCGGCGGTGCGACGACCGCGCCGAGGACGAGGGCCGCTGTGATCGGCAGCTCGGGGACGATAGCCCACGCGACCACGGCGACCGCGGCCGCGGTCACGAGCACGAGACCGACGCCGAGCCGCAGGATCGAGTTCCGCGACCGGCGGAAGTCCTGGTAGGAGCTCGACAGCGCCGCGGAGTACAGCAGGGGCGGCAGGACGAACTCGAGGATGATCTTCGAGTCGACCTCGAAGCGCGGCATCCCCGGGACGAACGAGACCGCGAGCCCGGTCGCGACGAGGATCAGCGGCGGGGACCAGCCCCAGCGGCGGCACAACGCGGTGATCCCGACGGCGCCCACGACGAGGGCGAACAGCTCGACGTGACTCATGGAGCCTCCCGGGGAGTCGCGCTGGGCGGTGCCGGCTGCGTCACGCGGTGATCCGGACTCGCACGAGGGTCCGCGACGGCACGATGTCGTGACACGCAGGTCGTGACACGCGATGAGGGGTGCCCGCGAAAGGATTCGAACCTTCGGCCTTCCGCTCCGGAGGCGGACGCTCTATCCACTGAGCTACGCGGGCCGGCGACAACGGCTGACCGTGCGGCCCGGCTCCGCGGAAGCTCCGCGGAGAAGGCCGATCGACCAGCAGCTGATGCGGTGCACGAGACTATCAGCCCGCGTCGGCGCGTGCCGCCGACGCGTGCCGGGGATCAGCCCGGATCAGCTCGGATCAGCCGGGATGAGCCCCGGTCAGCCGCGCGCGAGCTGCCGCGAGAGGTACGTCTCGACCTCGGCGACGGCGCGGGGCACGTCGCCGGCGCCGATCGCGGCGACGAGGTCGTCATGGCCCGTGTCGTCCGACTCGTTGGACACCGGTCGCTCGAAGTTGAACCGGATGTTCGCGCTGATGGCGTCGAGGAGGCTCTCGTACAGCGAGAGCAGCACGGGGTTGCGAGCCGTGCGCGCGATCGCCAGGTGCAGCTCGAGGTCGGTCGAGACCATCGCGTCGAGGTCCCCGAGGGCGTGCGCGTGCGCCCGAGCGTCCCGCATCTGGAGCAGCTGTGCGACGTCGGTCGCGGTGCGCCGGTGCGCCGCGAGCCGGGCGGCCTCGACCTCGAGGCTGCGGCGGACCTCGACGACGTCGCGCTGGTGCGCGTCCGCGATCTGCCGGCCGATGGTCACGGTGAGCTCGGAGGTCGAGAGCACGTACGTGCCGGACCCCTGACGGCGTGCGAGCAGCCCGGCGTGCACGAGGGACTGCACGGCCTCACGCACGGTGTTGCGGCCGACCCCGAGGAGTGCCGCGAGGGCCGGCTCCGGCGGGATCCGTGTGCCGACCGGCCATTCACCCGCGGTGATCCGCTCACGTAGCGTGTCGACCGCGCCGTCGATCAATCCGGTGCGACGAATCATCCCAGGTATTCTCCTTGTCACATGTGCCGGTGCAGCACCACTCGCCCCGACGCCGCCCTGTCAGACCGAGCGTGAAGTTGGTCCGGATGTTACTCACAGGGCGCACCGCCTGGTGGCGAGGCCGCGTCGTCGTCCTCGTCGGGATCGTGCTCGTGGCCCTCAACCTGCGGATCGCCGTCGCCGCCGTGAGCCCGATCCTCGATGCCGTGCGCGTCGACGTCGCACTGTCCCCGACCCTCGCCGGCGTGCTCGGCACCATCCCGGTCGCCTCGTTCGCGCTGTTCGGCTCGCTCGCACCGATGGTGTCGCGCCGCCTGGGGCTCGAGCCGACCCTTGTCGTCGCCACGCTCGTCTCGGTCCTTGGCGAGGTCGCGCGCTCGAGCGCGACGACCTCGGCCGGCTTCCTCGGCTGGTCCGTCATCGCGCTCGCGGGCATGGGGATGGGGAACGTCCTGCTCCCACCGCTCGTCAAGCGGTACTTTCCCGACCGGATCGGTCCCGTCACGGCGGTCTACTCGGTCGCGATGTCGTTCAGCACGGCGATCCCGCCGCTGCTCGCCGTCCCTCTCGCGAACCGGCTCGGCTGGCGCGTGGCGCTCGGTTCCTGGGGCGCGGTCGGGCTGGTCGCGGCGCTTCCCTGGCTCGTCGTCGTCGTGCGGTCGGCGACGGCCCGGTCGGCGCTCGCGGGCGTCCTGCGCTGGGCGCCGCGGCACACCCCTGCCCTCGACTCCCGGCACCGCCGTGAGGGGCGCGTGTGGCGCAGCCCGCTCGCCTGGGGCCTCGCCCTGACGTTCGGGATGAACTCGCTCAACTCGTACGTGATGTTCGCGTGGATCCCGCAGATCCTCGTCGACGCGGGCTACGGCGAGGCCGCCGGCGGCCGATGGCTCGCGGTCGTCGCGATCTTCGGTCTGCCCGCGTCGTTCGGTGTGCCCCTTGTCGCGACGAGGCTGCGCAACCCGTTCTGGGTCGCCACCGCCTTCGTCGGCGTCTGGGTCGTGGGGTACGCCGGGCTGCTGCTGGCTCCGAGGGCCGCGGTGGGGCTCTGGATGGTGCTCCTCGGGCTCGGACCCGGCACCTTCCCGCTCCTGCTCACGCTCATCAACCTGCGGACCCGCACGTCGGCCGGCGCAGTCTCGCTCTCGGGCTTCACGCAGGGGGTCGGCTACGCCATCGCGGCTGTCGGCCCGCTCCTCGTCGGGGTCCTCTACGGGTCGACAGGCCGCTGGGAGCTGCCGTTCGGGCTGCTCTTCGTGACCCTGGCGGTCCTCCTCGCGGCGGGCTGGGTGGCGTGCCGGCCCGTCATGCTCGAGGACACCTGGGGCGGACGAGGGCCCGCCGAGGGCTCGCTACCCTTGTCCGGTGACCCCCGCTGAGCTCTCCGAGGCCCTCCGTGCTGCCCTCATGGCCGCCGTCGACGACGGCACGTTCGCGCTCGACCCGTCCGCGGTGCCGGCGCAGGTGCACGTCGAGCGACCCCGTCAGCGCGAGCACGGCGACTGGGCGACGAACGTCGCGATGCAGCTCGGCAAGAAGGCCGGGACGAACCCCCGCGCGTTCGCCGAGGAGCTCGCGCGTCGCCTCGCCGACCACCCGGGCGTCGCGCAGGTCGACGTCGCCGGTCCCGGCTTCCTGAACATCACGCTCGACACGGCCGCGGCCGGCGAGCTCGCCCGCACCGTGGTCGAGGCCGGCCCGGCCTACGGACGCGGCACGGTGCTCGCGGGGGAGCGCATCAACCTGGAGTTCGTCTCGGCGAACCCGACCGGACCCATCCACATCGGTGGGGTGCGCTGGGCAGCCGTGGGCGACTCGCTCGCGCGGCTGCTGCAGGCGGCGGGCGCGGAGGTCACGCGCGAGTACTACTTCAACGACCACGGCGAGCAGATCGACCGCTTCGCCCGGTCGCTGCTCGCCCGCGCGATGGGCGCCGAGGCTCCTCTCGACGGCTACGGCGGCCAGTACATCTCCGACATCGCCGACTCCGTCATCGCGACCGCGATCGCCGACGGGCAGCCGGACCCGCGCACCCTGCCCGAGGCCGAGGCGCAGGAGGTGTTCCGGTCCCGCGGCGTCGACCAGATGTTCGGCGAGATCAAGGCCAAGCTGCACGACTTCCGGGTCGACTTCGACGTCTACTTCCACGAGGACTCGCTGCACGAGTCGGGCGCGGTCGAGCGGGCGGTGGCACGGCTGCGCGAGCTCGGCCACATCTACGAGGCCGACGGCGCCACGTGGCTGCGGACGACCGAGTTCGGGGACGACAAGGACCGCGTCATCATCAAGTCGGACGGCAACGCCGCCTACATCGCGGGGGACCTGGCCTACTACCTCGACAAGCGCGAGCGCGGCTTCGACCGCGTGATCATCATGCTCGGCGCGGACCACCACGGGTACATCGGCCGCATGATGGCCATGTGCGCGGCCTTCGGGGACACCCCCTGGGTCAACCTGGAGATCCTCATCGGCCAGATGGTGAACCTCGTCAAGGACGGTGAGCCCGTCCGGATGTCGAAGCGTGCGGGCAACATCGTCACGATCGACGACCTCGTCGACGCGGTCGGGATCGACGCCGCCCGGTACGCGCTCGCACGGTCCGCCGCGAGCTCGACCCTCGACATCGACCTCGACCTGCTCGTGACCGCGACGAACGACAATCCGGTCTTCTACGTGCAGTACGCGCACGCCCGGACGGTCAACGTGGGGCGCAACGCAGCCGAGGCGGGCGTCGACCGCGCGGACGGGTTCGACGCGACCCTGCTGGACCACCCCTCGGAGTCGGTGCTGCTCGGCCAGATCGCAGGCTTCCCCGGCCTCGTCGCGCACGCCGCCGAGCTGCGCGAGCCGCACCGCGTCGCGCGCTACCTCGAGGAGCTCGCGGGCTCGTACCACAAGTGGTACGACCAGCGGCGGGTCGCGCCGTTCGGCGACGAGGTCGTCTCGGACACCCACCGCACGCGGCTGTGGCTCAACGACGCGACCCGTCAGGTCCTCGCGAACGGACTCGAGCTGCTCGGCGTGAGCGCGCCGGAGCGGATGTGACGGGCGCGCCCTGGTCGAGCGGCACGACGCGCGTCCTCGACGGCGCGCTCGCGGTCGCGGGCGTCGACCTGCGCACGCTCGCGGCGCAGCATGGGACACCGGTGTACGTGCTCGACGAGGCCGACTTCCGCGCCCGCGCCCGCGCCTACCGCGCCGCGTTCACCGCGGCGTTCGCGGCGATCGGGACGGACGTCGACGTGTACTACGCGGGCAAGGCGTTCCTGTCCGTCGCGGTCGCGCGCTGGGCCCACGAGGAGGGCCTGCGCGTCGACACGGCCACCGGCGGCGAGCTCGCGGTCGCCCTGCGCGCGGGTGTTCCGGGGGCGGACATCGGTCTGCACGGCAACAACAAGTCCGACGCGGAGATCAGCCGCGCGCTCGAGGCCGGCGTCGGCCGGCTCATCGTCGACTCCCTCGGCGAGGTCGAGCGCATCGCTGACGCCGTCCGCGCACGCCGGGGCGATCCCGCGCCGGTCATGGTCCGGGTCACGACGGGCGTGCACGCCGGCGGGCACGAGTACATCTCGACCGCGCACGAGGACCAGAAGTTCGGGCTGTCGCTCGTCCCCGGTCCGGACGGCGCCGCGAGCCCCGCGGTCGCGGCGCTGCGCGCGGTGCTCGCCCGCCCCGAGCTGCGCCTGCTCGGCCTCCACTCGCACATCGGCTCGCAGATCCTCGACCCGTCGGGCTTCGAGGTCGCCGCGCGCAAGGTCCTGCGGCTGCGTGCCGAGCTGGCCGCCGAGACGGGCTACCTCGTGCCCGAGGTCGACCTGGGCGGCGGGTACGGCATCGCCTACCTGCCGGGCGACGTGCCGCTCGACCCGGTCCGGATCGCGAAGGACATGGCCGCGGCGGTCGACGCAGCGTGCGCCGAGCTCGGCACCGCGCTCCCGCGCGTCTCCGTCGAGCCCGGTCGGGCCATCGTCGGACCCACGACCTGCACGCTCTACACGGTCGGGACGGTCAAGCCCGTGACGCTCGACGACGGGCGCGTGCGCACGTACGTGTCGGTCGACGGCGGGATGAGCGACAACGTGCGCCCGGCGCTGTACGGCGCGCAGTACCACGCCGAGCTCGCGTCGCGCACGAGCACGGCGCCCCTCGTGCTGTGCCGCGTCGTGGGCAAGCACTGCGAGAGCGGCGACATCGTCGTGCACGAGGTCCAGCTGCCCGCCGACGTGGCGCCCGGCGACCTGCTGGCGGTGCCCGCGACAGGGGCGTACGGGCGCTCGATGGCGTCCAACTACAACCAGGTCCCGCGCCCGCCTGTCGTGGCGGTGACCGACGGCGTGACCCGGGTGCTCGTCCGCCGCGAGACCGAGGACGACCTCCTGGCCCTCGACCAGGGCTGATGCCCTCTATCCTTTGAGGCGGTCCGGCGAACGCCGCGAGGCGCGCCGTGGGCCGGACTCCTTGACCATGACGACCGACCGGGCGCGGCCCGGAGGCGGAGGCGGACGCAGTGACAGCTCCTGATGGGCAGGCGGCTGCCGGACGCTCCCAGCCGCGGCCCGCACCGCTGCGGGTGGCCGTCCTCGGCTCCGGGGTCGTGGGCACCGAGGTCGTGCGCCTCCTCGTGACGCAGTCGGCCGACCTCGCAGCCCGTGTCGGCGCTCCGCTCGAGCTCGTGGGTGTCGCCGTGCGCGACCTCGCGGCCGACCGCGACCCGGTCGTCGACCGCGCGCTGCTGACGACGGACGCGGCAGAGCTCGTGACGCGGGCCGATGTCGTCGTCGAGGTCATGGGCGGCATCGAGCCGGCGCGCAGCCTGCTGCTCAGTGCGATCGCGCACGGTGCCGCGGTCGTCACCGCCAACAAGGCGCTCCTCGCGCAGGACGGTCCGACGCTGTACGCCGCCGCGGACGCCGCGCAGGTGGACCTGTACTTCGAGGCCGCCGTCGCCGGTGCGATCCCGATCGTCCGGCCGGTGCGCGAGTCGCTCGTCGGCGACCGCGTGCTGCGGGTCCTGGGCATCCTCAACGGCACGACCAACTACGTGCTCGACCGCATGGCGACCGAGGGGCTCGACCTCGACGCCGCTGTCGCCGAGGCCCAGTCGCTCGGCTACGCCGAGGCCGACCCGACCGCCGACGTCGAGGGGTACGACGCCGCCGCGAAGGCCGCGATCCTCGCGTCGCTCGCGTTCCACACCCGGGTGTCGATCGACGACGTGGACCGGGAGGGCATCAGCTCTGTCACGGCGGACGACGTGGCCTGGGCCGAGCGCACCGGCTACGTCATCAAGCTGCTCGCGATCGCCGAGCGCCAGGGGGACGGCATCCAGGTGCGCGTGCACCCCGCGCTCGTGCCCGTCGCGCACCCCCTCGCGGGCGTCCGCGGTGCGTTCAACGCCGTGTTCGTCGAGGCCGAGGCGGCCGGTGAGCTCATGTTCTACGGGCGTGGGGCCGGCGGCGCACCGACGGCCTCGGCGGTGCTCGGCGACGTCGTGTCGGTCGCGCGGCACCGTGTGCTCGGGGGCAGGGGGCCGGTCGAGTCGTCGTACGCCGCGCTGCCCGTGCTGCCCGCGTCGGCGGCCCGGACGCGCTACCAGATCCGGCTCGACGTGACCGACCGTCCCGGGGTGCTCGCGCAGGTGGCGACGACCCTCGGTGACCGTGGCGTCTCGATCGAGGCCATCCGCCAGGTGCCCGAGCTGCCCGGAGCGCTGGGTCGCGACGGTGTCGCACTCCTCATCATCACGACGCACGAGGCCTCCGAGGAGGCGCTCGCGGGCACGGTTGCCGCGATCGCCGAGCTCGACTCCGTGCGCCGTGTCATCTCTGTCCTGCGAGTCGAGGGAGCCTGATGGCACACCAGTGGCGCGGAGTCATCGCCGAGTACGCGGACCGACTCCCGGAGCACGTGCAGCGCCGCGTGATCACGCTCGGGGAAGGCGGCACGCCGCTCGTCCCCGCGCCCGCGCTCTCCCTGCTCACGGGGGCGGACGTGTACCTCAAGGTCGAGGGGATGAACCCCACGGGCTCGTTCAAGGACCGCGGGATGACGACCGCGATCTCCTCGGCTGCGGGGCGTGGGGCGAAGGTCGTGGTGTGCGCGTCGACGGGCAACACCTCCGCGTCGGCCGCGGCGTACGCGACGGCCGCCGGGATGCTCTGCGCGGTGCTGGTCCCCGACGGCAAGATCGCGATGGGCAAGCTGAGCCAGGCGATCGCGCACGGCGCCCGGCTGCTGCAGGTCGACGGCAACTTCGACGACTGCCTGGTCGCGGCCCGCAAGCTCGCTGAGGCGTATCCCGTCGAGCTCGTGAACTCGGTCAACCCCGACCGGATCGAGGGCCAGAAGACGGGCGCGTTCGAGGTCGTCGACGCGCTCGGTGACGCTCCCGACATCCACGCGCTGCCCGTCGGCAACGCGGGCAACATCACGGCGTACTGGAAGGGCTACCGCGAGTACGCGGGGCTCGACGCGGGCAGCTCGCTTCCGGCGGTCGCGACCCGGACCCCCGCGATGTGGGGCTTCCAGGCGGCCGGGGCCGCACCCATCGTGCTGGGCCACCCCGTCACGGAGCCCGAGACCATCGCGACCGCGATCCGGATCGGGAACCCCGCGTCGTGGCAGCAGGCGATCGACGCGCGCGACACCTCGGGCGGGCTCATCGAGGCCGTCACGGACGAGCAGATCCTTGCGGCCCACCGGATCCTGTCGAGCCGGGTCGGGGTGTTCGTCGAGCCCGCGTCGGCCGCGGGCGTCGCGGGCATCCTCGCGCTGGCCGCGCAGGGCCGCGTCCCGGCGGGCGCACGCATCGTCGTGACCGTCACGGGTCACGGGCTCAAGGACCCGCAGTGGGCCCTGCGCACGGCGGACGGCTCGGAGGTCACGCCGATGCGCGTGTCCGCCGACGTCGTCGCGATCGCCGACGCGCTCGAGCTCAGCTGAGCGGGGCGGGACATGCGGCTGGGGCATGACCACGCTCGGGTCCGCGTGCCGGCGACGAGCGCGAACCTCGGCCCCGGGTTCGACGCGCTCGGCCTCGCGCTCGCGCTGCACGACGACCTCGACGTGCGCGCGCTCGGATCACCCGACGTCGTGGTCGAGGTCACGGGCGAGGGTGCGGGGGAGGTCCCGCTCGGTGAGGACCACCTCGTCGTGCGCGCGCTGCGGCTCGCCCTCGACCACGTCGGGGCTCCGCAGACGGGCCTGCACCTGACGTGCGTCAACCGCATCCCGCACGGTCGGGGGCTCGGATCGTCCGCCGCGGCGGCCGTCGGCGGCGTGCTGCTCGCGCGGGCCCTGCTCGCCGAGCCCGAGGCGCTCGACGACGACACCGCCCTCGCGATCGCCTGCGCCCTCGAGGGGCACCCCGACAATGCCGCGCCCGCGATCCTGGGTGGTGCCACGATCGCGTGGCTCGAGCCCGACGGCGCGGCGCCGGGGACCGTCCGCCCGCACGCGGTCCGGCTCGAGGTGCACGCCGACATCGAGCCGATCGTCCTCGTCCCCGCGTTCCGGCTCGCGACGAAGACCGCCCGGGGCGTGCTCCCGGCGACCGTCCCGCACGCCGACGCCGCGGCACAGGCCGGACGCGCTGCGCTGCTGGTCGAGGCGCTCGGCAGGCGACCGGACCTCCTGCTCCCCGCGACGGTGGATCGCCTGCACCAGGGCTACCGCAGGGCCGTCATGCCCGACTCCCTGGCCCTCGTCGACGCGTTGCGCGCGCGTGGCGTCGCGGCCGTGGTCTCGGGTGCCGGACCGACCGTCCTTGCGCTCGCCCGCCGGACCGATGACGGCCGCACCGACGCCGACGAGGCGATCGCGGCAGCGTTCGGAGGTCAGATGGGCGGCTGGCAGGTCCTGCGGCCGGGCATCGACCAGGACGGGGCGCGTGCGTGGCAGGTCGGCTGAGGTCAGCCCATCGGGTGAGCGCCGGGCGACGACCCGGATCCCGGGACAACGGTCGGTGCCGCGGTGCTAGGATGAGTCGTTCCCCGGACTTCGTGCTCCGTTCCGGCGTGCCGTGCTCCAGATGATCGTGCAGTCCATCTGGCGACGGATGCCGCGAGAGCTACGACGAGCGGGAGCGATCCAGCCCACGTGCGCAGACGTCGTCGTACGCAGCACGTGAGGCGCCAGCATCGTCCCGGCATCCATGCCCGGGCGTAGGCCACGATCCGATTCCGGACGTCGGCCGATGACGAGGGGGAAGGGTCCTTCGTGACAGACACCATCGAGTCCACCGGGAACGCCAACACCGGTGGATCCACCCGCGGGGCAGCGATCTCCACGCTGCGCCTGCCTGAGCTGCAGGTGCTCGCCGCCCAGCTCGGCGTCGCGGGGACGTCCAAGATGCGCAAGAGCGATCTCGTGGACGCCATCAAGACCAAGCGGGCCGGCGGACGCGCGGAGACCACCGCGCCGCGCAGCACCGCGGAGCAGGCCGACGCGCCCGCCGCGTCGCGCACCGAGCCCGCCGTGCGGGCCCAGCGCGTGCAGGCCGAGCTCGCGCCGTCGGAGCGCGTGCAGTCCGAGCGTGCCGCTCGGTCAGAGCGTGCCCAGACAGAGCGTGCCCAGACAGAGCGCGTGCAGGCCGAGCGCGTGCCGTCGGAGCGCGTCGAGACCGAGCGCGTCGGGCCCGAGCGCGTGCAGGCCGAGCGTGCGCCCGACGTGCGGCTCGCGCCGGGGGAGACCCGAGACGACCGAGCCGCGCGCGCCCTCGACGCGATCGGTACCGTCGCCGCCGAGCGCCGTGGCTCGCGCCGTTCGGGCCGGGGTGCGGGAGCGCCGCGTGGCGACGCAGCTGCGGACATCGGACTCCCGCCCCAGGTCGACGGCGTTGCACGTCAGGACGGCGGCGAGCGCGCGGACGGCTCCCAGCGCCAGCAGCGTCAGGACGGCGGCGCGCGTCAGGACGGCGGCCAGCGCCAGGCGCGCGACACCGCACAGGTCCAGGGCGCCAACCAGGGTTCGAGCCAGGGTCAGGGTGGCGGGCAGGGCCAGGCCCAGTTCGACGACACCGACGAGCGCGGGGGTCGCCGTCGTCGGTCCCGCGACCGGTACCGCGACCGTGAGCGTCCCAAGCGCGGCCGCGTCGTCACGCGTGGCCCGAGCGGCGACCTGGCGGGTTACGAGGAGGTCGAGGTCAGCGAGGACGACGTCCTGCTGCCCGTCGCCGGGATCCTCGACATCCACGACAACTACGGCTTCGTCCGCACCAGCGGCTACCTGCCGGGACCGAGCGACGTGTACGTCTCGCTCGGCCAGGTCAAGAAGGCTGGCCTGCGACGCGGGGACGCGATCACGGGAGCGGTGCGTCAGCAGCGCGAGGGGGAGCAGCTGCCCCAGAGCAACGCCGCGCGGGCCAAGTTCAACGCGCTCGTGCGCCTCGACTCGGTCAACGGCCTGCACCCGGACGAGGCGCGGGACCGCCCCGAGTTCGCCAAGCTGACTCCGCTCTACCCGCAGGAGCGTCTGCGGCTCGAGAACGAGCCGAACAAGATCTCGCCTCGCGTGATCGACATCGTCGCCCCGATCGGCAAGGGCCAGCGTGGTCTGATCGTGTCGCCGCCGAAGGCCGGCAAGACGATCATCATGCAGCAGATCGCCAACGCGATCACCGCGAACAACCCCGAGGTCCACCTCATGGTCGTGCTCGTCGACGAGCGCCCCGAGGAGGTCACGGACATGGAGCGGACGGTCAAGGGCGAGGTCATCGCCTCGACGTTCGACCGCCCCGCCTCCGACCACACGATCGTCGCGGAGCTGGCGATCGAGCGGGCCAAGCGACTCGTCGAGCTCGGTCAGGACGTCGTCGTGCTCCTCGACTCGCTCACGCGGCTGTCGCGGGCCTACAACCTCGCTGCCCCCGCCTCGGGGCGCATCCTCTCCGGTGGTGTCGACGCGTCGGCGCTCTACCCGCCGAAGCGGTTCTTCGGGGCGGCGCGCAACATCGAGCACGGCGGGTCGCTCACGATCCTCGCCTCGGCGCTCGTCGAGACCGGGTCCAAGATGGACGAGGTCATCTTCGAGGAGTTCAAGGGCACCGGGAACATGGAGCTGCGGCTCTCCCGCTCGCTCGCGGACAAGCGGATCTTCCCGGCGGTCGACGTCAACGCGTCGGGCACGCGCCGCGAGGAGATCCTCATGGCGCCCGACGAGCTGAAGATCGTCTGGACCCTGCGTCGCGTCATGGGTGCCCTCGACCAGCAGCAGGCCATCGAGCTGCTGCTCGACAAGCTCCGCAAGACCAAGTCCAACGCGGAGTTCCTGCTCCAGGTGCAGAAGACCACACCCGGAGCGAACAACCAGCACGACTGAGCACGACTGCGCGCGACGGGATCGGGCGGGTCGACCGGGAAGGTTTCGGCGCCCCGCGCGGTTCTGGCACAATGATCCGTCGGTTCGCGGTTCACGTGAGCGGTACTCGCTCGCGACCCGGGGACAACCCATCGAGGAGAGTTTCTGTGAAGAAGGACATCCACCCGCCGTACGTGGTGACCCAGGTCACCTGCACGTGTGGCAACACGTTCACCACGCGGTCGACCCAGAAGTCGGGCGAGATCCGTGCCGACGTCTGCAGCGCCTGCCACCCGTTCTACACGGGCAAGCAGAAGATTCTCGACACCGGTGGCCGTGTGGCCCGGTTCGAGGCGCGCTACGGCAAGAAGACCGCCGCCAGCTAGCGACCTCACAGCGCCGGTGCCCGGCGGACGGCTGCCCTCCATGGCAGCGTCCGCAGGGCACCGGCGCTGTTCGTTTGTCTGCACGCCCCCCGCAGCACCCGGACCCTGGAGGTCCCCCGCATGAGCAACCCGTTCGCCGCGGCGGAGCCGTTGCTCGCCGAGCACGCCATGATCGAGAGCCAGCTGTCCGCCCCCGAGGTCCACGCGGATGCCGCGCGCGCCCGCAAGCTCGGACGGCGGTACGCCGAGCTGGGCCAGGTCGTCGCGGCCTACCGCGCCTGGCGGGCTGCCGCCGACGACGTCGAGGACGCCACGGAGCTGGCCGAGACCGACGCAGCGTTCGCCGCGGAGCTGCCGAGCCTGCGGGACGCCGCCGACGCGGCGGCCGAGCGGTTACGACGCGTCCTGGTCCCTCGCGACCCCGACGACGGCCGCGACGTGATCCTCGAGATCAAGGCGGGCGAGGGCGGCGAGGAGTCGGCGCTGTTCGCGGGTGACCTGCTGCGGATGTACCTGCGCTACGCCGAGCGGCGGGGCTGGAGCACCGAGATCATCGAGTCGACCGAGTCCGACCTCGGCGGCTACAAGGACGTGCACGTCGCGGTGAAGTCCCGCGGCACGCTTGCCGATGCCGCGCAGGGCGTCTGGGCGAGCCTCAAGTACGAGGGCGGCGTCCACCGCGTGCAGCGGGTGCCCGTCACGGAGTCGCAGGGGCGCATCCACACGTCGGCCGCCGGTGTGCTCGTCCTGCCCGAGCCCGAGGACGACGCCGAGGTGGCGATCGACCAGAACGACCTGCGGATCGACGTGTACCGGTCGTCGGGACCCGGCGGGCAGTCGGTCAACACGACCGACTCGGCCGTGCGCATCACGCACCTGCCGACCGGCATCACGGTGTCGATGCAGAACGAGAAGTCGCAGCTGCAGAACCGCGAGCAGGCCATGCGCGTGCTGCGTGCGCGGCTGCTCGCCGCCAAGCAGGAGGAGGCCGCCGCGGCCGCCAGCGAGGCGCGCCGCTCGCAGGTGCGGACGGTCGACCGGTCCGAGCGGATCCGCACGTACAACTACCCCGAGAACCGCATCGCGGACCACCGCACGGGCTACAAGGCGTACAACCTCGACGCGGTGCTCGACGGCGACCTCGACCCGGTCGTGCGGTCGGCGATCGACGCCGACGAGGCCGCCCAGCTGGCGGCCGCGGGCTCATGACCGGCCGTTCCCTCGCCGAGGAGCTGCGTGCAGCCGAGGCGCTGCTCGCGGGAGCGGGCGTCCCGAGCCCCCGGGTCGACGCCGAGCTCCTCGCCGCGCACCTGATGGGCGCCGTGACCGGGGCCACGGTCAGCCGCGGGCAGGTCCAGGCGGCGGCGATCCTTGGTCGCCCCGCTCCCGACGGGCTCGCCGAGCTCGTGGCCAGACGCGCGGCGCGCGAACCGCTCCAGCACCTGACGGGCCTCGCACCGTTCCGTGGTCTCGAGCTCGCGGTCGGGCCGGGAGTGTTCGTCCCGCGCCCGGAGACCGAGCAGGTGGCCGAGGTGGCGATCGCCGAGGCGCACGCCGTCGCAGCGCGTGCCGGGTCGGTCCTCGTGGCGGACCTGTGCACCGGCTCCGGCGCGATCGCACTCGCGCTCGCGCACGAGGTGCCTGGCGCCGTCGTGCACGCCGTCGAGCTGGACCGCGTCGCGCACGACTGGGCGGCGCGCAACGTGGCCGCCTCGGGGCTCGACGTGCGGCTCGTCCGTGGGGATGCGCGCACCGCGCTCGGCGAGCTCGACGGGACGCTCGACGTCGTGGTGTCGAACCCGCCGTACGTGCCGCCGGGCGCGGTCCCCGTCGACCCGGAGGTCGCGCAGCACGACCCGGCCGTCGCGCTGTACGGCCTGGGCCGCGACGGCCTCGAGGTGCCGCGCGGCATTGCGGCTGCGGCTGCTCGACTGCTGCGACCCGGCGGCCTCTTCGTCATGGAGCACGCCGAGGTGCAGGCCGCGGCGGCGCTCGACCTCGTGCGCTCGACCGGGGGGTTCGACGACGTCCGGACCTGCGCCGACCTCACGGGGCGGCCTCGCATGGTCGTTGCCCGGCGCACCCTCGACGCGAGCGCGGTGCCGACCCCGTCCGGCTCCGGTGAACCCGCCCGTGCGGACGTCGTGGGAGACTCGCACGCGTGAGCCTCACCCGGATCAAGGACGCCACGGACCCCACGACGTGGGGCCCTGCGATCGACGAGGCGGTGCACGCGATCTCGCGTGGTGACCTCGTCGTCCTCCCGACCGACACGGTCTACGGGATCGCGGCCGACGCGTTCACGCCGTCCGCCGTCCAGGCGCTCCTCGACGCGAAGGGTCGCGGTCGCCAGATTCCGCCACCCGTGCTGATGCCGGACGTGCGCACGCTCGACGGGCTCGCGACCGACGTGCCTGCCTCCGCGCGGGCCCTCGCCGAGGCGTTCTGGCCCGGTGGTCTCACGCTCATCGTGCGCGCGCAGCCGTCGCTCGCGTGGGACCTGGGCGAGACCCACGGCACGGTCGCACTGCGCGTGCCGGACCACCCGGTCGCCCTCGCACTGCTTCGCCGGACGGGCCCGCTCGCGGTGTCGAGCGCCAACCGCACGGGTCGAGCCGCAGGTCGCACGGTCGACGAGGCGTATACGCAGCTCGGTGCCGCCGTGCCGGTCTTCCTCGACGGCGGTGAGGCGCCTGGCGGTGTCGCGTCGACGATCGTCGACGCGACCGGCGACGTCCTGCGCATCGTGCGGCCGGGCGCGATCTCTCTCGAGGCCCTGCGGGCGGTGGCCCCGGTCGAGGACGCCGACCCCGCCGAAGCCGCCCCGGACGACGCGGGACCTGTGCCGGGTGACCTCGACCGGTGAGGGTCTATCTGCTCGTCATGGCCATCGCGGCCGCGGTGACGTACCTGCTGACGCCGCTGGCACGCTGGTGCGCGCTGCGCTGGGGCGCGATCACTGCGGTGCGGGACCGTGACGTGCACTCGATCCCGACCCCCCGGCTCGGAGGGCTCGCGATGCTCGCCGGCATCCTCGCGGCCCTCGCCATGGCGTCGCGGCTCCCGTTCCTGAGCGGCGTCTTCACGAACCCGCGGCCGGTGTGGGGCGTCGTCGGCGGCGCGACGCTCGTCTGCCTGCTCGGGGTCGCCGACGACATCTGGGACCTCGACTGGATCACCAAGCTCATGGGCCAGGTGCTCGCGGCCGGGTTCATGGCCTGGAACGGCATCCAGCTCTTCCAGCTGCCGATCGCCGGCGTGCTCATCGGCTCCCAACGGATGTGGCTCGCCCTGACGGTCCTCACGGTCGTGGTCGCCATGAACGCGGTGAACTTCGTCGACGGCCTCGACGGGCTCGCGGCGGGCGTGATCGCGATCGGCGGCACCGCGTTCTTCCTGTACTCCTACCTCCTGACGCGCGGCGCGAGCCCGGGGGACTACTCGAGCTTTGCGACGCTCACCCTTGCGGTGCTCGTCGGTGCATGCCTCGGGTTCCTGCCGCACAACCTGTACCCTGCCCGGATCTTCATGGGCGACTCCGGGTCGATGCTCCTCGGGCTCGTCATCGCCGCCGCAGCCATCACCGTGACGGGTCAGATCGACGTGACGGTGGTGCTGCCCCGCCAGCAGATCCCCGCGTTCATCCCGATCCTGCTTCCGCTCGCGGTCCTCGTGCTCCCGCTCCTCGACATGGTCCTCGCCGTCGTCAGGCGCGTCGGTGCCGGCAGGTCGCCGTTCCACCCCGACCGCATGCACCTGCACCACCGGCTGCTCGCGCTCGGCCACTCGCACCGGCGGGCAGTGGCGATCATGTACGTCTGGACCGCCGTCTTCGCCTTCGGCGCCGCGGCGCTCGTCAAATTCTCGACGACCGTCGCATTCGTTGCCCTCGGCGTCGGCATCGTCGTCGCGGCCCTGCTCACGCTCGGCCCACTGCGCGGCGCACGCGTCGCCCCCACCCCGGAGACCGTCAGATGACCACCGAACCACGCCAGCCCGCCGTGCCGCCCGTGCCCTCCTCAGCGGCCGCTGCAGTCTTCCGGCGTGCGCTCCGGGACATGATCGTGCTCCTGGCCGCGCTCGCCGTGCTGGGCGTCGGGGCCGGCGCCCTCGTGGCCGGCCGGCCCGGGGTGTGGGGCGCCCTGATCGGGGTGGGTCTGGCGCTGGTCTTCTCCGGGACGACGATCGTCTCGATGCTCGTCACCGCGCGCGCGAGCGTGCAGCGACTCGCGGCGGTCGTCCTGGGAGCGTGGCTGGGCAAGGTCCTTGTCGTGATCGTCGCCCTCGCGCTCCTCCAGGACCGGGACTTCTACGACAAGCCGATGCTCGCTGTCGTGCTCCTGGTCGGGGTCGTCGGGTCGGCGGTCCTCGACTACCGCGCCGTCAGTCGGGGGCGGGTTCCGTACGTCGAACCGGGCGCTCGGCAGGCCGACGCCGGTCCGGTGCAGGGCGGCTCATAGGTTAGGCTCTCACTCACATCCATGACCGCCAGGTGACGACGGCGTGCCCGCAGAGACGCGGTCGTGCGGCACCGCTGACGACTCGGAGTACGCACTGTCCAGCCTTGCGATGATCGTGCCGTTTGCCACTGGTGACGGCGGTGGCTTCCACGCGCCGACGATCGGCGACATCTTCCCGGGGCCGGTCCTCTTCGACGGCACGGTCTTCGAGATCAACCGGCTGCAGATCGTGCGCTTCATCGCCGCGGCGGCGCTGATCACGATCTTCGTGATCGCCGCGCGTCGCGCCACGCTCGTCCCGGGCCGGTTCCAGAACGTCGTCGAGATGATCCTCGACTTCGTCCGGGTCAACGTCGCCGAGGAGATCCTCGGCAAGGAGAAGGCGCCGAGGTTCGTCGCGCTCCTGACGACGATGTTCTGCGCGATCCTCATGTTCAACCTGATGGGGATCATCCCCGGCCTCAACGTCGCGGCCACGGCCCTCATCGGTCTGCCACTCATGCTCGCGGCCTGGACGTACGTGTCCTACCTGAGCGCCGGCGTCCGCGAGCTGGGCCTCGGCGGGTTCCTCAAGAACAGCCTCTTCCCTCCGGGCGTGCCGCCGTTCCTCTACGTGCTGCTCACCCCGGTCGAGTTCCTGCAGGTGTTCATCATCCGGCCGGCGACGCTCGCACTCCGGTTGATGGCCAACATGGTCTCGGGCCACCTCATGCTGGCGCTCTGCTTCTCGGCGACGCAGTACTTCATCTTCGAGGCCGTTCCCGCGATGAAGGGGTTCGGCGCACTGACCTTCGCGGGCGGTTTCATCTTCACTCTCTTCGAGGTGTTCGTCGCGACCCTCCAGGCGTACATCTTCGTGATCCTCACGGCGGTCTACATCAACCTGTCGGTCTCGAAGGAGCACTAGTCCCACCCCACACGGGGGCCGCACGGTCCCCGTCCACGAACTGACGTTCGGCCGCCCGGCCGACGTCGAACGGAAGGAACGAGTCACCGTGGCACTTGCGGAAACCACCACCGTCCTCGCCGAGGTCTCGGGCAACATCGCGACCATCGGTTACGGCCTTGCGGTGCTCGGCCCGGGCATCGGCCTCGGCATCCTCATCGGCAAGACCGTCGAGGGCATCGCGCGTCAGCCTGAGGTCGCCGGCCAGCTGCGCACCACCATGTTCATCGGCATCGGCTTCGTCGAGGTCCTCGGCCTCCTCGGCCTGATCACCGGGTTCCTGTTCAAGTGATCGCCGCCGCGCTGTCCGCGGCAGTCCTCACGGCCGCGGAGACGACAGGGGAGCCGGACGGGCTCGCGCTGCTCATTCCCGAGCCCTACGACATCCTCTGGTCGACGGTCGTCCTGGCAGTCATCGCCTTCTCGTTCTACCGGTTCGTCCTGCCGAAGTTCCAGGCCGTGCTCGACGAGCGGACCGCGCTGATCCAGGGCGGGATCGCCAAGGCCGAGTCGGCTCAGGCGGAGGCGGCGATCGCACTCGCGGCCTACCACCAGCAGCTCCAGGATGCCCGCACCGAGGCAGCCCGGATCC
Source organism: Cellulomonas sp. (assembly GCF_036279715.1). GTDB lineage: Bacteria > Actinomycetota > Actinomycetes > Actinomycetales > Cellulomonadaceae > Cellulomonas_A. The sequence goes on along the minus strand of NZ_DASUIR010000029.1, from coordinate 24,669 downwards.
GCGAGGACGCCCGCACCGAGGGCAGCCAGATCCTCGCGGAGCAGAGGGCGAAGGCCACCCAGGAGGCCGCGCGTCTCGTCGAGACGGCACACAAGCAGATCGAGGCGGAGCGCCAGCAGGCGTCCGTCTCGTTGCGTGCGGACGTCGGCTCGCTCGCGACCCAGCTCGCGTCGAAGATCGTCGGCGAGTCGCTCGAGGACTCGGCACGCCAGTCGCGCGTCGTCGACCGCTTCCTCGACGAGCTCGAGGCCAGCACCACGACGAACGCCGGTAAGGGGAACTGATGCGCGGCACGAGTCGGGCGTCGCTGCAGTCGGCCCGGGACCGGTTCGAGCCGGTCCTGAGCGCTGCGGGCGCGGAGGCGCTGACGTTGGGCGAGGAGCTCTTCGCCTTCGTCGACGCCCTGGACTCCTCCGCGTCGTTGCGGCGCACGCTGACCGACCCGTCGGTCGACGCCGACGCGAAGGGCGCGCTTGCCGCGCGTCTGCTCACGGCGGCGGACCCGCGCACGGTCGAGCTGGTGCGTGACCTCGTCGGCTCACGGTGGTCGCACGACGGCGACCTGGGCGACGCGGCGGAGGAGCTCGCGTTCCACGCCGTGCTCGCGTCCGCCGAGAGCGACGGCGGTCTGCAGAAGGTCGAAGAGGAGCTGTTCCGCATCACGCGGGCCCTTGCCGGTCAGCGTGAGCTGCGCCGCGGGCTGTACGAGCCGCGGATCCAGGCGGTCGGACGTGTCGCCCTGGTCGACCGGCTGCTCGGCGGTCAGGGGACGGCCGCGACCCAGGTCGTGGCCCGGCGCGCCGCGGCGGCACCCCGTGGGCGCCGCTACGTCGCGACCCTCGGCTACGTCGGCGACCTCGTCGCGGACCGTCGCAGCCGCCAGGTGGCGACCGTGACCTCCGCGTCGGACCTGAGCCCAGCCCAGCGCGATCGCCTGCTCGAGGTGCTCGCCGCGACCTACGGCCGCGCCATCCAGCTCAACGTGATCGTGGCTCCCGACGTGGTCGGTGGGCTCCGGGTCCAGGTCGGGCCCGACGTGATCGACTCGACAGTCTTCGCCCGCCTTGCCGATGCTCGACGACAACTTGCCAGCTGACGCGCCGCGCGCCGCGCGCGACGTCCCACGAACACGTATGACCGTACGCACCGCGTGCGCCACGACAGGAGAAGAGCAATGGCTGAGCTGACGATCCGGCCGGAGGACATCCGCGCTGCGCTGGACAGCTTCGTGAAGTCCTACGAGCCGACCCGAGCTGTCTCCGAGGAGGTGGGCCGCGTCAGCCTCGCCGGTGACGGCATCGCGCAGGTCGAGGGCCTCCCGGGCGCGATGGCCAACGAGCTGCTGCGCTTCGAGGACGGCACGCTCGGCCTTGCGCTGAACCTCGACGTCCGTGAGATCGGTGTCGTCGTCCTCGGCGAGTTCACCGGCATCGAGGAGGGCCAGGAGGTCCGCCGGACCGGAGAGGTCCTCTCGGTCCCGGTCGGCGACGGCTACCTCGGCCGGGTCGTCGACCCGCTCGGCCACCCCATCGACGGCCTCGGCGACGTGGAGACCCACAGCCGGCGCGCGCTCGAGCTGCAGGCGCCCGGCGTCATGGACCGCAAGAGCGTCCACGAGCCCCTGCAGACCGGCCTCAAGGCCATCGACGCGATGATCCCGATCGGTCGCGGCCAGCGCCAGCTCATCATCGGCGACCGCCAGACCGGGAAGACCGCGATCGCGATCGACACGATCATCAACCAGAAGGCCAACTGGGCGACCGGCGACCCCCAGCAGCAGGTCCGCTGCATCTACGTCGCGATCGGCCAGAAGGGCTCGACGATCGCGGCCGTGCGTGCCTCGCTCGAAGAGGCCGGAGCGCTCGAGTACACGACCATCGTCGCGGCTCCCGCATCCGACCCCGCGGGCTTCAAGTACCTCGCGCCGTACACCGGTTCAGCCATCGGCCAGCACTGGATGTACGAGGGCAAGCACGTCCTCATCGTCTTCGACGACCTGTCCAAGCAGGCCGAGGCCTACCGTGCGGTGTCGCTGCTGCTGCGTCGCCCGCCGGGCCGCGAGGCCTACCCCGGCGACGTGTTCTACCTGCACTCCCGCCTGCTCGAGCGTTGTGCCAAGCTCTCGGACGCTCTCGGCGCCGGCTCGATGACGGGTCTGCCGGTCATCGAGACCAAGGCCAACGACGTGTCGGCGTACATCCCGACGAACGTCATCTCGATCACCGACGGCCAGATCTTCCTGCAGTCGGACCTGTTCAACGCCGACCAGCGGCCGGCCGTCGACGTCGGCATCTCGGTCTCGCGCGTCGGTGGCGCGGCCCAGGTCAAGGCCATGAAGCAGGTCTCCGGCACGCTCAAGCTCGACCTCGCGCAGTTCCGGTCGCTCGAGGCCTTTGCGATGTTCGCCTCCGACCTCGACGCTGCCTCCCGCGCTCAGCTGACGCGTGGCGCCCGCCTCATGGAGCTGCTCAAGCAGGGGCAGTTCAACCCCTACCCGGTCGAGGACCAGGTCGCGTCCATCTGGGCGGGCACCAAGGGCAAGCTCGACGACGTCCCGATCGCCGACGTCCGTCGGTTCGAGACGGAGCTGCTGGACCACCTGCGGCGCAACAGCGACGTCCTGACGACGATCGCGTCGTCGGGCAAGCTCGAGGCCGCCACCGAGGCGGCGCTGGGCGCGGGGGTCGACGACTTCCGTAACGGCTTCCTCACGGGCGACGGGACGCCACTCGTCGGTGCCGACGCCGCCGACGAGGCAGTGCAGATCGACCAGGAGCAGATCGTCCGGCAGAAGAAGGCCTGAGGATGGCCGGTACCCAGCGCGTCTACAAGCAGCGCATCAAGTCGACCCAGGCGCTGAAGAAGATGTTCCGCGCCCAGGAGCTGATCGCTGCGTCGCGGATCGGACGTGCGCGCGACCGCATGCACCACGCGACGCCTGCCTCGCGGGCGATCACGCACGCCGTCTCGGCGCTCGCAACGCACTCGACCGTGTCGCACCCGCTGCTCTCCCAGCGCAGCGACACGAACCGGGTCGCGGTGCTGCTCGTGGCGTCCGACCGCGGGATGGCGGGCGCGTACTCCGCGAGTGCCATCCGTGAGGCAGAGCGCCTGGTCGAGCGGCTCGAGGCCGCCGGCAAGGAGGTCGCGCTGTACGTGTTCGGGCGCCGCGCGGTCTCGTACTACTCGTTCCGTCGGCGTGCGCTGACGGCGCAGTGGACGGGCGGTTCGGACGCGCCGGATGTCGAGGTGGCCGACGAGATCGCGAGTGTGCTGCTCGAGGCCTTCCAGGCGCCCGCGGACGAGGGCGGCGTGGGCGAGCTGCACGTCGTCTACACGCAGTTCGTCAACATGGTGACCCAGCGCCCCCGAGTGATCCGGATGCTGCCGCTCGAGGTCGTCGAGGGCGTCGCGCCGGTCGGCACGAACGAGGTGCTCCCGCTCTACGAGTTCGAGCCGAGCCCGGAGGCGGTGCTCGACTCGCTGCTCCCGCGCTACGTGCGGAGCCGCATCTACTCCTGCATGCTGCAGGCGGCAGCGTCCGAGCTCGCGGCCCGGCAACGAGCGATGCACACTGCGACCGACAATGCCGAAGAGCTCATCCGCCTGTACACCAGACTGGCGAACCAGGCGCGGCAGTCCGAGATCACCCAGGAGATCAGCGAGATCGTGTCGGGCGCCGACGCACTCGCCTCCTGACCCCCAGAAACGCCCAGCAGGACCGCACGACCCAGACCACGCCGGAGTCCGCTCCGGTCGAGCGAAGCGAGGCAGGACATGACCGCCACCACCGTCGACGGCACGCCGACCGAGTCGGGCACGCCCGGAGTCGGCCGCGTCGCCCGGGTGATCGGCCCCGTCGTGGACATCGAGTTCCCGTCGGACCAGATCCCCGAGATGTACAACGCCCTCACGGTCAAGATCGACCTGTCGTCTCAGGGCGAGGACGAGAAGTCCTTCACGATGACGCTCGAGGTCGCCCAGCACCTCGGCGACTCGCTCGTGCGGGCGATCGCGCTGAAGCCGACCGACGGCCTCGTCCGCGGTGCCCTCGTGACCGACACCGGCGCGCCGATCAGCGTCCCGGTGGGCGACATCACGAAGGGGCACGTGTTCAACGTGACCGGTGACGTGCTCAACCTGGCCCCGGGCGAGAAGCTCGAGATCACCGAGCGCTGGCCGATCCACCGCAAGCCGCCGGCCTTCGACCAGCTCGAGTCCAAGACGCAGATGTTCGAGACGGGCATCAAGGTCATCGACCTGCTGACGCCCTACGTCCTCGGCGGCAAGATCGGCCTGTTCGGTGGTGCCGGCGTCGGCAAGACGGTCCTCATCCAGGAGATGATCCAGCGCGTCGCGCAGGACCACGGTGGCGTCTCGGTGTTTGCCGGTGTCGGTGAGCGCACCCGCGAGGGCAACGACCTCATCGTCGAGATGGAAGAGGCGGGTGTCTTCGACAAGACGGCCCTCGTCTTCGGGCAGATGGACGAGCCGCCGGGCACGCGTCTGCGCGTCGCGCTGTCGGCCCTGACGATGGCGGAGTACTTCCGCGACGTGCAGAAGCAGGACGTGCTGCTGTTCATCGACAACATCTTCCGGTTCACGCAGGCCGGTTCCGAGGTCTCGACGCTGCTCGGCCGGATGCCGTCGGCGGTCGGCTACCAGCCGAACCTCGCCGACGAGATGGGCCAGCTGCAGGAGCGCATCACGTCGACGCGTGGTCACTCGATCACGTCGCTCCAGGCGATCTACGTGCCGGCCGACGACTACACGGACCCCGCGCCCGCGACGACGTTCGCCCACCTCGACGCGACGACCGAGCTGAGCCGTGAGATCGCCTCGCGCGGCCTGTACCCGGCCGTCGACCCGCTCGCGTCCAAGAGCCGCATCCTCGACCCGCGGTACGTGGGCCAGGCGCACTACGACACCGCGACGCGCGTGAAGTCGATCCTGCAGCGCAACAAGGAGCTCCAGGACATCATCGCGATCCTCGGCGTCGACGAGCTGTCCGAGGAGGACAAGACCGTCGTGGCCCGGGCCCGCCGCATCCAGCAGTTCCTCTCGCAGAACACCTACATGGCCGAGAAGTTCACCGGTGTCGTCGGCTCGACGGTCCCGGTCGCGGAGACGGTCGAGGCCTTCGGGAAGATCGCCGACGGCGAGTTCGACCACATGGCCGAGCAGGCGTTCTTCAACATCGGTGGCCTCGAGGACCTCGAGCGCAACTGGGCACGGATCCAGAAGGAGTACGGGGTCTGACCTCGGAGGCCCTCGATCCCGTCCCGGAGCTCGCGCTCCCGATCCCTAAGGAGTCCCGCATGGCAGACCTCGAGGTCGACCTGGTCGCCGCCGACGGCAAGATCTGGTCGGGTCGTGCCCGGCTCGTGAGCGCGCCCGCCGCGGATGGCGAGATCGGCATCCTCGTGGGCCACACGCCCGTGCTGACGATCCTGCGTCGCGGCGAGCTGCGCGTGAAGACGTCGGACGGCGAGGCGCTGCGATGGATGGTCGACGGCGGGTTCCTGTCCGTCGACTCCGACCAGGTGACGGTCGTGGTGGACTCGGTCGAGGCCGCCCCTGGCACCACCGCGCACTGACGGTCTGGCCGTGACGGGTGCTCATGCCGCGCTCGTGCTCGGCGCTGTCGTGGTGCTCGTGCTGTGCGTGCTTGCGCTCGGCGCTTCGCGCGTGCAGACGCTCACGCGTCGCGTCGGTTCCTTCGAGTGCGCCTTCAGCCGCGCGACCGACCCGAACGCACCGTGGATCGCCGGAATCGGGCAGTACGGCGCCGACAGCCTGTACTGGTGGCGCTGGTGGTCGTTGGCCCCGCGTCCGACCCGGTCGTGGCTGCGGTCGCGCATGCTCGTCATCGAGCACCTCGCGGTGGCCGACGCGCGAGGGTACGAGGGCCAGCTCGTCGTGCGGTGTCGGACTGACGACGACGCGTTCGACCTGCTGATGTCCGCCGAGGCCTATGCGGGGCTGGCCTCGTGGCTCGAGGCCGCGCCGCCGGCCACGGGCCACGTGATCTGAAGGGGGGAGAGGCCCATGCGGCTCGTCGTCGCGCGGTGCTCCGCCCGCTACTCCGGGCGTCTTAACGCCCATCTCCCGTTGGCCACCCGGCTCGTGCTCGTGAAGGCCGACGGCAGCGTCCTGCTGCACTCCGACGGCGGGTCCTACAAGCCGCTCAACTGGATGAGCCCGCCGTGCACGCTCGCGATCGGCTCGCCCGACGACGACGCCACCGAGCGCGGCGCCGCGGAGGTCTGGACCGTCCAGCACACCAAGAGCGACGACCGGCTCGTCATCGAGGTCCACGAGGTGCTGCACGACTCGGCGCACGAGCTCGGCGTCGACCCGGGCCTCGTGAAGGACGGCGTCGAGGCGCACCTGCAGGAGCTGCTCGCCGCCCAGATCGGGGCGCTCGGGGCGGGCCACACGTTGGTCCGCCGTGAGTTCCCGACGGCCATCGGGCCCGTCGACATCCTCGCCCGCGACGCCGACGGGGTTGCGGTGGCCGTCGAGATCAAGCGTCGCGGGGACATCGACGGTGTCGAGCAGCTGACCCGGTACCTCGAGCTGTTGAACCGCGACCCGCACCTTGCTCCGGTGCGTGGGGTGTTCGCCGCTCAGGAGATCAAGCCGCAGGCCAGGGTGCTCGCGACCGACCGGGGCATCCTGTGCCTGGTGCTCGACTACGACGCGATGCGCGGCGTCGACGACGTGGACTCGCGCCTCTTCTGACGGCGGCGGGTGAGCTTCTCCTCGCTTGCGTGTGCCCAGACCGTGACCGAACGGTGATCCGCCGAAACTTGACTGCGCACGTTTCCAGGCACATGCTTGAATCGTCGAAGCGCTTCGATGAACGCTTCGGCCGGGACATCGTCACCTTGCCGTGCAGCCGACCCTGGCGCAGGGGGACGGCCCGCACTGGCGCGGTGTCCACCGAGCGGTGCCCATGCCGGGCGCCTCCTCGGACCGCATGACACGATCGAAACACTCAATGAGGAGGACGAAGATGGTGCGTTACAGCAAGCGCCTGGGACTGATCGCCGCGATCGCGGCACTCCCGCTCGTGCTGACAGCATGCAGCAGCGGCGGCGGTTCGACCCAGACGACGTCGGAGGCGACGTCCGGCGCCACGACCCTCAAGCTGTGGCACTACGAAGGCGCCGACAGCGCGATGGGCAAGGCCTGGAACGAGTCGATCAAGGTCTTCGAGACCGAGCACCCGGGCGTCAAGGTGGAGTTCGAGCAGAAGGCGTTCGAGCAGATCCAGCAGACCGCGGGCATGGTCCTCAGCTCGGACCAGGGCCCCGACATCATGGAGTACAACAAGGGCAACGCGACCGCTGGGCTCCTCGCGTCGCAGGGCCTCCTCACCGACCTGACCGACGTGGCCAAGAAGCGCGGCTGGGACACCAAGCTCGCCCCGAGCCTGCAGACGACCGCACGCTACGACGACAAGGGCGTCATGGGGTCGGGCAACTGGTACGGCGTCCCGAACTACGGCGAGTTCGTGACGGTCTACTACAACAAGGCGATGTTCGCCGCGCACAACATCGCCGTGCCGAAGACGTTCGACGAGTTCACGGCGGCGCTCGACACGTTCAAGAGCGCGGGCGTCACGCCGCTCGCGATGGCCGGTGCGGAATACCCCGCCGGTCAGCTCTACTACGAGCTCGCGCTCAGCAAGGCCGACCGCAAGTTCGTCGACTCGTACCAGATGTACAAGGGCAAGGTCGACTTCCAGGCCGACCCGCTCAAGTACGGCGCCGAGACCTTCGACCAGTGGGTCAAGAAGGGCTACATCGCGACGGACTCCGCGAGCCTCAAGGCTGAGGACGCCGGGCTGAGCTTCATCAACGGCACGTCGCCCATGCTCGTGTCGGGCAGCTGGTGGTACGGCCGGTTCACGACCGACATCAAGGGCTTTGACTGGGGCATCTTCAACTTCCCGGGCAACAAGCTCAACGCCGGTTCGTCGGGCAACCTCTGGGTCGTCCCGGCGAAGTCCAAGGCCAAGGACCTCGCGTACGACTTCATCGACATCACGATGCGGCCCGAGATCCAGGCCATCCTCGGCAACAACGGCGGGCTCCCGGTCGCTGCGAAGGCCTCGGACATCACTGACCCGAAGAGCCAGGAGCTCATCACGGCGTTCAACGACGTGCTGAACAACGACGGCCTCGCGTTCTACCCCGACTGGCCGGTCCCCGGCTACTACGACGTGCTGGTCGCCGGGTTCCAGTCGCTGATCAACCAGTCGAAGACGCCGCAGGCCGTGCTCACGGACATCGGCAAGGCCTACGACGACGGCGTCGCCAACGCGGGCTGACACCGCACCTGTGCACGGGTGGCGCCGACCCTCGGGTCGGCGCCACCAGCGCACCAGCGCACCTGGGACCAGACCGAGAGGGACGAGCGACATGACGACAACGGTGCAGGCGCCGACACAGGCGTCCGGCGGTGCGAGGACCCGCCGACGACGCAAGGGGGGCGGGCAGCTCAGCTACTGGCCCTACCTGCTGCCCGGCGGGGTCCTGTTCGTCGGGGTGATCCTCGTCCCGTTCGTCATGAACCTCTACTTCAGCATGACGAAGTGGGCCGGCATCGGTGACCCGAAGTGGATCGGGCTCAAGAACTACTCGCGGCTGCTCCAGGACGACACGTTCTGGCTGTCCTTCCGCAACTCGATCGCCATGATCGTCGCGATGGTCGTGGTGCCGACCATCCTGGGCCTGCTCCTCGCCGCGGTGCTCTTCGACTACCTGGGTCGCCGGTTCCCGGGCCGGGTCGCGAGCACGCTGCGGGCGACCTACTACCTGCCGCAGATCCTGCCCGTCGCCGTCGCCGGCATCCTGTGGGGCTGGATCCTCAACCCGCAGACCGGTGCGCTGAACGTGCTCCTGCGGCGGATCGGCCTCGACTCGCTCGCGCTCAACTGGCTGGGGGACACGAAGACGGCCCTGCCGACCGTCATGCTGGTCATGATCTGGGTCCAGGTCGGCTACCCGGTGGTCATCTTCATGGCCGCGCTCCAGCGCGTCGACCCCGAGCTGTACGAGGCCGCCGAGCTCGACGGTGCGGGGTGGATGGCCCGGTTCCGGGCGATCACCCTGCCGCAGATCAAGCCCGAGACGTTCGTCGTGACGCTGACGTGCACCATCGCGGCCCTCAAGGTGTTCGGCCCGATCTACGTGCTCACCAAGGGTGGCCCGGAGAACACCACGAACGTGCCGTCGTACTTCTCGTACCAGAACTTCTTCCCGAAGTCCCAGGTCGGCTACGGCGCGTCGATCGCGACCGTCCTGACCCTCATCGTCATCGTCGTCGCCGCTGTGTTCATGCGCGCGCAAGCGGCGAGCGAGCGCAAGGAGGGCCGCTGAGATGGCTGCTGACATCCTCGTCCTGGACCCGGCCGGTCCGGCTCCGGTCGCCGCGCACCGACCGCGCGACAGGTTCCACCGTGGCGCGCTGCGCTGGGTCATCCTGGCGCTCACGGTGCTCGTGGCGCTCGCCATGATGGTGCCGTTCGTGATCATGGTTCTCAACGCGTTCAAGTCGCCCGCCGAGTACTCCGCCAACGGTCCGCTGAGCCTGCCCAGCAAGCTCTACACCGATGGGCTCGTGAACTTCTGGCACCGCGTCAACTTCCCCGAGAAGCTCGTCAACTCGATCGTCATCAGCGGCGCGGTCGCCCTGCTCGGGACGGTGGTGTCGCTGCTCAACGCGTACGCGCTCGGCATCGGGCGCGTCCGGGGCCGGCTGTGGATCGTCGCCATCTTCCTGTTCGCGAACATGCTGCCGCAGGAGGCGCTGATCTACCCGCTCTACTACCTCGCGAAGGCCACCGGGCTCTACAACAACCAGCTCTCGGTGATCATCATCTTCACCGTGATCCAGAGCGCGTTCGGCACCTACCTGCTGTCCTCGGTGTTCGCCACCTTCCCGCCGTCGATCCTCGAGGCCGCGGCGCTCGACGGCGCAAGCCGCTGGCAGGTCCTGTGGCGCGTGGTCTTCCCGATCAGCCGACCCACGCTGTCGGTGCTCGTCATCTTCTTCTTCATCTGGACGTGGAACGAGTTCTTCATCCCGCTCGTCATGCTCATCGACAACCGCACCCAGACGATCCCCGTGGCGCTCGCGTCGCTGCAGGGCGACCGCCTCATGGACGCACCGACGATCAACGCAGGCTCGCTCATCAGCCTGCTGCCGGCGATCATCTTCTTCCTGATCTTCCAGCGCACGCTCACTCGGGGGATCACGGCCGGGGCGGTCAAGTAGCGGGGCCGCGAGTGGGGTGTCGTGCTCGGCGAGCCGCGCCCGACCGATCATGCGGTTCAGTTCAGCGGCGCGGTGCTCTGGCGTTCGGTCAGGACCGGGAGCAGCAAGCGCGTCTCGGCCGGTTGCTCGGCCTCGACGCGAGCCATCGCCATCTCCACGGCGACACGTCCGATCGCGTGGGCAGGGATGTCCACCGAGGTGAGGGGGAGCGGTTGTCCGACAGCGACGTCTTCCGGGCACACGGCGACGAGGGACATGTCATCGGGGACGCGGCGGCCGCGTTCGCGCAGGGTCGCGATGACGGCTGGCAGCGCGACCTCGTTGTGCACCACGAGAGCCGTGACGTCGGGCATGCTCTCGAGGACCTGGTCGACGGCGGCGATCGCTCCTGTGTGCGACGACTCGCACGACACCGCGACTGCGACGAGCCCGAGCTCCCTGGACTCGGCGGTGAACCCCCGCAGCATGCGGTCCGCGTAGGACGTGTGGCGCTCGAGGACCGCGCGGGGCGAACCGATCAGGGCGATCCGTCGGTGCCCGAGGCGCGCGAGGTGCCGCACGGCGACCCGTCCCGCGGCGTCGAAGTCGAGGTCGACGCACGACAGGCCCGCCGAGTCGCGGGGCAGGCCGATCAGCACGGCCGGCTGGCGCAGCCCGACGAGGACGGGGACGCGAGGGTCGTCGGCCTCGATGTCCATCATGATCAGCGCGTCGACCATCGAGCCGTCGGCGACGCGTTCGAGCCCGGTGGCGTCGTCCTGCGTCAGCAGCAGCACGTCGTGGTCGAAGGTGCGGGCCGCCGTGACGACGCCGGTCACGAACTGCATGATGACGCTGACGTTGACGTCGACCCGCAGCGGCGCCATGAGCCCGATCACGTTCGTACGGCTCGACGCGAGTGCGCGTGCGCCGGCATGCGGCCGATAGGCCAGGTCGCGGATGCTCCGCTCGACGCGGAGACGGGTCGCTGCGGAGATGGGGCGCTTTCCGGAGAGGACGTACGAGACCGTCGAGGTCGACACTCCAGCGGCTCTCGCCACGTCGTCGATCGTTGCCACCGTGCGCCTGTCTGCTCGGTCGTGCGTCCGGCCGGGTGGCCGCCGTCGGGCGCGTCTGGGCGCCTCCGCGCCTACCTTAGCGCCGAGATTGGCCCCGAGCAGGACTGGCGGCGTGGACGACGGATCGATTCGACACGCAAGCGGTTCGACGGCGAGTATCGCGACCAGGTGCCTATTTTCATGGGATGCATGCGTGGACACTTCAGACCTGGAGCCTCTAGAATGTCGAAACGCTTCGATGATAGGACGAGCACACGAACAGAGCCATGGCATGTGGTGTTCCTGCTCGACCCCGCTGCCGATCAGCGCACTGTCGTGCTGGCCGGCATCCATCGAGACCTGCTCACCGGTACTGACACCACGGGCACGGTCGACCTCGGACCCGAGGGCGCCGTCGCGCTGATCGAGAGGACGTCATGAAGTTCAACGATGGCTACTGGCAGGTGCTGCCCGGTGTCACGATCCTGCGGCCTCAGGCGGTCGACGACGTGGTAGCGGAGCCGGGGTCCCTCACGGTGTACGCCGCGACCGGGCCGCTCGAGAAGCGGGGTGACACCCTGAACCGTCCGCTCGTGACCGTGTCCTTCCACTCGCCCATGGACGACGTCGTCGGGGTGACGATCGAGCACTTCCAGGGTGGGTTGAACAGGGGCCCGAGGTTCGAGCTCGCGACCGCCTCGGCCGACGTCGAGGTGTCCGGACCCGACCGCTCGGGTGAACCGGTCGCGACGTTCCGATCGGGTGCGCTGACGGCGCGGGTGGCGACCGAGGGCGAGTGGAACGTGGACTTCGTGGCGGGCGACCGCCAGCTGACGACGTCGACCTCCCGCAGCGTCGGCGTGATCACCGATGCCGTGGGACGGCACTTCGTGCGCGAGCAGCTGACGCTCGGAGTCGGCGAGCACGTCTACGGGCTGGGCGAGCGGTTCGGGGCGTTCGTCAAGAACGGCCAGACGGTCGACATCTGGAACGCGGACGGCGGCACGGCGTCGGACCAGGCGTACAAGAACGTCCCGTTCTACCTGACCGACGCCGGGTATGGCGTCTTCGTCGACCAGCCCGAGAAGGTCTCGTTCGAGGTCGGCACCGAGGTCGTCTCGCGCGCCCAGTTCAGCGTCGAGGGTCAGTCGCTGCGCTACTACGTCATCTACGGACCGACCCCGAAGGACATCCTGCGCAAGCTCACCGCGCTGACCGGGCGTCCCGCGCGGGTGCCGGAGTGGTCGTACGGCTTGTGGCTGTCGACGTCGTTCACGACCGACTACGACGAGACCACGGTCACGCGCTTCATCGACGGCATGGCCGAGCGCGACCTGCCGCTGTCGGTGTTCCACTTCGACTGCTTCTGGATGCGCCGGTTCCACTGGTGCGACTTCGTGTGGGACCCGGCGACGTTCCCGGACCCCGAGGGCATGCTGGCCAGGCTCAAGGCCAAGGACCTGAAGATCTGCGTGTGGATCAACCCGTACATCGCCCAGCGCTCGGCGCTCTTCGCCGAGGGACGCGAGCTGGGCTACCTCGTGAAGAACCCCGACGGGTCGGTCTGGCAGTGGAACCTGTGGCAGGCCGGCATGGGGCTCGTCGACTTCACCAACCCCGAGGCGACCGCCTGGTACCAGGGCAAGCTCAAGGGCCTGCTCGACATGGGGGTCGACGCGTTCAAGACCGACTTCGGCGAGCGGATCCCCACGGACGTCGTCTGGCACGACGGATCGAACCCTGCGGGGATGCACAACTACTACACGCACCTGTACAACAAGGCCGTCTTCGAGCTGCTCGAGGAGGAGAAGGGCAAGGGCGAGGCCGTGCTGTTCGCCCGCTCGGCGACTGCGGGCGGCCAGCAGTTCCCGGTGCACTGGGGTGGCGACTGCGAGTCGACGTTCGTGTCGATGGCGGAGTCGCTGCGGGGTGGGCTGTCGCTCGCGATGTCGGGCTTCGGCTACTGGAGCCACGACATCGGCGGCTTCGAGGGCACGCCCGACCCCGCGGTGTTCAAGCGGTGGCTCGCCTTCGGCCTGCTGTCGTCGCACAGCCGTCTGCACGGCTCCGGCTCCTACCGCGTGCCGTGGGCGTTCGACGAGGAGGCCGTCGACGTCACGCGCCGGTTCACCAAGCTCAAGCTGTCGCTCATGCCCTACCTCGCGCGCGTCGGCGGCGAGGCGCACGCCGCGGGGACGCCGGTCATGCGGCCGATGATTCTCGAGTTCCCCGACGACCGGGGGACCGCGGGCATCGACACGCAGTACATGCTCGGCGACGCGCTGCTCGTGGCCCCCGTGTTCAACGCGGTCGGCGACGTGTCGTTCTACGTGCCGGAGGGCACCTGGACGCACCTCCTGACAGGCGAGCACCTGACGGGTCCGCGCTGGGTGAACGAGCGTCACGGCTTCGACTCGCTGCCGCTGCTGGTCCGGCCCGGCACGGTGCTCCCGGTGGGCGCACGAACCGACCGCCCCGACTACGACTACGTCGACGGCGTGACCCTGCAGCTGTTCGAGCTCCCCGACGGGCACCGGTCGGTCACGACCGTCCCGCGGCCGGGAGGCGCCGAGGGTGCGACGTTCACGGTGGCGCGCGACGGCGACCATATCCGCGTCGACGCGACCGGTGCGACGGGCCCGTGGTCGGTGCGTGTGGTCGGTGGCGCCGAGGCTCGGGCCGAGGCCGGTCAGGCCTCGGTCGACGTCGCCGTCTGACGGTGCTCGCGTATCGTCGTGCGTCGTCGCACGGCCCGGGTCGGACCCTCGCGGGTTCGGGCCGGGCCGTGTATCGTATCGATTCGATCTGACGTGGGCTGCCGTGCCGAACCCGGCGCCTGACGCCCCTGACCCACCATGAAGGACTGCCCGATGACGACAGCGCGCCCCTCCGGACGCCAGTTCCCCGCCGACTTCCTCTGGGGCTCGGCGACCGCCTCGTACCAGGTCGAGGGCGCCGTCGACGAAGACGGTCGCGGGCCGTCGATCTGGGACACGTTCTCCAGCACGCCGGGCAAGGTGCTGAACGGTGACACCGGTGCGGTGGCGGCCGACCACTACCACCGCATGGTCGACGACGTGGCGCTCATGAAGCGGATCGGGCTGCACGCGTACCGGTTCTCGCTCGCGTGGCCGCGCATCCAGCCCGCGGGTTCGGGTGCGTTCAACCCCCGGGGCCTGGACTTCTACTCCCGCCTCGTCGACCAGCTCGTCGGCGCCGGAATCGACCCCGTCGTCACGCTCTACCACTGGGACCTCCCGCAGGCGCTCGAGGACGCGGGTGGCTGGCCGTCGCGCGACACTGCGTACCGCTTCGCGGACTACGCCGCCAAGGCTGCCGAGGTGCTCGGCGACCGCGTGAAGATCTGGACGACCCTCAACGAGCCGTGGTGCTCGGCCTACCTCGGCTACGCAGCAGGCGTGCACGCGCCCGGTCGTGAGAACCACGCCGACGCACTCGCCGCGGTGCACCACCTCAACCTCGCGCACGGGCTCGCGGGGAGCGCCGTGCGCGACGTCGTCGGGCCGGACGCCCAGATCTCCATCACGCTCAACCTGCACGTGACGCGCGCGGCGTCCGACTCGCCCGAGGACCTCGACGCGAAGCGGCGGATCGACGGGCTCGCCAACGGGGTCTTCCTCGGACCGCTGCTCGACGGCGCCTACCCCGCGGACGTCATCGAGGACACCGCGTCGGTCACCGACTGGTCCTTCGTGCAGCCGGGCGACCTCGACCTCATCTCGATCCCGCTCGACGTCCTCGGGGTCAACTACTACGCGACCGGGCTCGTGCGGAAGTCGGACGCCGTGCGCGTGCCGGGGGACGGCACGCCGGGGCCCGACGGCCACAAGTCCTCGGCGCTGAGCGCCTGGCCCGCGACCGACGACATCGAGTGGCTCCCGTTGCCAGGCCCCCACACCGCGATGGGCTGGAACATCGAGCCGGAGGGCCTCACCGAGCTGCTCGTCGACCTGCACCAGAGCTACCCGGGCCTGCCGCTCGTGGTCACTGAGAACGGTGCGGCGTTTCACGACGAGGTGTCGCCGGACGGTCGCGTGCACGACCTCGACCGCGTGTCCTACCTGCACGACCACATCGACGCGGTCGGCGAGGCCATCGACCACGGCGCCGACGTGCGCGGCTACTTCGTGTGGTCGCTCATGGACAACTTCGAGTGGGCGTACGGCTACGACCGCCGGTTCGGCATCGTGCGCGTCGACTACGACACGCTCGAGCGCACGCCCAAGGACTCGGCGTACTGGTACGCCGAGCTCATCCGCGCCCATGCGATCCCGACGATCGAGTCGGCAGCGACGCTGGGCTGAGCGTTCGCCGCCGCACGTCGTCGGAGGAGGATGGACACCATGCCGAGCAGCCGGAGGTCGACGAAGCGCCCGTACGGCGCGGAGCCCCTGCCGCTCGACATCGACCGCGTGCGTGGCGGGCGCAGCAGCGAGAGCGGACCGGGCGGCGACTGGACGGTGCAGCGCGTGACCGGCTCGGACCGGGAGTACCGCTGCCCGGGGTGCGACCAGCTCATCGCACCTGGGACGGCGCACGTCGTCGCCTGGGCGGCCGACGGGCTGTTCGGTGCCGAGGCGGCGCTCGCCGACCGGCGCCACTGGCACGTCGCGTGCTGGGCCGCCCGCGACCGTCGTCGGCCCGCTCGGTAGGCTCGATGCCGATGAGCACCCCACGCACTCACCCGCACCCACGGCCGGCCGGCGGCGCTGAGATCAGGTCGCTGACGGTCCTGCCCGCGTATCGCGAGGACATCGAGCTGCACACAGCGGACGGCCTGACGCTGGTCGGAGAGCTCGCCCGGCCGCTCGGGGTCGACGGCAGCCCCGCGCGCCCGGCGGCGACGCTCGTGACTCTCCACCCGCTGCCCACGCACGGCGGCTTCATGGACTCCCACGTCCTGCGCAAGGCCTCGTGGCGTCTGCCCGCGCTCGCCGACCTGGCGGTGCTGCGGTTCAACACCCGCGGGACGGCGAGCCCGCGGGGCACGAGCGAGGGCGCCTTCGACGCGGGCGACGGCGAGCGGTTCGACGTGCACGCCGCGATCGAGTTCGCCGAGTTCCACGACCTCCCGCGTCGTTGGCTCGTCGGCTGGTCCTTCGGGACCGAGCTGGCACTGATGCACGGGCGCGACCCGGGGCTCGAGGGCGCGATCCTCCTGTCGCCGCCGTTGCACCGCGCGACGGACGCCGACCTCGACGCGTGGGACGCGTTCGGCAAGCCGCTGGTCGTGCTGGTCCCCGAGCTCGACGACTACCTGCGACCGGAGGAGGCGCGCGCGCGGTTCGCGCGGGTCCGGCACGCGGAGGTCATCGGGGTCGATGGGGCGAAGCACCTGTGGGTGGGGGAGCCCGCCGTGCGACGCGTGCTCGACGAGATCGTCGGCCACGTCCTGCCCGGGCACCCGCTGCCGCTGCCCACCCACTGGTCGGGAACCGTGACCACCCCCGCCGAGGAGTCCGCATGACCAGCCTCAACGTCCTGACGTACCGCACGGGTCCTCGCGACGTGCTCCCCGTCGTCCTGCTGCACGCCTTCCCGCTCGACTCGCGGATGTGGGACGACGTGGCGCCGCTCGTGCCCGGTGCCCGCACCGTCCTCGCCGTCGACCTGCCGGGGCTCGGTGGCTCGGCAGGGCTGGGGACGTCGTCCCCCGCGCTCGAGGATGCGGCGGACGCGGTCGCCGAGACCCTCGCAGCCGTCGGCGTCGAACGGGCGGTCGTCGTGGGTCTGTCGATGGGTGGGTACGTGGCGCTGGCGCTGCTGGACCGCCATCGCGGTCTCGTCGCGGGTCTCGGCCTGCTCGACACGCGATCGACCCCGGACGACGACGCGGCGCGGGCGAACCGGCTGCGGATCGCGGCCGAGCTCGAGTCGTCAGGGACCGTGGACGCGGTGCGCCCGATGGCGACAGCGTTGCTCGGCGAGACGAGCCGGACGCTGCGCCCGGAGCTCGCTGACCGGGTCGGCGCTCTGATCGGGCAGCAGGCGCCAGCCGGTGTCGCGTGGTCCCAGCGTGCGATGGCCGCTCGTCCCGACCGCACGCCCGTGCTGCGCCGGTTTGCGGGGCCATCGCTCGTCCTGGTGGGTGACGAGGATGTCGCAGCGCCGGTCGCCGCGGCCGAGCACATGGCGGCGGCCCTCAGAGCCCCGCATCTCGTCGTCGTCCCCCATGCCGGACACCTGACCGCGATCGAGGACCCGGACGCGGTTGCGGAAGCGATCGGCGACCTTGCCGGTCGGGCCGACATCGACGAACGGCGCGCTCGCGGCTGAACGGACCGGCCCAGCGCCCCGCCTAGGAGCTCAGCACCCGCGCGAGCGCGTCCTTGAGGTCGAGCGACTCGCCGTCCTTGCCCCCGGCCCCGACGACGAGCGGGGGATCGCGTGGCACGACAGACGTCCCACGCAGCTGAGCCCGCAGGCTTGTGGGGACGCCGAGCACGTAGTAGTTGCCGTCAGTGCCGATCGCGACGTTCTTGTCGCGCCGCAGGTACCACCCGAGCAGTGGTGTCCGGTAGCGATGCCGGCCGTCATAGCTCCGTGCCTGCAGCGGGACGGGCGCCACCTGCCGTGCCCGGACGTCCACCAAGAAGTCCGCGATCAGGGCGCGGGCCCGCGCGGCCTCGGCCGCGCGTCGACGCTCGAGAGCATCCGCGTGCACGGCACTCGCCTCGCGGCGTTGCTCGCGCCACGTGGTGCTGTCGCCCGAGGTGGTCACGCGAACGGGCCCTCCGTCGCTGTCCCCGCGATGTCAGCGACCGGTGACCGGAGCATCGTTGTCCTGCGGCACGGCGTCCGGCGCGCTCTCAGCAGCGCTGTCCACGTCACGACCTGACCCGGCTGCGTCCGCGTCCTTGCGCTCGGTCGGCTCCGGGTGGTGCGAGGCGTCGGTCGAAGCGTCACCGCTGACCTGCGCCGCCGCCGAGACCGGCGCCGGGCGACCCTTGCCTGCCGGCCGAGCCACCGGTCGCGAGGCAGGCTGGCTGGTCGGCGTCCGCCCCGCGGTGCCGGCGGTGCCGACGGCAGCGGCTCGTGCGGGCACGACGGGCTGCGCGCCCGTCTGCTTCTCGGCGAACTGCGCCTCGGCCTTCTGCGCGCGCTCGAGAGCCTGCTTGCTGGGCATCGGGTCGTTGCCGAGCAGGTTGCGCAGCTCATCGAGGTAGGACGTGATGGACTCGCGCTGGCGGTTGAGGTCCTCGACCTGCCGCTGCGCGCTCGTGCGCTCGCGCTCCGACTCGGTCATCGCCTCCGACAGGGAGTTCTCGGCGTGCTCGCGCGCCTCGGCGACCACACGGTCGGCGTTGCGCCGTGCGTTGGAGAGCAGCTCCTTCGCGTGCGTCTCGGCGTCGATCCGCACCTTCTCGGCCTGTTCGAGTGCCTTGGCGACCCGCTGCTCGGCCTCGGTCGCGTGCGCCTCGGCATCCCGGACGAGCCGCTCGGTCTCGGCGCGGGCCGTCGTGTGCCGATCGGCGTCGGACCGCTCCGCCTCCTCGTGCCGCGCCGCGATGCTGAGCTCGGCGTCGGCGAGCGCCTGCTCGGTCTGCCGCACGAGGGCGTCGGCCTTCGCCTTGGCCGTCGCGGTCAGCTCGGCAGCCGTGCGCTGCGCCTCCGTCACGAGTCGCTCGACCTCCACCCGCGTGCTCTCCCGCAGCTCGGCGACCTCACGGTGCGTCTGCTCGGTGAGCTCCGTGGCCTCGCGCTGGGTCGTGTCGCGCAGCTCGGTCGTCACTCGGACGGCCGCATCGCGCTGGTGGCCTGTCTCCTGCGTCGTACGCTCGCGCAGCTCGGTGGTCTCGCGCTCGGCCTGCGACCGGAGCTCGGTGGCGTACGTCTCCGCCTCAAGCCGCAGCGCGGCGATCGTCTGCTCCGTCTCGGTACGCAGAGCAGCGACCTCGTCGGCCGTGGTGGCCCGCATCTCGCCCGTCTCGCGCTCGGCACTCGCACGGACGAACCCGGAGTACTGCTCGGCCTCGGCGCGCAACGCCGCGACCTCGGCCGCGACCCGCTGCTGCAGCGCAGCCGCCTCGCGCTCGGCCCGCGACCTGACGTTGTCAGCGAACTCCTGGGCTGCCGTGCGCTGGGACGTCAGCTCGGCGGCGAGCGCCTGCCGGGCCTCCGCGACCTCCGTGGCGGCAACCGACCGCTGCATCGCAGCGAACCTCTCGGCGTCACCACGTGCGGCCGCCAGCTCGGCCTCGACCCGCTGGCGCAGCGCCGTGGTGTCCGCCTCAGCGCTCTGCCGAAGGTCCTGTGCGTAGCGCTCGGCGTCCTCGCGCTGCGCGCTGGTCTCGGTCTCGGTCGTCCCCCGCAGCTCGCTCGCGGCCCGCTCGGTCGAGATCCGCAGCTCGGTGGCCTCGCGCTCGACCGTCGCCCGCAGGGTTCCGAGCTCGCGTTCGAGGGAGCTGCGACGCTCGCTCTCCTCGGTCGTGATGGCGCTCTGGATCCGCGCAGCCTCCCGCTCTGCCGACCCGACGAGCTCCTCGGCCCGACGCTGCGCAGCGGCGAGCGTGCTCTCGGCCTCGGTCGTCGAGGTGCTCCGAAGCTCCTCGGCCTCACGGCGTGCCGTGGCGAGGAGCTCCGCGACCTCGTTCTCAGCGCGTGCGCGCAGCTGACCCGCTGCGAGCTTGGCGCGCGCCAGGGAGTCGGACGCCTGGGCGTTCGCCTGCTGGACGACGTCGGACGACTGCTCCTCCGCCGACCGCAGCAGCTGCTCGATGCGCGAGCCCAGGCCCGAGTACGTGGGGCGCTCGGCCTCACGGAGCTGGCGGTGCGCCTCGGAGAGCTCGCCCGAGACCTGCATCGCGCGGGAGTCGAGCGACTCGACCTGGGCGCGGGCATCTGCCAGGGCCTGCTCCAACGCGGCGAGTCGTCCGTCGACCGCGTCGCGGTCATAGCCGCGGAAGTTGACCACGGGGAAGGGCGAACGGTCCTCTGGCACGGAAGATCCTCCTGAGCGCGCGGGCGCCGGTCCGTGACCGCCTCGGGGGAGGCGCCGGTTCGGTCGGCGACAAGTCTGGTGCCAGGGTAACGGTCCACGTGCGCGCCCGGTACGGGTTCGTTCCGAGCGGCGGTGCCGGCTCTCGTTCTGCCTGGCCGCGGGCACCTGCCTATCCTGGACTGTCACGTTCGAGAGGATCCCGCGTGCTCCAACGACTCATCGCCGCCGTGCTCGGCGTGCTCGGCCTCCTGGCCATCGGTCTCGGGGTTGCCTCGTCGACCGTCTGGCGAGGTGACGACGTCCTGGTCGCGGGGTCCTCGCCGGATGCTCACCTGGTGGTCGCGGATCCCGGCGTCCTCGAGCTTGCCGGCAGTCCGGTCACTGTCACGGTGCACGCGGCGAACGACGCTCCTGTGGTGATCGCTGTCGGTCGTGACACCGACGTGGCGGGTTGGGTAGGGACGGACGCCCACGCCCAGATCACCGGTCTGGCGAGCTGGCATGCCCTGCGGACCGCGACGGTCGCCGAGCAGGCTCCGACGCCTGCCGCATCGGTGGCTCCCGGAGCCGCGGCGACCGAACCGGCCCCGACCGAACCAGCTGCCTCGGAACCGGCCGCAGCTGCACCGTCCGCCTCCGCGCCCAGCGAGACCGCCGGAGGCGCCACGGCTGCGGTCGCTGACCCCACCGGCTCTGACCTCTGGGTCGCGCAGGCGACCGGCAACGGCACGGCAACGCTCACCTGGGATGCGCAGCCGGGCCGGTGGAGCCTGCTGGTCGCAAGCCTCGGCGATTCGTCACCCGTCATCGAGCTCGCGTGGCCGCGGACGGTGACGACGCCCTGGCTGTGGCCCGGCGTCATCGGGGGAGCGCTGCTCTTGCTCGCGGGTCTGCTTCTCGGCGCACGCCTGTGGCTCCGCGCCCGACGCGGCCTGACCGAGCCTGAGTGGCACCCCGTCCTCACAGGCGCCATGCCGACCGTCGCGAGCCCCCGACCCGGCGCCGCAGCGGGTGCGGACTCGGCCGATGCGACGGAGACGGTGGTTCTCACGCGCCGCCAGCTGCGCGAGGCGGAGGCAGCCACCGGCTCGGCCACCCGGCGGCGTGGCCGAGGATCGTCTGACGCCCCCGTTGCCGGTGCTGAGCCGCTGTTCGTCCCCCTGGCAGAGCGCGAGGCACCGACGGAGGCTCCGGCGAGGGCCGGCGGCGCGACTCCTCCCGCCGCCACCGGCTGGGCCCCGGCAACCGGCCCGGCCCGCGAAGCTCGCCGGGCTGGTGCAGATGGTCCCGCAACCGCCACCGGAACCGGCGCTGCAGCCGGTCTGCCTCCTGCGACCTGGCGGTCTGCTGAGGATGTGCAGCCCGCCGCGCGCCGAGAGGAAGAGCGAGCCGCGACGGCCCCTCCGGTGGAGCGCGAGAAGCATCCTGATACGGGCCCGACGTCGTCGGAGTACGGCGTGCACTCGCAGCCCGGCCGGTCGTCGGCCGTACCGGTGGGCCCACACGACCACTCACCGCGCACACCCGCAGGGCCGACGTCGGCGACGGCCGCTCTCCCCAGCTACTTCCTGCGGCCCGCCGCCCCAGGCGGCGGGCGAACCGGTCCTGGCGCCCCGGTCGCACCAGGTGGCTGGGTGCCCGGGGGGACCCAGCCGGAGTCGCAGGGCTCCCGAACGGCTGCCGATCCTGGCGCGTCGCGTCCCGCAGGGGACCACGGAACCGCACGGCGCGACCCGGCGGCGACCGACGGATCGGATCAGACCTCCATGCGACGCCCGACCTGGGCCATGGGCAAGCCGGCGCTTCCCGTCGAGCCGACCGACGAACCGTCAGTCGAACCGCAGAGCGCGCGAGCCGACGCGTGGCGCCGCGCGTGGGGTTTCCCGGGGCATGACGCCGACGGACCGGATGATGCCGCAGGAGACACGGACGAAGGGACCCACCGATGAGGGCCGGCCTGCGCCACGCCGCACGGTTGACGTTGACGACAGCGCTCGCGCTGTCGCTGGGAGCCTGCGCCGCATCACTGCCACAGCCCGAGCCTGGAGCGGCGCCGGCCGTCGCTCCTCCGGTGCTGAGCGTCGCTCAGTCCGAGGGCGTCCTCTCGCGGATCGGCGCGGTGCTCACGGCGGCGGACGCGACGCTCGACCCGGGGGCCCTCCCGGGACGCGTGACCGGTCCGGCGCTCGCCATCCGAGCCGCTGAGTACGTGCGTGCGACGGCCACCGCCGGCGCCAAGCCGCCGACCGTCCTGCCTACCAAGGCCCAGACGCTCGTCGTTCCGGACACGACGACCTGGCCACGGACCGAGCTCGTCGTGACGGAGCAGCCGGACGACCTCCAAGCCCCACGCCTGCTCGTGCTCACGCAGGCGACGGCTCGCGACCCGTATCGCCTGTGGGGCTGGGCGCGTCTCGGTGCGGGAGTGCAGATGCCGCCGACCGCCGACACGGCCCACGGCAGCGCCCCGATCGCCGCTGACGCCACCGGGCTCCTGCTCAGTCCGGCCGAGACGCTCGCGCAGTACGCCGACGTGCTGGCCAACGGCGACGCCTCGATCTTCGCTGGAGCCTTCCCAGCCGACTTCTTCCGTACGTACATCGAGACCAAGCGGGCGGCGTACTCCGAGAGCCTCAAGGCGGTCGCGACGGTCACCGAGACCTACACGCCCACAGACGGAGGAATCGTCGCACTGGCCACTGCCGACGGCGGGGCCATCGTCGTCGGCGCGATGACGACCCAGACGACGATCGCGGTCGCACAGGGCCGTGTAGCGCTCGACGATCCCTTCGAGGCTGCGCTGGCCGGTCGAGCGAGCGTGACGAAGAGCGCGGTGCGGACCTGGACCGACGTCGTCGCGTTCTACGTGCCGCCGGCAGGCTCCACGACGACGCAGATCCAGGTGCTCGCAGCGGAGCACTCACTGACCTCCGTCACCGGCGAGTGACGAACCGCTACACGCAGGAGTCGCAACGATGAGTCAGCCCCCCGTCCCCCAGCCGCGCCTCGACGTCCGCGGAGCGGTCGATCTCGCTGCCCTGACGCGTCCGGCCACGCCCCCGCCCGGCAGTCCCGGCGGGCTGCCGGTGGCTGGCACCTACGTGGTCGACGTCGACGAGGCAGGTTTCGGCTCGTTGGTCGAGAGCTCCACCGAGCACCCGGTCGTGGTGCTGCTCTGGGCGTCGTGGAGCGAGGTCAGCATCGCGCTCGCGCGTGACCTGGGCACGCTCGCCGAGGAGTTCGCTGGGAAGTTCCTGCTCGCGCGCATCGACGCCGAGGCCAACCCTCAGGTCGCTGCCGCGTTCCAGGTGTCGGTGCAGGCCGTGCCCGCGGTCGTCGCGGTCATCGCCGGTCAGCCGCTGCCACTGTTCCAGGGTCAGCATCCGCTCGAGCAGGTGCGCGGGGTGCTCGACCAGGTCATCGCCGCTGCTGCGGCGAACGGTGTGACCGGCACGGTCGGCTCAGCAGCCCCGACGAGCGAGGAGCCTGCATCGGAGCCCGAGGAGCCGCCGCTCCCGCCGCTGCACCAGGCCGCGTACGACGCGATCGAAAGAGACGACCTGGCGGGGGCCGCCGACGCCTATGCCCAAGCACTGAAGGAGAACCCGCGCGACGGAATGGCGCGCGCGGGTCTCGCTCAGGTCAACCTCCTGATGCGGACGAGCGGTGCTGACCTCGCTGCTGCTCGCGCGGCGGCCGCGGCGGGCGCCCGGGACATCGACGCACAGCTGCTCGTCGCGGACCTCGACGTGCTCGGGGGGAACGTGGACGACGCGTTCACACGCCTCGTCGACCTGGTGCGCGTGACAGCCGGGGAGGATCGCGAGGCGGTGCGCGTTCGCGTGATCGACCTGTTCGAGGTCGTCGGCAGTGACGATCCGCGGGTCGGCCCAGCGCGTCGGGCACTGGCCAGCGCGCTGTACTGAGGTCGCGCGACGCCCGCAAGACGGGTATCTGCGCTGGTCAGAGTCCATGTGAGTGACCGTCGTCACGTCGAGGCGATTTGACGGTTCACTGGGGCGCTGCGTAGTGTTCACGTTGTCGCCCGGCAGGGAGGAACGGACACCGAGAAGGACCAGAGATGGTCCGCAGCGGTGGCTGGTCCCGGAGGGCGACCACCCCCGGCTCAACACTGATGGCGGCTCTGTCGCCACAGCGCTGTTGTGTCCGGGAGGAGGCGGCATCCTCGCAGCGAGCTCAGAAACGAGCAAGTTGACGGAGGGAGTCCACTCCGCTAAGTTAGAACGGTTGCCTCCGGGCGGGTCGAAGGGCCTTGCGGGATGCGCGTCTGTTCCTTGAGAACTCAACAGTGTGCCAAGTAGTCGATGCCAAGATGGTTCATCGTCGTGTGGTTCTTGTCCCGTTCGGGGTGGGGGTCGTGTG